>NZ_JBANEW010000103.1:0-51302 GCF_049890855.1 Lacrimispora sp. 38-1 | reverse complement strand
GATTTTAACGTATTTGATGATTATTTTTGCCTTATTACTACTTAAAAAACACAAAAAAGAGAAGCTCAAATTGAACCTCTCTAATTGAATCATTAATCTAATCTAACACTATTGCAGGGGCCTTTACCTTATCTTTTTATCAATGGAATATCTGCTATTTCACTATACCAACACACCTCCATGATAAAAACATTCATAAACTTTAATATTCTGGCAGTAAATACTTCGTAGCCCTGGAACCAGTCCATATCTCCTATTACCTTATTTTGTACGTGTACTCTCCAGATTGATAGAATTCCGGACCTCTATAAGGTAATTCTCTCGGTGCTGATCCCAATACCTCTTTTAAAAAATCACTGCTAAATCTCTCGTCTAAGTTTCTTCCGAAATAGTTCATCGAGTAACTTGCTTTTCCCTTTTTCCAGATAGCTTCCTCCCCGGAAAACTTTTCTCCACCTAACCACGTATCATAATATTGGTAATCGCCTTTTGTTTAGGTATAATCATTTGAACCAGGCCTTGATGCGCCACAGGGTTCAGCATAACTTGCGTAAGTGTTTTTGATTGCCTCTAATTTGAAATCTATTAGTTCGTCCATGTCATTATCATAGGTAATCTCTATAAATTTACTGCATTGATTATCTTTAACAAGGTAATCAACCGTAATATGAACTAATTCACTTAATTGAATTAAATTCATTATGTCCGGGTTATACCATGCCGCTCTCCCATTTTGTGACCGCCTGACGGGATACATTTAATTTTTCGGCTAATTCTTCCTGGGTGATGCCTTTAGATTTTCGGATAATCTGTAATTTGTCTGAAAATGTCATTTTATTGCCCCTCCATATTTAAATTACTATCTTCTACAGAATACCATGGGTAGTGGGATTTAGAAAGCAATAAGTAGTTGCACGAAAGATACAATACGTTACTATTGTATTTTACAAAAGCAGATCTAATTAAATAAATATTTATTTCTTAGTTCTAATTTATATGTTACAATACTTTTATATCGTTTAGATACAAGAGTATATGAATTAGCTACAAATAAAACATGTTATGAAAAATAATACTTACAGAGGAGGAAATTATGTACATTTTAGTATTTATAGTATTAACATTTGTATTTAATTTATCATCTATTATAATGTTAATGCAAATACTGGATGAACTCAAAAAAATTTCTATTAGAAAAATTAAAAAATCAACAAAATGTAGCCAAAATGATATAAACAATATGATAAACAAATGTAAAGAGGAAATTTCTAATATGTGTCCTAACAGTAAAATACATTTTCTTTTTAATCGAAGTGTTGATTATAATGGTGGATATTTTCCTTTCACAAATTGTCTTACTACGACAACACTTTGGCTTAGGGATTTACTTATCGCACCTCCACATTCAACATGTTTTGATGAATGAAAAATTACTATCGCTCATGAAATTGCTCATTATAATCACAAAGACTTTAACCACTTTTTTTTATATCATCACTCTCCAAACTATTCAATGTTTGCAATACTCAAAGAAGTACGTGCCGATATTGAAGGCCGTAATATTGCTGGATTCGATAAAGAATATGCAAAAACACTATCCCAAAATAAATACAACCGATTCCAAGACATCAATTTCAAAATCTCTGAAGGTGAAGTTAGATTTTTTTCCCAGCCATACTGGTCAGATCGAATTGAATATATTGGAGATTATGATAACTTTACTAATAATGTTGTTGATAGAGTCATTACTGACTATAAACATAAGATTAAACACTGGGATAAAATAAATAAGCAAAAATTACTTAAATTGCTAAATATATCCTCCTAGCACCAAACGACATAAAGAGAGCCCACAAATCCTTATTTTACAAGATTTTATGGGCTCAAAATTTTTATTCAAACTCTTTTTCATAGTCTTTGCTTGAGCTAATTTATATTTGTTCCAGTTAATATTTCGTTTCATTTTGATATAGTTTTATATATCATTTAAATGGTGATATTTCTTATACCCAAAATATACCCAAAATTTCTTATAAAACTCATTTTATATTATAGACTACTATTCTCTCATATTTAACGATCTCATTCCTAATCTTATCTGAAATGAACTTTCTTTTTTCTTTATCAATTTCATGCGTATGAATTTCTGAAAATCTTGATTGAAGAATTGGATAATAAATTTCATCATAAAATTTATCCCATTCTTGTATATATTTTGAATCGATTGCAATTTCAAAATGATTGATAGGCGTTATCATATTGGATGTCATTACTGTTTGATAGGACATATTATGTTCTATATATTTCTGTAAATCTATATCCATAGTTGCAAACACTGCCTTCATAGGCATTTTCATTCTAACAGAATAATCAGCAATAAAACATGCCATTCTATATTGAAATATATCAATAACTGTGTTTAAAATATGATCCAATGGGGGATTAGCCATTGGTTTGAAAATACCTTGTGATATTTCACGTTCTTTCTGACTTCCAACAAATAACATAACCCCTAAATAAAATTCATATCCCATAAAAACATCAATATCTTCCGTCATAAACTTAAACAAGCTTCTAATCTTTGTCAGTGGTTCCTCATTCGATATTTTCAAGTCATAAATTTTCAAAAAATATAAATACGTTTGATAAAAAATACCAATCATACCAATGTTATTTGCTAAGAAAAACTTAGGAAGATTACATTCAAAAATGCTCTTATATGAATATTCTCTTTTGGAATTCCATTTTGCTTTTGGTTCTAAATATCCTTTATGATTCCGTATCTCATCGTCCGTTAAATTCATAAGCAAATTGTCATACGCTATCATGATTTTATTCATTTGCTCATTGTTCATCTGATTGCTTTTATAATCAAAGCAAACTTCTGTTATAGAAAATTGATTTTGTACACCATATTTTCTTGACTCAAGAATAAATATTTTAATTTCCTCTGTGATTTCCTCATCCTTACATTTTCCTTTGTAATAAAGTTGAGTCATCGCCAACAAGATATTTGTATCAATAAAATATATTTTATTTGCACTATCAATACCTATCTTATATTCTTTAATTTTTCCCATTAGCATATTCCACTTTCAAAGGTTTAATTTTTATATTTTCGACAAAAATCTATATCTATTTCTGATGAAATTTATTTAACCCTTCTGAAATATCAATAAAATCATTTGGTTTAATTCCATTAATTTTGTCTTTAGAAAGAAAAATTGTTTGTATTCCTATTTTTTCGGCCATCTCAATAATAACTGTATATACTTTTTCAAAACTATCAGTTCCCATTGGTTGATTTGCCGAATCAATTACAAGCAACGGCATACAAATAAAATCCGGAAAATTTTCCTTTAAATACTCAAACATCGTCAAATACACCAGCATTTGGATATGGGTCTGCCTTGCCATACTTCCAGGCATAAATCTTTCAACCCTATCCCAAGTCTACTCCTTCAACTCTACGAGTCTTATCTGATATTCCAATAGCAATCGTGTCCCCATCGGCATTAGCAAATGCCACAATGTGGATAGCTAATGTTTTCGATTCAATATTTATACTTTTACGATCAAAAATTTACTTTTCTTCAAATTGTAAGACCTCATTTATATTCAACGGGCAACACTTCCTTTCCACATCAAAAATTCTAAAACCATTCTGCTAATCATTTTTTCTACTACTAAAACCATTATTACTAACTCACCTTAAGATTTTCTGCTATCCCATCCAACGTCATAGCAATCTCTTCAAAATCAGACCCTAAATCCAACGATTTAACGCTAATTTTATTTCCACTCATTAAATAATTCTGATTTAGCAACTCTTCTTCGTCTGTTTTTGCATATAATAGAACTCCACTAACGCTTCCATCATGCTTTACATCCTTATTCTTTACATAGGTAAATATTTGATACATATTATTAGAATGTAATGTCTTAGAATTAAACAACTGATTATACTGAAGCATTCTGGAATAGTATTTTGCATCAATAATTGTTGTTCGCCCTTGATATTCTAATGTAATATCTGTTTTCATAGTAGGAAGCAATCCTAAGAACCCATCATCTACATTCCAGTCAACTTGCGATGGTTTCGCTTTAAATTCCGGATAATGTTTCCGATAATATTCCAAAATAAACTTCTCATAAAGGTTATGCATTTGCCTGTCATCAAGATATTTTGACATTTTCAAATCACCCTTTTCATCTGTTAAAAGAAGGCCTTTTGCTACCAAAAAGCAAATATTGATTAACATCTTGTATGTGGCATTATTTTTTGTGTATTGAAAACCTCTCCATTTTATGGTTCGAAGATCAATAATATCTACGTTATTGAAATAGAGCATTAATTTCTTAAGTGCCTTCTTACGTTCCATTTTCACATCATCAGTCTGAATTAGTCTTTGCGCAGTACTCTTCAATACCTGATTCATATAAGTATTTTCTTCAAAAGAGTCATAGACACATACCAATTTTCTTGAAAATATAGCCTGTTCCTTTACAGAGAGGGAAATATCTATTTTTCCTCGAGGTGTAGAAAGCATATCTGTCTTTTGAATATAATCTCTGCCGAGTCCTTTTTTTATCTGACTTGACAATCCTTTTTGAAGAATTGCTGCCATTAAATCTGCTGTATATTGAAACTCTTCCGCATTAATATCATGATATTTTTCCTCGGCTAAAATGCGAAAAGCATAGCTAAGCATGTAATAAACATTTTTAATTCTAATCATTCATAACACCACGCAATTTAGCAGACCAATCTGAAATTTTTGTCTGTTCATCAAACCAATATTCGTTAATAAGTGGAATCAGCTCGAATTCTATAATCGCTGATACATCATCATCTGCGATTTTTTCTGAAACGCAGAAATAACTATGACCAATTACAAATCCGCTTCCCAATGACTCATCTTCTTGAATTACCTTGTTTAAAGAAATAACTTTTTCAATTAACTTATTATATTTTTCATTTTTTGCGATAGCTTTCATATCTTTAAACTGTTGACTTTCAAGTGCTGGCTTTAATTCATAAAATGCAAAGCGTCTTCTGAGTGCATAATCAATCATTGCCAAACTCCTGTCTGCGGTGTTCATCATACCAATGATATGAACATTTTTAGGAACAGAGAATAATTCATTCTTATATAAAAGTCTCAGACTTTCACCCCTTTTATCCGTTTCAACTAACATCAGCAGCTCTCCAAATATTTTACTCAAGTTACCTCTGTTAATTTCATCAATGATAAAGAAATATTCTCTGTCTTCATCGTCCTGAGCTTTTCTGCAAAAATCATAAAATGGTCCAGGAACTAATTCAAACCCCTCTTTTGTTGGTCTATATCCCATAATAAAATCTTCGTAGCTATAACTTTGGTGAAACTGAATAACTGTAACTCGACTAGAATCTTTCACCTGCATAATGGAGTATGCTAATCTTTTTGCAGCAAATGTCTTTCCTACCCCAGGTGCACCTTGAAGAATTAGGTTTTTCTTCTTCAAAAGAAGTCTTGCCAAACGCTCATACTCTTCTTTATCCATAAATACTTCGTTAAGAAAATCTTCTTCTGTATACTTTGAATATACCACCGGTTTCTGCGTCTCTAGTTCTTGTCCTGCATCTTCTGTAAAAATAGCCTCTAGTTTTAGTACGTAATCTGTATATTGGGTAACGTCAGTAAGTGTCTTAAGAACAGCTTGTCCCGGATGTTCCCATTCCCCTTTATTAGTCCACTCAATTTTACGTGTATTTTTGTATTCTTTTCTGCTTAAATCATAGATATAATCTGATTTTACAACACCTCTTCCAACAACTTTGCTCATGCCCCTCTTCACATATACAATGTCACCGATGTTCATTGTATTTACAAATTGCCATGTAGCTAGGGAATCATTTTTATATGACTTTTCATCTGCGATTTTCTCTTGCATTGCTGTTATCATTTCATCACGATCAGCGTAATCTGACAGATTCCCTATTTCATCCCATCCAATCGCCATAATTCCTTTTTGGTAAAAGTCTTCCCATAGTCTTGAATTTTCACCTGCTGCATATATCCAAAAATGAACTTGTGAATCTGTTTCTTCATCTGGGTTCTGTTCCTCTCGTCGGTTCTTTAGAATTTCAACCCATTTTTGAAAAATATCACTTGCATATTGTTCAGACATCTCACAGTCTATGCCTTTATCAGTCAAAGCCCATATTCCGCGTTCTGATTTATCTATAATTCCTTCATAAGCTAAATAATTTCTTGCAAATGCTACCTCATTTGCAAACTTATTTGTTTTAGACTTCCCACGTGTTTCGTGTATTTCTTCTTGAGATAATTTTAAGTTGATGGCAATTCTGTCACGTACATCTTTGGGATTAGCTCTGCCACCAAGATCTTTTAAAGCTGTTACAATTGGTTCAAACCACTTTAAAAATTCTGCATTAGACTTTTTTCCCGAGCTCTCTTGTGCAGATTTCCATGCTATGTATGATAATTCCGGAAGATTTTCATATCCGAAGTTTCCATTTTTAATGGCATTCGTACACTGTTCGCACATAAAAAGATACTTATTTCCATCTGGCAACTTCTTATCAATCCCTGCAAACACTGTTGAAAAATATGATGGTAAATTCCCATTTTGCAATATAAATTTACGATTTCTTTCATCTAAATTTATATATGTATAAGGCCGGCACCAGTATAGTCCCATCGTAATATTCCATCTAACATTAATCTGTTTTACAACCGTATCAAAACATGAAATAAATTTGCCTCTTTTATCATTTGTAGGCTCATCTGCATAAGAAAGTGCAATTTCAAACATATCCCATAAATTTTGAATATCTTTATCACCTTGATCTTTCTTTAATGCAAAAAACCAGGTCTTCATGTTGTTTAATAAAGGGATTCCAATAAAAGATTTTGGAACTTCTGATTTCATTCCCAAATGAGCTTTTAATGAACTTAATATAGCAATTCTATTTTCATCCTTTATTCCCCTATTGATTGCGCCCATAACAGTAAAAGGACAAATATCTTCCATTACTTTATCATCTTCCATGTATGAGAACTTCATATCTGCCTCTTCAAACACGATTTGAAGTAACGTTAGCAACGATTTGCGATCTGTTTTAAAACTCAAAATTTTATCTGCTAACTCCATATAACAATCTGTCCATAGAAAGTTATTATCTGCACCCATAGCTTATCACTCCCCTTTATTAACCTTATATATACCTAAATCTTCCGCAACCATCATTACCTTCTGATGTTCCTTCTCATAATCTAAGCTTCCATAAAAAGGAACAATTTTTTCATCATTCATCTCTTTATCTGTCCATAATTCACACTGTGTCATAACTATCTGGACTGCATCTTCCATCCCTTCAGGCGGATACCTATGCTTTTTTAAAAGTTTTTTGACGAGCATTCTCATTCTGGCACGAGCCGATTCTTTCTTCTGCCAATCAACGGTTTTATTTTTGCGAAGAGTATCTGTTAATTCTTTTGTTATTGCAATTAGTTCTGCATTCTCATAAAAATCCTTAATTGCTTGTGGCTTAGTAAGTGCATCATAAAACGCAAGTTCATCTTCCGATAATCCAAGCGAGTCTCCCTCTTCTTTTGCAGTTGCAATCTGCTTTGCAAGATTCATTAATTCTTCGATAACTTCTTCATTACTGAGCATACCATTCAAATAGGCATTCATAGCTCGTTGAATTATCTCAGAAAATTTCTCTGATTTTACAACATTTGTTCTACGATATATTTGAATTTGTTCTGCAATCAGCTTCTTCAATAATTCTACTGCCAGATTTCTTTCTTTCATGTTTGCAACTTCTGCAAGAAATTTCGGATCAAACAAAGAAAATTCCTGCTTCACATCAGAAAACAGATTAATTACTCCATCACTTTTTATACTCTGTTTTAGAAGTTCATTTACGCGTATATTCATTTCAGGAAGAGAAATTTTATTACCATTTCCCTGATTCGAAAGGCGCATTAAGAACACTCTTACAGACTCAAAAAATGCAGCTTCTAATCTTAAAGATTCTTCAACAAGTGATGCACAAAGTGACAGTGCCTGGTGTAACATAAGTGCTTCCTTGACAAATGAATCTTTTTCATTATCTTTTTCTCTGGCAATAATAAAGTTTACTGCACCACTAATTGTTTTCGCTCTTTCCAAATCTGTTCCATTTGTAAACTTTGAATAGTCATATCCATGAAACAGATCTCGACAAATTGATAACTTTTCAAGGAATTTTGGATAAGCGACCTCACTTACATCCGTATTTCCATAATTTTTTCTATCACGTGCTGTAAAATCATTCATGGCCTGTTTTAATGCAGAAGCTATGCCAACATAATCAACAACTAATCCCCCTTCTTTTTCCTTAAATACACGATTAACTCTGGCAATTGCCTGCATAAGGTTGTACCCGCTCATCGGTTTATATACATACATTGTAGCTAGGGAAGGAACATCAAATCCTGTAAGCCACATATCCACAACAATTGCAATTTTCATTGGACTATTATTATCTTTAAACTTCTTGGCAAGCTCATCTTTATGCGATTTGTTTCCGATAATCTGACGCCATTCTTCTGGATCTTTATTACTGGAAGTCATTACAACCCCAATTTTTTCTGTCCAGCTTGGCCGCAGTTCTAATATCTTGTGATATATTTTCATTGCAATTGGTCTGGAATAAGCAACGATCATTGCCTTTCCAGTTAATTCATATTCGCGGAAATTCTCATAGTGATTTAAAATATCATTTACAAGTGACTCGATTGTCGTATCCGCACCAAGAATTGCTTCCATCTGCCCCAAATCACGCTTACTCTTTTCTATCACTTCTTTATCTGCATTATTAGCTATTATCTCGTATTCATTATCGATTAACTGCAATGTATCGGCATCTAATTTCAGTTTTACAACGCGGCTCTCGTAATAGACAGGACGTGTCGCCCCATCTTCAACAGCCTGTGTCATATCATAAATGTCAATATAATCTCCAAATACTTCTCGTGTACTTCGATCTTTGGATGAAATTGGTGTTCCTGTAAACCCAATATATGTAGCATTCGGCAGGCTATTACGAATAATTCGTGCTGTACCAATAACAACTTTCGCTTCTTGTTCACCAGAATCATTCGTGACCATTTTTACTTTTTCTTCCAAACCATATTGCCCTCGATGTGCCTCATCTGCCATAACGATTATATTGTTACGTTCAGACAATGGTTCCTCAGATTCTTCAAACTTTTGCATTGTAGTAAATATAATTCCATTGGCTTGTCTTCCTGCAAGTAAAGACTTTAAATGCTCGCGACTTTCTGCTTGCATCGGTTCTTGTCGTAAGAAGTTTTTACACTTTGCAAATTGACCATATAATTGGTCATCTAAATCATTTCTATCTGTAAGTACAACAATAGTCGGGCAATTCAGAGCATACTGCAACAAGTGAGCATAAAACACCATTGATAATGATTTACCACTACCCTGTGTATGCCAGAATACTCCACCCTTTCCATCTGTGACTGTAGCCTTCTTTGTTGATTCAATTGCTTTTCTTACTGCAAAGTATTGATGATAGCCAGCCAGGATTTTAATCATAGTTGATCCATCGTTTGAAAAGCAACTAAAGTTCTTAATAATATCTATTAATCGTTCTTTTGTAAACATACCTTCAAAAAATGTATCAAATTGAGCGTACTGTGTATTCTCATAGCTTCCATCCTTTGTCTTCCATTCCATAAAACGATCTTCACCAGATGTAATTGTTCCAGCTTTTGATGTCAGCTGATCACTCATAACACAAATAGCATTATAAACAAACATAGAAGGAATTTCATGCATATAGTTTCTTAGCTGCAAATAAGCTTCAGAAGCATCCGTTTCTTCACGTGAAGGAGATTTTAGTTCAATTAATACAACTGGCAATCCATTTAAAAACAAAATAACATCAGGACGCTTTTCACTATTTTCAATAAATGTCCACTGATTGGCAACGATAAAAGAATTATTCGCTGGTATTTGATAATCTACAAGATAAATTATCATGGAACGTTCTTCACCTCTGCATAAATAGCGCACTGAAATCCCATTCTGCAAATAGTCCATAAAAATTTCGTTTTTCTGAACAAGTTCCCCATTTTCAAAATTACGCAGTTTGAATAATGCTTCTTCAATTGCATCATATGGAGCTCCCTTGTTAATTTTGCGCAGACTTTCCTCTAATACTTCATCATAGAGTGGGCTATTATAATTTCTTTCTATTTCAGGGCCATAAGCATATTCATAGTCCATATTTCGAAAAAGCTCTATGACTGAGTTTTCGTAATCTGCTTCTGTGTAAAATGCTGCCATATGTCTAATTCATCTCCTCCCAATTGTATTAATAATATAGCTTTACTAATGCCGTTAAATATAAATTGTAAATTTATTGTACTAACAATTCTTAATAGAAAATTGCTCTACCATGATATGTTCTTTCCCAAAAGCATTCCATAATAATGGCTCTGTCTCACATGCATACTTTACTTCTGCATATTTATTTTTACTTCCTAAATCCCCAATTTCCCTATCTGTTAATAAGCAATTACTATTGATGATGACAATCATTAAATTATCGAATTTATCTTTTATTAATTGATATTTTTGATGTACTATATCCGAACCTATATACTCATAATTTACTTTAAACACATTTGCATGAAACTTACTTCGCCAAGATCTTTCCTTTTTTGAATTATGCCTATGCATACACTCAATATCATATATTATTTCACTCACGACATCTTCTGCATCTTTACTTGCAACCTGTAAACAAATCCAATTATCCTGATTGCCCGAACCATATAACCCCCACACATGCTTCTCTAAACAGCCCTTTTGTATTACTTCACATATGTTTCGTCTCTTTTCTTCTTCATCGATATTAGAACAAGCAAATTCACATATCACTGTATGATTGGGATTATTTCTTAATTCTTTACCACTATATACTTTACAGTTATATGGAAAACCACTCTCCATTATATACATACTTTTTTCCTTATTTCGTTTTTTATTTTATAGTATTATAGCCGATCCAGTGCTAACTTATTTTCAGCGTAATATAATATACTGGAAAATCATATCCATCTCGTGTGAGAATTAAAACATAGCAATTTTCCTGTAAAAGAAAGGCTATGTGCAATACATTCATCCAAGAAATTTTATTTTCCTTATGAAGTATATTATTTTATTGATTAAAGTTTATCGCACTAACGTTTCTGTCCCCTACAGCTACTTGGGCGCTCGCATTCATACTTATAATTAACAAATCCCTTGTGACCACACATACCATCTTCCCTGTAAGCACAATTATTAATATCTATTTCTTTTTTCTTAGGTTGTGTTGTCTTTTTTTTAATCACTGGCATGGGTCTAGTTTTTCCACACTCCGCAAAGAAAAAAGAAGACATAGATCTATTGAGCGTATCCAAAACTCTATTACCACTACTTACAATCCTCAATTTATCTAGTTCATTACCATCAAGTGGTTCTATCGACGTAAGCTTATAATAACTTTTAGGAAATACTAATTCATCAAATAATTCAGTTTGATAATATGCTGGATATCCTTCTTGTGGTTTTTCATAACTAATTTCCGTCACATCAGCCACAAATCCTTTACCTTGAGAATATAAAACAATTTTTGGTGCATCCTCATCTTGTATTGCTTTTATGGCCTTAGCGGAAGGAATAATACCAATTTTCCCAAACCAACAATAACCATTTTCTTTGATTACCTCTATGTGCTTATCAATACAGTCTTTCTTTTTCCCATAACGAAGTATCAAGACTTTCTGCCCTTCTTCTATTAAGGCCATTTAATCACCACCTAAAATCTATTTCTGATACATCCAATTCTCCAGACATTAGTTTCGGTAACAATGTATCTCGCAGCTCAGCAAGCTTTATATTCTCAACACGATTCTTTTCATATTCTTCCATCAATCCACCTGTAAGTACCTCAAATTTATCTAAAACGTCTACTGTTGGAATAATTATCTCTGTCTTCTTTAAATCACCTTGTGTAATCAAAGGCTGCGTTGATCCTCTATTCATACTAGCGTAATCAATTTCTTGAAGAGTTTGATATACAAATTCATATCTCGCCGTAGTAATTACAAGTGTATTATCTGAAGGCCAACATTTTTCATTAAATCTTTGAATAACTCCATGTGTACCAACTCTTCCTGTAACCAGAATCTTTGAATCATAAAGAACATCATTTGTATAACCCATTATCGATGCTGCTCCAACCAAAGGAATCGCGACATCATCCGTTTTATCAGTCTGTTTCATTGGAGGTCTTTTCCCACTTGATACTTCCGCTAAATCACCCAATGTAGCTGTTTTCCAGGTATCTGGGCAAACACCATCATAAAGTTCAAAATCAACAAACCAAGATTTATAAATAGCGCTTACTTGATCCGCTAAATTCCTATTTATCTTATTATTAACTGTAATTTTATCATCTATTTTTTTTAAAAAATCTCCAATAATTCTCTGTTTTTTTAAACATGGAACTAACAACTCCATATTTTCAATAACATCCGTTTGAACACGTTGCCTTCCTGAAGAACCTACCATAGATTTAATAGCTAGTTCTCTAACTGTAGAGCTACAAACAAGATAATAAAGAAAATGTGGATTTGTTATTCCTTTCTTAGCTCTTAGCACTATATATTCAGTTGAACCAAATCCCACTTCATCATCATTCAATACGTTAACCATAGCTGTCTTACCATTTTCCAAACACGGAGTAATACGAGCCATAATAGTATCACCATTTCTAAATTTTGTTCCACCCGAAAACACCTTATGTTCAATTTCAGGAATATCTCTGCAAAACGGTTGGAGCTTATCCATACCTATCTTTATAGCGATTTCCCCTTTCTTTATTGATTCACGAGGATTAAATTCAGCTATATTTTTTAAAATCACATTTGACCATTCTGACATTATTTTATTTCACCTCAATCTCTTAGTACGATAAATCACAATTTATCTTATTTACTATATCCAATAGCAGCAAGCTTCTTACAAATTTCGTCTTCCAGTTTATGTGATTCTTCAAATAAACCATATAGTTCCGTAGTAAGTCTAGTCATCTTTTCTTCAAATGGTTCTCCGTCATCTTCCTGCTCTTCAATTCCAACATAGCGACCTGGTGTAAGTATATAATCGTGTTTAGCAATTTCTTCTGTAGTCGCTACTGAACAAAAGCCCTTGACATCTTCGAGCGTACCTTCTTGAAATGCTGTAAAGGTATCTGCAATCATGTTTATATCTTCATCTGTAAAATCACGATGTTTTCGATTAAGCATAAATCCCATTTTTCGGGCATCAATAAAAATCGTTTTTCCTCTTTGTTTCTTATTTTTACTAATAAACCACAAAGTTACAGGAATTGTGACACTATAAAACAACTGCGTAGGAAGGGCTACAATCCCTTCTACTAAATCATCTTCGACAATTCTTTTACGAATCTCGCCCTCTCCACTCGTCTGTGTAGAAAGTGCTCCATTTGCTAAAACCAGACCAATTTTTCCATTCGGAGCAAGATGATGAATCATATGTTGAATCCACGCATAGTTAGCATTGCCTGATGGTGGTGTTCCATATTTCCAACGAACATCATTCTGTAATTTATCTTGTCCCCAATTAGAGAGATTAAACGGCGGATTTGCCATGATAAAATCTGCTTTTAATGACTTATGTAAGTCATTAAAGAAAGTATCTGCTTGATATGGTCCAAAGTCTGCTTCTATACCACGAATAGCCATATTCATCTTTGCCATTTTCCATGTATCTGCGTTAGACTCTTGACCATAAACAGATATACGATTCCTATTACCTCTATGCGCTTGTATAAACTCAACCGATTGAACAAACATACCTCCAGATCCACAACATGGATCGTAAACACGACAATTTTCAAAAGGTTTAAGAATCGCAACAATAGTTTTTACTATACTTTCTGGCGTGTAGAATTCACCACCTTTGACACCTTCATATGCTGCAAATTGTTGGATACAATATTGATATGTTTTTCCTAATATATCTTTATTCTCTTCTGTCTCAGTCATATTCATATTTGTAAATAAGTCAACTACATCTCCCAATACACGTTTGTCCAAATCTGGACTGGCATAATTTTTAGGCAAAACATTTTTAAGTGTCTTATTTTCTGCTTCTATCGCTCTCATTGCATCATCTATAATAGCTCCTATCTCAGGCGAATGAGCCGCTGAAGCAATTTTGTCCCACCTTGCTTCAATCGGTACAAAGAAAATATTATCTGATGTATAAGCATCCTTGTCATCTTCAAATCCATCCTCATCAGCAACCAACTCCTCATATCTCTTTTTAAAGGCATTAGAGATATAACGTAAAAATATAAGTCCTACAATTACTTTCCTATATTCTGCTGCAGGAATATGTCCCCACAAAACACAAGCAGCATCCCATATTTGTTTTTCAAACCCTGTGCTGGCAGTATTTTTCTCAGTCATTTTTTGTATCCTCCAATGATTTTTTCTATGCTTAAACTTCATTAAACATTATATATGTGTCCCATTTTCAGAACTCAATCTTTACAATATCGTCAAATCCGCACTTCAATTCAATACATATTCTTGCAAGAACATCTAATGATACTTGTTGGTCATTATTCATTTTTGTAAATGTACTGGGAGCAATCTTTGTATTTTTACGCAATTCGGTCTTTGTTATGTCTCTGTCTATAAGCAATTTCCATAAAGGTTTATACGTTATTTTTATTTGCTTATCTGCCATATTCTTTATCCTCCACTTGCGATAAACGATTTTTAATATACACAATCTATTATACTAAAGTGATTTTTTTTTACAATAGTTTTTTTTGAGTTATCGAAATGTCAGTCAATTTGTTTTCTGTATGTCAATCCTTCAATTCAACACCTTTTACTACAGTTTTAATCTATTTAATATTTAATCAAATTCTTCATACGCTTCACTAAATCCCGTACTGTTTCCAATTTCCGTCAAATAATCCATTAAATAATTAAATGCGTGTGTAAGTCTTTTAAATAAAAATCTTTCTATTTTTACTCGCAATGATAGTCTTTGACATTCAACTAATGTCTTATAAAGTTCCAACCTCTGTTTTTGCAAGCAAAAAAGCTCATGAGCAAAATTATCGTAAATATTATTGGAATTATGTTTATCTAGATATTATTGAAGAAAATAATCTAACTACGGATGAATGTCCAACTATAGAGTGGCAGGGTGGAGAATTATCATTAGATGAAGAGCTTGTTACTTTTACTGCATATGACCTAGATATTATTCTAAATACAATTAAACTCCCTGAAGTGCAAGAACTAAACCAAAGTCTGTTCTTGCAATAATTATTAATGAACCATTTTTAAAAGATACTACATGGAGTTTTAATTCATACTCAGCATTAGCAGATATTATATGTGATAAAATCACACATGGGTTAGACTATATTATTTTATCATCACTTGATATTAGCCAACGTAATCAGCTTCCCTCCCTTGCAGGCATACATGAGTCCATTCGATTCGTATTTATGCTTGATGATATGGAAAATATAATCCACCCTATTCCTGGAAAAGTTTTTTCTCAGTACTGTTATGGAGCCCCCTTCAGAATTAGTCAAGATTTTTATATAAATGATTATTCACTATTTAACACAATATTTAATCAAAAAACAGATGAAATAGCGCTATTATGTAAAAATGCACTTAGACGAATCGTTGACTGCTACTATATGAGCGATTATACAGTTCAAATAACATTATGTTTGACATACTTGATATGCTTGATCCAAATGATACAGAGGGAAAATATTTAAAAACTCATGTATTGCCATTTGTAGCAACAAGCAAAGCTGACCAGAATTTAGGTCAATGAGAGAAAAATATCGTAACCCATTAATTCATTATGGTAAAAGCATATATGATCTTACATCTGATCAATCTGAGATAAATAACTTGTTCAACAATATTAAACAGATTATTGCTTCATACTGCATTGCTATAACAAAGTTAAACGTTACGTCTTTTGAACTCTTAAATTCAGAGTTAGAAACTACAAAATTACAGCTAGACATAAAATAAAATTATTTACTCATTTTTTCCAAAAAGTATTGTCATTTGATTGTCACGAAACATAAAGAGAGCCTGCAAACGCACATAAATACTGGGTTTGTAGACTCTTATTAATTATTCAAACTCAATCGTAGCCGGCGGTTTCCCCGTACAGTCATACAACACTCGGTTCACGCCCTTCACTTCATTTACAATCCTTCTAGTCACAACCCCCAGAACCTCCCAGGGAAGCTCTGCAGATTCCGCAGTCATAAAGTCCGAAGTCAGCACTGCTCTCAAAGCAATTGCATAATCATAAGTTCTCTCATCACCCATGCATCCAACCGAACGCATATTAGTAAGTGCAGCAAAGTACTGTCCCAGTCCTTTATCTACTCCTGCCTTAGCAATCTCTTCTCTATAAATCGCATCTGCTTCCTGTACAATCCTTACCTTTTCCGGTGTAACTGCACCAATAATTCTTACTCCAAGACCCGGACCCGGGAATGGCTGACGGTAAACCAGATATTCCGGAATTCCAAGCTCCAGACCAGCTTTACGAACCTCATCCTTAAACAGAAGACGAAGTGGCTCAATAATCTCCTTAAAATCTACATGCTCAGGAAGTCCGCCCACATTATGATGGGACTTGATCACTGCAGATTTTCCAAGACCCGACTCAATAACATCCGGATAAATCGTTCCCTGAACAAAATAATCCACTGTTCCAATCTTCTTAGCCTCATCCTCAAATACACGAATAAACTCTTCACCGATGATCTTCCGCTTTGTCTCCGGATCTTCCACCCCATTCAGTTTCTCATAGAAACGTTCCTGAGCATTTACCCGGATAAAGTTTAAGTCATATGGGCCAGCAGGTCCAAACACAGCCTCAACCTCATCACCTTCATTCTTACGAAGCAGACCGTGATCAACAAATACGCAGGTAAGCTGCTTACCAACCGCCTTCGCCAGCATAACCGCTGCCACAGAAGAATCTACTCCACCAGACAGCGCACAAAGTACCTTTCCGTCTCCAACCTTCTCTTTAATGGCCTGAATAGAAGTCTCCACAAAAGAATCCATCTTCCAGTCACCAGTACATTTACACACATTGTAAACGAAGTTAGACAGCATCTTAATTCCTTCCTGTGTGTGCATAACCTCCGGATGGAACTGAACGGCATAAAGCCCCCTCTCCTCACATTCCATTCCTGCAACCGGGCATACCGGGGTATGAGCGGTAACAGTGAAGCCTTCCGGTGCTGTCTCTATATAATCCGTATGACTCATCCAGCAGATGGTCTTAGGACTTACACTCTCTAATATTTTGCTGCCGGCTACTGTGTTAACCTCTGTCTTACCATACTCGCTGACAGGAGCTGTAGCAACCTTGCCGCCCAGCATATGCGCCATTAACTGGGAGCCATAGCAGATTCCCAGAATCGGGATTCCCATTTCAAAGATTTCTTTTTCACAGCGAGGGGATTCTTCCTTGTAAGCACTGTTTGGACCGCCTGTGAAAATGATTCCTTTGGGATTCATCTCTTTAATCTTGTCCAGGGGCAGTGTGTGGGGATGGACCTCACAGTAAACGTTGCATTCTCTGACTCTTCTGGCAATCAGCTGATTGTACTGTCCGCCGAAATCCAGAACGATAATCATTTCTCTCTTCACGGGTATTCCTCCTAATTTAAGCTTCAACAAATAGCACTTTGGATAACATTATATTCTACTTCCTATGGCTTGACAAGCATTTTCTACATTTCAAAAAAAAGATGTCGAATCTTACAACCAAAGGTTCCTGTCAGCTTCTTTTTCTCACCAATCAGACAGAAAAAACGGAAAATACCGGAAATCCCCTTTTCCCCGGCTGCCGGCGGCAACAAGAGAATCATGGCAGGAAAATCTCCGGGATCTTCCGTTTCTAAATCTTCAACTACTGCTCTAAATACTTCTTCACATAATAACCGGTATAAGACTCCGGACACTTCACAACCTCTTCCGGCGTTCCCTGAGCAATGATTGTTCCGCCCTTGTCTCCGCCTTCCGGACCGATATCAATGAGATAATCGGCTGTCTTTATAACATCTAAGTTATGCTCGATAACAACTACCGTATTACCGCCCTCAGACAGCTTTCTCAAAATCTCAATCAGCTTATGCACATCTGCAAAATGAAGTCCCGTGGTCGGCTCGTCCAGAATATAAATAGTCTTGCCGGTTCCGCGCTTACTCAGCTCCGTAGCCAGCTTGATTCTCTGGGCCTCACCACCTGACAACTCCGTCGATGGCTGTCCAAGCCGGATATAGGATAATCCCACATCATTGAGCGTGGAGATCTTCCTTGCAATCGTAGGAACATTCTCAAAAAACTTCAGCGCTTCCTCTACCGTCATATTAAGAACATCATAGATGCTCTTTCCCTTATACTTCACATCTAACGTCTCGCGGTTATACCGCTTGCCTCCGCAGACCTCACAGGGAACATACACATCAGGAAGGAAATGCATCTCGATCTTGATAATACCATCACCGCTGCAGGCTTCGCATCGTCCGCCCTTCACGTTAAAGCTGAATCTTCCCTTGGAATACCCCTTTGCCTTGGAATCTGCCGTGGAAGCAAACAAATCACGGATCAGATCAAACACACCGGTATAAGTAGCTGGATTGGACCGCGGGGTTCTTCCGATGGGCGACTGGTCAATCGCAATAATCTTGTCCAGCTGTTCTGTTCCTATAATCTCCTTATGTTTTCCTGGAATCGTTCTGGCACGGTTTAACTTCTTTGCCAGCGCTTTATAAAGAATCTCATTGACCAGAGAACTCTTTCCGGAACCGGAAACACCGGTGACGCAGGTCATCACTCCCAGAGGGAATGTCACATCAATATTCTTTAAATTGTTCTCTCTGGCTCCCTTTACCGTGAGATAGCCGGTAGGCTGTCTTCTCTCCTTAGGAACCGGAATTTTAATTCTTCCGCTCAAATAAGCGCCGGTAATGGAATCCTTGTTCTTCATGATCTGCTTTGCATTGCCCACTGCAACTACATTTCCGCCATGCTCACCTGCTCCGGGACCGATATCCACGATACAGTCAGCTGCCATCATGGTATCCTCATCGTGTTCTACCACAATTACACTGTTGCCCAGATCGCGCAGATGGAGAAGCGTCTTTAACAGCTTGTCATTGTCCCTTTGATGAAGTCCGATACTGGGCTCATCTAAAATATACGCCACACCCACCAGACCGGAACCAATCTGGGTTGCCAGACGGATTCTCTGAGCCTCACCGCCGGAGAGAGTTCCTGTGGCACGGGTTAGTGTCAGATAATCCAGACCTACATCGATAAGGAAGGAGATTCTCGCCCTGATCTCCTTTAAGATCTGGTCTCCAATTGCATGCTGCATATCAGTCAGCTGCAGCTCGTCCATAAAATTACGGAAACGGACGATGGACATGTTGGTTGCGTCATATATATTCTGATCCCCTACTGTGACAGCCAGGGATTCCTTCTTTAATCTCTTGCCGCCGCAAGAAGGACAGGGCGTTATTCTCATAAATGTCTCATATTCTGCCTTGGAGGATTCGGAATAGGTCTCACGGTATCTCCTGGCAACATTCTGGACCAATCCTTCAAATGCTACATCGTAGACTCCTTCTCCACGCTGTCCCTTGTAGTAAACCTTGACCTCTTTTCCATTGGTTCCATGAATAATAATGTCATGTACCTTCTGGGGGTAGTCCTCAAAGGGAGTATCAAGACTGAAATCATATTCTCTCGCAAGAGCATCTAAGACTGCACGGGTATAGCTTCCCTTATCGGTACAGGACTGCCAGCCCATTACCGTGATGGCTCCCTGATCAATACTTAAGCTCTTATCAGGAATCATCAGGTCCTCGTCAAACTCCATCTTGTATCCCAGACCAAAACAATCCGGACAGGCGCCAAATGGATTATTAAAGGAAAAGCTTCTTGGCTCCACTTCCTCAATGCTGATTCCGCAGTCCGGACAGGAAAAGCTCTGACTGAAATGAATGGGCTCTCCGTCAATGACATCAACGGTCATCAGCCCGCCTGCCAGCTCCATCACTGTCTCAATGGAATCTGTTAGGCGCTTTGCGATTCCATCACGGATCGCCAGACGGTCCACAACCACATCGATGCTGTGCTTGATGTTCTTGTCCAGCTTGATCTCTTCGGATAGCTCGTAGAGACTGCCGTCAACCCGGACTCTTACGTATCCACTCTTACGGGCGCTCTCCAGAACCTTGGCGTGTTCTCCCTTTCGTCCGCGGACAACCGGAGCCAGCAGCTGGATTTTGGTCCGCTCCGGAAGCTCCATAATCTGATCCACCATCTGGTCAATGGTCTGCTTGCGGATCTCTCTTCCGCACTTGGGACAGTGGGGGATACCGATTCTGGCATAAAGAAGCCTCATATAATCATAAATTTCCGTAACGGTACCGACTGTGGAACGGGGGTTGCGGTTGGTCGACTTCTGGTCAATGGAAATGGCCGGTGACAGACCTTCAATGCTCTCCACGTCCGGCTTCTCCATCTGGCCAAGGAACTGCCGTGCATAGGAGGAAAGAGACTCCATATACCGCCTTTGACCCTCAGCATAAATGGTATCAAAGGCCAGGGAAGACTTCCCGGAACCGCTGAGACCGGTTAATACAACCAGCTCATTCCTGGGGATGTCCAGACTCACGTTCTTTAGGTTGTGCTCATTGGCACCTCTTATCTTAATATACTGTTTCGCCATACTGTACTCCTGTTATATCCTAAAATTCTGAATCTCACAACAATCGAATGCGGACTTATAATATGAAGTCCGCACCCGTAGTTACTCAGCAACCGGTTTTTCCCATTATAGCACAAGATTAGCCGCATTGCAAACATTTGTTCGATAAATATTTTAATAATGACTGCTTTTCTTAAAATCAATCATGCGTTCCTCTTCCGGAAGAAATTTATTTAAAACTGTCTTTCGAAAAAAAAGCATGGTATAATCATTATAAACCAAGAAAGAGGAATGAGAAAATATGAAACCACATCCATTGCTGCCAGTTGTACTGCTTGCTCTATCCTTAACCGCGTCCGGATGTAAGATGATTTCCCGGGTGGAGGAGACCCCTTCTTCGCCGGCAGAATCCCTTACGGAACAGGAACCCGCAAAACAGGAGCAAAACAGTACTGAAGCAGGAAAATCAAACACAGAAACGAACAGCAGTCGGGTAACAGTAAGAATCTGGTCTGCAGATAATAATGAGAAATATAGTGACCGGGGTACCCTGATCTACCGGTGGAACAACCGGGTTCCGGAAGTGATCATTCCTGATAAGCCCGATTCCCAGTATCTCATTAACCGGAGTTTAAGAGAGAACGACCAGAACACCAGGCGGTACGAGTTCATCAGTGACACGATGGAAATTCCACCTGCATCAGCAGCCGGAGATCCACAGAAAAATTATCTTTATACCTTTGATTATCAGGTGCTGCGAAACGACGGAACGCTTTTAAGTCTGAGGCAGAACGGCACCGATATCAGGGGAAATGAACGGAATGAAACATTTACCTTTTTAAGTTCCTATGATGTGGAAAAAGGAAAGAAGATTACGCTTTCTGCTCTTTCCAATGATCCGGATGGTCTGAAACTGGCCCTTGCACAGGCGGCGGCAGGCCAGGCATCTGCCGACGGCTCCAACGCTTCCCTTCTTAAGGAGATTATGTCTTCCGGCCTGAACCAATTTGCACTTTTAAAGGATGGAATTCTGCTGTCTCCAGGGTGGAATGCAGACAAATCCGGCTCTTCTGCCGGACAGGAAGCTCTGATCCCCTATGAACAGATTGAAAAAAACCTGAATGATTATGGAAAACAACTCATGGCAGCTGCACAAAAATCCGGAGATGAAGCTGTAAATCCAAAAGAACAGCCGGAATATATATTTCCGGAGAGCAGCACAAGCTTTCTCACCGGAGGAGACTTGCTGGAAGCAGATCCAACTGTGCTGAGACTGGCAAGAAACGAAATCTATGCCCGTCATGGAAGGAAATTCGATGCGGCGGATTTGCAGGAATATTTCAACAGTAAATCATGGTATCATGCTGAGACAGCCCCCGCTGATTTCAAAGAGGACTCATTAAATGATATCGAAAAGAAAAATCTGGATCTGATTAAGACAGCGGAAAATCAGCTGCCAGACAAAGAAATTACTGACAGCGGTGTTGCCCTGAATGCAGACAAAGATTATCTTCTGGACCTGGACGGTGACGGAGTGTGCGAATCCATTCGCTGGAGCAGCACCAATGTTACAGATGACGAGTATGAAAAAAATATCAAACTCTTTATTAACGGTCAGTACCAGACCTCCATTCCGGAAAAAGTAAGAGGCAACATAAGACTGACAGCATTGGACCTTAATAAAAAGGATAGGGAAATTGAACTTCATCTGGATATTTCCCAGGAATCCGATTCCATTTTCGCATTCAGCTTTTATCGTTACCAAAACGGCAGTCTGGAGCTGATTGGGGATCTGGCAGGCCCTGTCTGCGGCGGTAATGGTTCTCTGTTTCGCCAAAACAGCTTAAGAGCAGAAGGTGACGGCAATCTGGCAGTATCTGCAGATACTCCATTTTCGGGCTCTTCCCTCCTGTTTGGGTGTTACTTTGTAGATCTTGTTTTTACCTACGAAGACGGTAAATTTAAGGAAGTCCCTCAGGAGATTTATTTCAATAAGAATTATGATCTGATCACCAATGCGTTCCTTCATCAGAATCCAAATAACTATTATGTGTTATCACGCCCATTTCCTGTAACAGCCTCTATGGAAGGGGATACCCCCGCTTTCACTGTCAGTCCTGGAGAAACAGTCTGCCCCATTGGCTGGGCATTAAAGGATGGACTCTCTTATGTACTGGTCATGAACGAGGCCGGAGCCTGCGGCTGGGTAATGGAAACAGTCTGGGAAACAGATCCTGATACAGCATATTATCAGGCAGTTCCTGCCTGGGGATAACAAAATCACCTTGCTGCGGCTGAAATAAGCCGGGCAAGGTGATTTTTTACGTTATGAATACGGACAATTGTCTATTTTCCTGTGACGCCCCCCGCCTCCACGTCTTCCTCATCAAGCTCCCTCATCAGCTGGGGAAAGCTCTCCCGCTCAAATTCCTGTATGGAGATGGACTTCTTGTTAGGGTTAGCGAAAACAAAGGTCTTGTCTACATTTTCCACATAGTTCTGAATCTTATCATTGGTGGCGCTGATGATGGCCTGGAAACCAAGGCCTCGGATCAGCTCGATACAGCTTGCCACCTTTTCCCCATCCATTTTAGAGAACGCCTCGTCAAGAACCACAAGTCGGATGGTCGGGTTTCTCTGTATTTTCTGAGGCACATTGATCCGGTAAGCCTGGGCAAAGCTGGCAAGAAGCGCCACGTAAAGGGGATTCTGCCCCTCTCCGCCGGAATTCTTCTTGATCATCTTGCTTAAGCGGATCTTAATGACCTCATCCTCATTCTGGATCAGCTGCTGCATGTCAAAGGTCAGATAGGTGCGGTAATCCGCATACTTATCCATGTTCCGCTTCGCTTCCTCCATCTGCTCCGGAGTTGCATTATCCGGCGGAATGAAGATCTGGATCAGATCATTCATTAAGTCGCCGTACTGGTTTTCATGCTCCATGGTGAAAAGATTCATCTGATTATCCAGTGTATCCGTCAGCTGGGAAGGATTGATTTCCAGAGAATCATCCATGAACATGTCATAGTACCTGCCGTCCGGTCCCTTATTTTTCCCGATCACAAACTGATACTTGTCCTTTCCAAAGTCCAGCCTGCTGATAATCCGGTTCAGCTCATCCTTTCTCTGCAGCGCATCCCGAATGGCACTCCGGATCTTAAACATAAAGTCGTCTTTAAAATGAAGAACTGCTGACTTTGCCTGTTCTGCGGCCATGTTTTTATATTCTTCCAGATTTGCGCATTCCATGATCTCCAGAAGACGGTCATATTCCTGGTTATCTTCTGCAGTCAGGGAGAAATTCCGGTTGGGATACTTGCGGACATACTCGCCTCTTGCTGAGACAAGAAGGCGGTACGCCTCTTCCCGGGCCTCCTCTGCTCTCTTTAAAAGCGCAAAGTATCTGTCCTTCAAGCGGTCATAGCGGGGAGTCTCATTGCCTTCCAGAGATGCCTTTAATACTTCCTCCAGCTTTTCATCAGCTTCCAGCACGCGTTCCTTTGCCACCAGCTCCTCTTCCAGCTGTACAGCTTCACGCTGGAATTCTTCCGCCTTTCTTTGAAGATCTCCCATGAGACGGTCTAACGCCCTCAACTCCGCCCGTTTTCCCTCGCAAAGTCCTAAAACGGCTTCACGCTCCTTTTCCCATTCCTCCACATTCTGGGCCTTCAGCTTTTCCAGCTTCTGCTCCAGCTTCCTGATTTCTTTCTCTTTTTCCTTAAAAGCAGCCATTTCCTGCTGCCACTCCACATAAACCTCTGTCCCCTCTGTTAAAGCTTCCAGGGAAAGAATCCGGCTGCATTCCCCTATGATTAATTCCTGTGGCTTCTTCTCCGCCTCCATGGCTTCCAGATTTTTTTCAAGAAGACGGATTCTGCGGCGTACACTGTCCTTGCCGATATAAGCAGATCTGGTGTAATGATCGGGATTTATGTGCTGCAGACGGAAGGTGTGGTACAGCATACATTCCGGTGTCACACCGATGCGGCAGCTGCGAAGCTCTTCAAGGCTTTCGCATTTGATCACCTTTCCAAGAAGTAAATCCATGTAGGGCTGTAAATAAGACTCTCTCACAATCACTTCTTCTACAAGGGAATTCTTAAGAACCTCGTGTGTGCTCTCTCCCGCCCTCTCTGTGTCCAGAACTGCCACATGGAAAGCTTCACTCTGGTCCAGTTCCTCATAGACCTCCATGGCTGCCTTTGCATAGGCAGGTGCTACGACCAGCGACAGCTTATGGTTTCCCAAATACCCCTCTGCCGCATTTCTCCATTTCTCATCCCGGATATCCAGCAGATCCGCAAGAACGTGAACCTCTACTGCCTTGCCGATTTTCTGAAGAAGGCGCTGCTGGAGAAACGTTTTCGCCCGCTCCAGATGCTTTGGATAAGCTTTGCTTCCTGCTTTTAGCTGGGCAAGCTCCTCACTGGTCTGACGCTCCCGTTTCTTAATATCCCTCAAAAGGCTTTCCGCCTCTTTTTTCGTGTCTTCTGTCTCCGCCTGCATCTGGACAATGGATTTCTTTAATCTGGTAAGTTTTTCCTCATCAATGGTATTTTTCTCAAATTCCTCAATATCCCAGATGGTCTGGTTGGAGGTGGATTCTTCATCAATCCACGCATTCAGGCGGTCTGCCGTCTGCTGCCATTTCATCACACTTTTATTTAAATGATTCACCAGCTCCCTGGCTGAATCCAGCTGATTCTTCAGATCTTCATATCCGGTAGATGAAATCTGACGGAGAAGCTCTTCTCCCTGCTTTGTCAGATCATTAATCTGAACATCCAGTCCCGCTTTCCGCTCTTCCTGACGGGTATACTCCTCCCCCGAAAGGCGGATCTTATCCTTTAACGCCTGGATTCGGGTCTGATAGTCCAGAATCTCCATTTTGCGGAAATAATAGGTGTTTGACCGGATTTCTTCATCCTTTTCCATAACAGAATCGTAAAGTGATCTCATTTCCTTTAAATAACCAATCTCTACAAAGGTATCTTCGATCTTCTTTCTCATACGTCCGTACTGCATGACGCTTTCCTGCATGTCTTCGATGTGGATATCCTGTTCCATGCAGATATATTCCTTTACGAAATCCTCCAGCCGGATGTTCATCCGGAAAGGGATCGCCCGTTTAAAGAGCAGAGGAAACTTCTCCGAATCCAGTCCCCCCAGATAGACATCATACAGCTGTCTGCGGAACCGTTCATTATGGGAAGTGGTAAAATACTCATCTTTCTCAAAATGTACCTGCAGATAAGAAGTCACCTCTTCGATTGTCATGGTTCTTGTCCCGGTGCGGTACTCATTTTCCCATAACGGTCCTTTGTGCCAGAAAAACTTCCTTGATATTTCATTGGTAGCCGTCTCCACATCAAAGATAATTCCAACACACTGGCATTCCCCGTTATCGGTGCGTTTTAATTCCAGGGCAATGGTGGTGGAGAAATTCTGATTCCTTAAATAGGCAAATTCATTATTCTCTCCGATGTTTACCATTCCCCGCAGATATTCGATTAAGTTCCGGTCCGAATCATCGGCAGCAGCCTTGTTAAAAAATCCTCTTCCGTCGGTATTGGCATAAAGCAGGATCTGCATGGCATCAATGACCGTGGATTTTCCGCTGCCGGAATGGCCGGTAAAGAAATTGATCTCTTCATGTAAGGACAAGGTCTTACGGCTGATGTAATGCCAGTTATTCAAAAGTATTCTGGACAGAGCCTCAAAATTCTGATTCGTCATCGCTGTCTTCTCCTTCTTCAAATGATTCCAGCAGGGACCTTACGTCATCGCCGAATAAAACCACATTGATACTGGGATAGATGATCATGCGGTTGTCCCCGTCTAAATCTTCCAGAACATCAAGGGGCTCCAGAATCTGATATTTTTTCAGCAGAGCGATGGCACGGCGGATCTCCGTGACAGACGGCTGCTTTTTGAAAAGCCGGTAATTGCCAAGCTTGTCGTGAATCTCACTGATAGTGGTATAAACATTGACGCTGGTGGAAACTGCCGCCATCTGCTCATCGTAAATCAGCTTCAGCACCAGTAAGTAAAGGGTTGCAAGCTTGGGAAGCTTCTCTCCCATGGTGTCCTCTCCCTGTATGTAGATCAGCCCCAGCTGGCTGTTTTCCAGCACATTGATACCGCTGACTGCTAAATACGCCCGGATAAACTCCAGATGCTTGTTGCAGACTTTAAATTCCTGATTATAAAGGAAACGGTTGGAACGCTTATCAAATTTATGCTCCAGAATAAAGGTCTGTTTTAACAGCTGCCGTATGGCATCTCTTAACTCCGCCTTTTCTCCCTGCAAAAGCCCGTCATAATATGGAATCTGGCTGATTGGGCCAGTATATTCTTCATTTGTCATACTTCATTCCTCCTTACAAATACCAGCCGGGGATAACGGTACCTTCCGTTATCGATCAGCTCCGGTTCCATATCCTCCACCTGATAAAGGCTTTTTCTTCTTATGGAATAATCATAGGCCAGAATCAGTTTTTCAAATTCTTCCGGTGTACGGACCGTATCTTCCCTGACCTCCATGCGCCCCTGTACCATGCGGGACTCAATATAGCTTTCGATCTCCTTCCGGCTGTAACGGTTCTTCACCCGGTTTAAATTCAAAATCTCTTCGGCTGTCAGCTGGGTTGGTTCCTCATCCGGCACCAGCGTTTCCTTAAACTCCGTTCTGCTCTTTCTCTTTTTGTAAATGGATTTTTCAGAAAGAATTGCCATCTGGGATAAGTTCATGCAGTTTCCCGCCTTCTCAATTGCATCCTCCGGATCTTCCACAAGAGAAAGATGGTTTAATAACCGGATCACAAGACCTTTCATGTTATCCTCCTGATTGAGGAGATAGTTAAGCCTTGTTACGGTGGCGCGGATGTAGCGGGAGTGCTCCTTGTCCATATTGGAAATCCGGTGTTCGATGTCATCAAAGCCCCTCTCAATCTGGTCCAGTTTTTCTGCCACATCGGCTGCCGTCACCCGGTTGGCGCTTCGCCGGCTCATTTCCTCCATCCACGCCACATCCTCACGCAGACCGCCGATCCACCGTTTGATATCATTTTTATAAAGATAAAAATTATCCGACGTCTTTAAAATGTGGTACTTCTTTTTTACAATCTCCTCCACATATCCTTCCAGGTGCTCTTTTAACAGTTCTCCGTACGCCTTCTGCTCCAAAAGGCTTGCAAAGAACTTATCCATGTTGTGAAGCATGTCCTGCAGGGACTTGTTGAGCCGTTTCGTATTGATATAAGCCGTATTTAAAAGGCTGATTCCCGCCCTGGGATCATTTTTCAAAGAGAAGAGAATAGCGTAAATGTTCTGAACATAGATCTGCGTCTCATCCTCTTCGTCGCTGGAAAGCTTAAAAAATGCCTCAATCATGACAGCGGCATAATCAGGAATTACGATATTCACCGTCATGGAGGCATAATCGTCCACCTTGCGAAGCCAGCCTGCCCTCAAAAGCCAGTTTAATACTCTGGAAGCAGGGGGCAGCAGCTCATCCGCCTCATCTTCCAGCTCATCCTGCCAGATTACCAGCCGTTTCTGGACAAAATACTCCTCTAAAACCTGAAGGCACACCTCACGGCTTAAAAAATAATTGCTGTATTCATATTCTTCATTAATTCTTAAAAGCGCTTCTATGTAGGTGGACCGGTTTATGGAACGGAACAGTCCCCAGAACCGGTCCGGTATCTCATTCATCAGTATCATGGTTGTTTTGATTCCTCTCCCATCGCTTCGTTATCCCTATAAAAACAGACAGAAAGAAACGGCTATCATCCTACATGACAGCCGTTTGATTCTTCGTTCCTTATTGTATCTGATCCAAGGCCATTGCCTTTTATTATACCAAAAATCTCCATGTGTTACAATCAGTTTGTGAAGCGGTTAAACTATCATAACTCCGTTCTATCCTCTGAATCAGTATGGAATTCTTCTTTTTTTGCCTGTACTTCCTCTTTCACCCAGTCAGTCAGTCCGTCTTTCGGCTCCTCAGATGCTTCGTCTTTTCCAGACTCATCATCAGAATTAACCGGTTCCGGAATTCCTTTTGCTTCCCGGAAGATCTTCATAAATTCCTTGCCGGTAATGGTTTCTCTCTCGATTAAGAATTCTGCAATCTTATCCATAATCTCCCGGTTTTCCATCAGAAGATTCTTGGCTTCTTCATAAGCCTCTTTTAACATCTTCATGACTTCTTCATCGATCTGGGAGGAGGTTGCTTCTGCACAGTTCATAACCATTCTTCCGCTTAAATACTGATCTTCCTTGCTGGCAAGACCGATCAGTCCGAATTTTTCCGACATTCCGTACTGGGTGATCATGGCACGGGCAACCTTGGTGGCCTGCTCAATATCATTGGATGCGCCAGTGGTAATGGAATCAAAAACGATCTCCTCAGCCGCACGTCCGGCTAAGTAGCCAACCAGCATGGCGTGGAGTTCTTTCTTGGAGTTTAAGAACTTCTCTTCCTCCGGTACATGCATCACATATCCCAGGGCTCCCATGGTTCTTGGAACAATGGTGATCTTCTGCACCGGCTCTGCATCCTTTTGCAGCGCGCTGACCAGGGCATGGCCAACTTCATGATAGGATACAATTCTTCTCTCTTCCTTATTAAGAACTCTGTCTTTCTTTTCCTTACCAACCAGAACAACTTCAACAGCCTCAAACAAATCCTTCTGGGATACCGCATGGCGTCCGTTCTTAACCGCCAGAATGGCTCCTTCATTAATCATATTGGCAAGATCGGATCCAACAGCACCGGAAGTTGCAAGAGCAATGGCATCCAAATCTACTGTATCATCCAAAAGCACGTCTTTTGCATGAACCTTTAAGATGTCCACACGGCCTTTTAAATCCGGCTTATCCACGATAATCCGCCGGTCAAAACGGCCGGGACGAAGAAGCGCGGGATCCAGAATCTCAGGGCGGTTGGTAGCTGCCAGAACCAGAAGACCCTTGGAAGAATCAAATCCGTCCATCTCGGAAAGGAGCTGGTTTAATGTCTGCTCTCTCTCATCGTTGCCGCCGCCGAATCTGGAATCACGGCTCTTGCCGATGGCATCTACCTCATCAATAAATATGATACAGGGAGCGGATTCCTGTGCCTGCTTAAATAAGTCACGGACACGGGAGGCACCGACACCCACAAACATCTCTACAAAATCAGAACCGGAAAGGGAATAGAAAGGAACGTGGGCCTCGCCTGCAACTGCCTTGGCAAGAAGCGTCTTTCCTGTTCCGGGAGGTCCCACTAAAAGGGCTCCTTTGGGAAGCTTGGCACCAATCTTTGTATATTTTCCGGGGTTATGAAGGAAATCCACGATTTCTGTTAAGGATTCCTTGGCTTCATCTTCACCGGCCACATCTTTAAAGGTAATTCCTGTTTCTTTCTGAACATAGACCTTGGCATTGCTCTTTCCAACGCCCATCAGTCCGCCGCCGCCTACACGGCGCATCATGAAGTTCAGTAAGAAGCCCATTGCTGCAAATAAAAGAAGATAGCTGACAATGGTCTGGATGAAAAAGTTTCCATCCCGGCGTGTCCTTACGGTTTCCACACCAGCAGTACGAAGACGCTCAGCCAGGTTTAAATCGTTGTCCATTCTTACCGTATAATAGCTGACACCCGGCTTATATTCCCCCCATGTCTTCTTAGGAGTAATGGTGATCCTGGTATCCTCAACAATAACCGATTCCACCTGCTTCTCATCTACCATATTCATAAAGGTATCATAGCTTAATTCTTTATTCGTCCTCGTCGTTATGGCATTATGCAGATATGAAATACCTGCTACCGCAATCAGAAACGCTGTTACCCAGATAACGATGACCTGGGCATTCTTAGGCATTTTATTATTCTGATTCTTGTTATCCATCTGTGTAAATTCTCCAATCCGGATAGTTTCTACCCATTCTATACCTCTATCATTATAGTGTCAGTCTCCCCATAAATCAAGAAAAGAATTATAAAATACTTATAAACACGGGGACTGGATGCAATTCACAAATTAACGCTCTTCCCGGAAATAAGCCCGCCCCAGACTGGCCGGCGGCTGATGCTCTCTTTCCTTTCTTAAGCTGGTTATAATTAACACCACAATGGTCACGATATAAGGCAGTGCCTTAAAGATTTCCTGTGTGCTGCGGCTGAGTCCCGGAATGTATAAATATAGGATGTAAAGTCCTCCGAAAAGCAGGGAACCCCAGATGGCGTTTACCGGTTTCCAGAGAGCGAAGATAACCAGGGCGATGGCAAGCCAGCCTCTGTCTCCGAAACCGTTGTTGGTCCAGGTTCCGCCGGAATACTCCATGACAAAGTAAAGTCCGCCAAGTCCGCTTAAACCGCCTCCGATACAGGTAGCCAGATACCGGTAAGCAGTCACATGAATTCCTGCCGCATCTGCAGTGGATGGGCTTTCTCCTACTGCTCTTAAATTTAGTCCCTTTCTGGTTCTGTTTAAGAAAAAGGAAAGTAAAATTGCTAAAATAATGGCAAGATAGGTTAAAAAGCCATAAGAGAAAAAGGCCTGGCCGATGACTCCCAGCTTTGAAAGTCCCGGCACCGGTGTCTTAAAAGCTGCACCAGTCACTGCAACGGAAATCTGCCCTACTCCGCCTGCAAGCTTTGATAAGGAACCGCCGAAAAAGTTGCCGAAGCCCACGCCGAAGGTGGTGAGCGCCAGACCGGTTACGTTCTGGTTTGCACGAAGGGTGATGGTTAAAATACTGTAAACCAGACCGCCCAGTGCCGCACATAAAAATGCGCATAAAAATGAAATAATAACGCCAACCAGACCGTTTGGCTGTGCAGCGGAGTTCTCATAAAGGAACGCGCCGATCAGTCCGGCAATTCCTCCCATATACATCATACCCGGAATTCCAAGATTTAAATTGCCGGATTTTTCCGTCAGAATTTCTCCCAGAGCTCCATAAAGAATTCCGATTCCCTGACCAATGACTTTTTGAATAAATATTACCAGAAATCCCATGATCATTTCTCCTTCCTATTCTTCTGCCGCAGCCTGTTTTGTTCTTCGTATTCTGATTTTATAATCAATAAAAAATTCACAGCCCAGGATGAAGAACAGAATGATGCCGGTGATTACGTCTGCCGCATTTTCATTTAAATTGAACTGGGATGCAATCTGTCCTGCACCTTTCTGCATGAAAACAAGGAAAAACGATACCAAAATCATGGCGAAGGTATTAAACTTACTCATCCATGATACGATAATCGCTGTAAATCCTCTTCCTCCGGCAGTGCTGGTGGAAATGGTGTGGCTTGCTCCGCTTACAATGATAAAACCTGCAATTCCGCATACTGCACCGGAAATAGCCATGGTTCTTAAAATTACCTTTTTTACATTGATTCCTGCATATCTGGCCGTGTTGCCGCTTTCGCCCACAACCGCAATTTCATACCCCTGCTTGCTGTATCTTAAATAGATAAACATGGCAATGGTCAGAGCCAGTACAATCACCAGATTCCAGCCGTATTCCAGACCAAACAGTTTGGGAAGCCAGCCTCCTTTTGTGGCGGAGTTAATGGTACCGACTGAGTTGGAGCCTTTGGGATTTTCCCAGAATATTATTCCAAAGGTGACAACCTGCATGGCAACGTAATTCATCATCAGTGTGAAAAGTGTTTCGTTGGTATTCCAGTAAGCCTTGAAAAATGCGGGAATAACGCCCCATGCCATAGCTGCCAGAGCACTTCCTGCAAACATTAAGGGGAATAAAATCACAGGAGGAAGCGTGTTTCCCAAATAAATCATCATGGCTGCAGAGGTCACGCCTCCGATGAGCACCTGACCTTCCGCTCCGATATTCCAGAACCTCATCTTAAATGCTGGTGTGATACCGACTGCAATGCAAAGGAGTACCAGCGTATCCCGGATGGTCATCCATGCACGGCGTTTTGTACCCACTGCTCCTTCAAAAATCCCTTTATAAACCTCTACCGGATTTAACCCCGTAAGAGCGATAATGACACCTGCGCAGACAACCAGAGACAGTGCCACAGCAATCAGACGGATCAGCCACGCCTTCCAGGGCTCTATGGCTTCCCGCTTTGTCATCTGAAAAACCGGTTCCTTTCCCTTACTCATCCTTGTGTTCCTCCTGTCTTCATCATCAGTTTTCCGATTTCTTCTTTTGTGGCGGTCCTTCCGTCTACAATGCCGCTGATCTCTCCGCCGCACATAACAAGGATTCTGTCACAAAGCTCCATCAATACGTCAAGATCCTCTCCTACGCAGACAACTGCAGTTCCCTGCTTCTTCTGTTCATTGAGAAGATGGTAAATGGTGTAAGAGGAGTGAATGTCAAGTCCGCGCACCGGATAAGCAACCAGCATAACCGATGGAGCCAGAGAGATCTCTCTTCCTACCAGAACTTTCTGGACGTTACCTCCGGAAAGCTTCCGTACCGGGACAGCCGTTCCCGGAGTGGCGATCTCAAGCTCTTCAATCAGGCGCTCTGCAAGACCCTTTGGCGCTTTCCTGTCAGCGAAAAAGGATCTGCCCTTCCGGTAGCTTCGAAGCATCATGTTATCTGTCATATCCATGGCTCCTACAAGTCCCATTCCCAGACGGTCCTCCGGAACAAAGGATAAACGGACTCCGATTCTTGCAATCTCGGCCGCTGTCATGGAAGTCAGTTCCTTTTCCCCTCCTTCCGGCGGGAAATAGGAAATGGAGCCTTCCGCAGACGGAATGAGGCCTGCGATTGCTTCCAGAAGCTCTCTCTGTCCGCTTCCTGCCACGCCCGCGATTCCAAGGATTTCACCGCTGTTGGCTGTAAAGGATGCATTGTTTAAGGTCTTTACCCCTTCCCTGCTGATACAGGTCAGTCCCTTTACATTAAGACGCTCTTTGGGAGATACCGGGTCCGGACGCTCGATATTTAAGCTCACCTTTTTCCCAACCATCATCTCCGTTAAGGACTCTTCTGTGGCGTCCTTTGTATCAATGGTACCAATGTACTGACCTTTTCTCAAAACAGCCACCCGGTCAGAAAGGGAAAGAACCTCATTGAGTTTATGTGTAATAATGATAATGGAGTGGCCGGCCTTTTTCATATTGCGCAAAACAGCAAACAGACGGTCAGCTTCCTGAGGGGTTAAAACGGCGGTAGGCTCATCAAGAATTAAAATATCAACGCCGCGGTAAAGCATCTTCACAATTTCAACCGTCTGCTTCTGGGATACGGACATCCGGTAGATTTTCTGGTCAGGATCCAAGTCAAATCCATATTTACCGGTCAGTTCATTGATCTTATCATTCACTGCTTTCCGGTCCAGAATCTCTTTTCCTGGTAATCCCAGAATGATGTTCTCTGCTGCAGTGAGAACATCCACCAGCTTAAAATGCTGATGAATCATACCGATTCCCAGATCAAACGAGTCTTTGGGAGACCGTATGGTGACCTCTTTTCCATGAATAAATATCTGTCCCTCGTCCGGATAGTAAATACCCGAAATCATATTCATAAGAGTAGTCTTTCCGCTTCCGTTCTCACCCAGAATGGAGAGAATCTCTCCCTTTTTTAAAGACAGGCAGACTTTGTCATTGGCAACTACCTGGCCAAACCGTTTTGTGATATTTTTAAGTTCAATGGCATTATTTTCGTTCACCCGGCTAACCTCCGTTTCATTTTTTCCTCATTTTTCCATTGTCTCATACAACCGCAAAAAGCGGGCCAGATAATCTGGCGCCGCTTTCTGTTCATATCCGGCGAAATCTTAGTTATCGATGGTGGTAATGCCATCAATTAAAATATCAAATGCCGGTGCGGAACCGTGCTCAGACTCATGGAAATAACCATCTTCAATATACTCCACATCGCTTCCGTCTTTTTTATAGGTCTCCAGTTTTTTGCCGCCTACAGTAAAGGTAGAAGTATCAAATACATGAAGAGTTCCTGCCTTGATGGCATCTTCCACTTCTTTTACCTTCTCCTCGGTTCCGGGAGCTACAGCATCTTTGTTCAGTTCTGTAATGGAGTTTGCTCCATCTTTGTAACCCTGGCACCAGTCAGTATCAATGGCCTTGCCGTCAATGACACTCTGTACTGCATAAGTTACATATGGGCCCCAGTCGATGGATGCAGAAGTAAGTGCTGTCTTCGGAGCGGTTGCGATCATGGAAATGTTATATCCAACGATTGGAACGCCTGCTGCCTCACATGCCGTAGGAGCACCGGTTGTATCAGCATGCTGGCTGATTAATACACAACCGTCGGAAATCAGCGCATCTGCCGCTTCCTTCTCAAGATCAAAGCTTGCCCAGCTGTTTGTATACTTCACTTCCATGGTTGCCTCCGGACATACGGAACGGACACCTAAGAAGAAAGAAGTATAACCGCTGATTACCTCTGCGTAAGGATAAGCGCCTACGTAACCAACTTTTACTGCATCCTTATTTACCTTGCCGTCTTCTACCATCTTGTTTAACTTAAGACCAGCAACAACACCGGATACATAACGTGATTCATAAACGTTTGTAAAGTAGTTATGCATGTTGCTCAGTCCGCTTGTTGCAGCCTGAAAGCCGGTTGCGTGACAGAACTGTACATCCGGATATTCTTTTGCAGCTTCCAGCATATAGGATTCATGTCCGAAACTGTTGGCAAAAATGATGTTGCAGCCCTGATCAGCAAGATCCATTGCTGCATCCTTACAGGTTTCGTCTTCCGGCACATTCCATTTAATAATGATCTGATCGTCAGATAAACCAAGAGCCTCTTTCATTTCCATGGCTCCCTTGTAATGAGCTGCCGTATAGCCCTCGTTTTCATCACCAACATAGATAAATCCAACTTTTAAATCTTCTTTGGCAATGCCGCCTTTGGCAGCTTCTGTGGTTTCAGCTTTTGACTCTGTCTTGGCAGAATCCGAAGCCTGTGTCTCTGTTTTTTCTGCTGCGGTAGTCGCTTTTGGAGCAGAACCTCCGCATGCTGACAGGGACAGTGCCATCACACCTGCAAGTGCAAGGCCGACCATTTTCCTCAATTTCATAGACTTTTCCTCCTTATACATCGGCTGGGACCATGAAAAAACGTCAGGAAGGGCCTATGGCTCACCTGACGTAATTGTCATACCCTTATTTAATGTAAAAATACATTTATTAGTATATCATTCTTTTTCTGCTTGTCAATAAGGAAGGTTAATATCTGGACAAATTTTTATAATTCTCTTTTATGATTTCTTTCTCCTTTTCAGGACATAATATTTATAGTAAATGTTTCCACTTAATTATCTTAGTTTTTTTAATTTACCACTAGATTTTTTATTAAAAAAGACGTATAATATTTTTTTTGAAAATATCCCCATACCATCACAGAAGGAGGTTACACTGTTATGTCAGTGAAATACGTATTTGTCACCGGAGGCGTTGTATCCGGACTTGGCAAAGGTATTACCGCAGCATCGCTTGGACGATTGTTGAAAGCCAGAGGCTACAAAGTAACAATGCAAAAATTCGATCCTTATATCAACATTGATCCAGGTACTATGAATCCGGTTCAGCATGGAGAAGTCTTCGTCACAGAGGACGGCGCAGAAACAGACCTTGACCTTGGTCACTATGAGCGGTTTATCGACGAAAGCTTAACAAAGAATTCCAATGTTACCACTGGTAAAGTCTATTGGAACGTACTGACCCGTGAACGGCGCGGGGATTTCGGGGGAGGCACCGTACAGGTTATCCCTCACATTACCGACGAAATAAAGAGCCGTTTTCACCGCAACCACAATTCCTCCGATACTGAGATAGCTATTATAGAAGTAGGCGGAACGGTAGGTGACATTGAAAGCCAGCCTTTCCTAGAGGCGATCCGACAATTCCAACACGAAGTAGGCCACGAAAATGCGATTTTAATCCACGTGACCCTGGTTCCATATCTGAAAGTTTCCGGCGAACTGAAAACAAAACCAACCCAGGCCAGTGTAAAAGATTTACAGGGAATGGGTATCCAGCCCGACATCATCGTATGCCGTTCCGAACTGCCCCTTGATGACGGAATCCGCAGCAAAATCGCACAATTCTGTAATGTTCCCAAGACACACGTGATACAAAACCTGGACGTGGAAGTATTATATGAACTGCCTCTTGTAATGGAAGAGGAACATTTGGCTCAGGTTGCATGCGAGAGCTTACATTTACCCTGCCCGGAACCTGATTTAAAGGATTGGGCCGCAATGATCGATAACTGGAAACATCCGGAGCGCGAAGTAACCGTCGCTCTTGTAGGAAAATACATCCAGCTTCACGACGCTTATATTTCCGTAGTAGAAGCTTTAAAGCACGGCGGAGTTGTTAGCCGCGCAGACGTTCATATCAAGTGGGTGGATTCAGAGCTTGTTACCGACGAGAACGCTTCCGAATTCTTCAGTGACGTAGACGGAATTCTGGTTCCCGGTGGTTTTGGAAGCCGCGGAATCGAAGGCAAGATATCCACAATCCGTTATGCAAGAGAAAATAGAATTCCTTTCCTCGGTCTTTGTCTCGGTATGCAGATGGCAATCGTGGAGTTCGCCCGCCACGTAGTCGGTTTCAGTGACGCTCATTCCGTAGAGCTTGATGAAACCACCACCCATCCGGTGATCCATTTAATGCCTGACCAGAACGGCATCGAGGATATCGGCGGAACCCTTCGTCTCGGTTCTTATCCCTGTGTTCTGGACAAGTCCTCTAAGTCCTTTGAAGTTTACGGAGAGGAACTGATTCATGAACGTCACAGACACAGATATGAGGTAAACAACGATTACCGCGATGATTTAATCAAAGCTGGTATGAAGTTATCCGGTATCTCCCCGGATGGACGTATCGTGGAAATGATAGAAATTCCGGAACACCCATGGTTTATCGCGACTCAGGGACACCCGGAACTGAAATCCAGACCAAACAGACCTCATCCTCTGTTTAGAGAATTTATTCGCGCTGCTGTAAAGCATTAATAGAATGTTTTAGCATTCATCAGAATTATGGAGTCCGCACTCTTTTACCATGAGGCGGACTCTTTTTTCATTTTCTGACAAGACAGTTTTCAATTAATTTTTAATACACTCTGCTTAGAATAAAGAATATTAAGATATGGGCCGGATAAAAAATATAAAAAAAGTACTTCATGCTTTTTCCTTTTTCTCCGTTGTATAATAAAATAAATGGCAGAGCCCCTATCATCATCCATTGGATTGAATAGCGATCTATACCGATGACATGAAATCCTAAAAGAGGAAAAATAAATCTTAATATATAAAAAAGAATATCATAATCATAATAGTCTAATCTTGAAATGATTCTGGGAACTATTCCAGCCATAGTAATGAAAGAGTATAAGAAACAAAAAAGAGAATAATAGATTGCTATATATTTTTTGTTATCTTTAATAAAATAAAAAATCACCCCAAGGGATACAAAAATGAAGCCCCCTTCGTTAAAGAACATATTTCCCATAAAACCTGTGAATAGAAAAATCATATTATCGAAGTATATGTCAACATAAAAACAAACAAATAGACCGACCACCTGCCAAACACAATAACACAATAAATAAGTCTTGAATTTAGGATGATTTTCACGTTTATATTCAATCAACCTTATTATTACCCCAATACAAAATAAAGTCACAAATATATTATTGTTTATTATATCACCATTTGCGAAGCAGTTTAATATGTAGTCCAGGATTCCCATTCCTAATCCAAACAGATACATACGTAACAGATAGACTTTTTTATTCCTTGTATAGGAAAACCCTGTTACCATGCAAAAAATAAATATAGGGGCAGACAATCTACCAATATATCGAAACCAGACTGGCGCTAATGGAAAAAAGAGACCAATGTGGTCTATGATCATAAAGACTAAAGCTAATATCTTCAAACTAAATGTAGTCAAATACTCACCTCTTAAATATATATTTAATATCATCTTCCAGATAAATGGAGATGGATACTTATTATAACAAAAAGTACCCTAATAATTTAACATTAGGGTACTTTTATTACTTAAAAACTTATTATTATTTTACTGATTTCCACATACAGTCCCTTTAAAATCTGATGGAGCAGCAAATTCAATAAAATAATATTTACTGCTACTTAATTCTGAGAAACTAGATGATGTCTTTCCATTTGCAGGTATTGTAACTTTTTTTACTCCATAATTAACATTTCCCCATTTAGTATAACTACATAAATTTACTTTTAAGTCTTTTGAACTATTATTAGTAATACTATAAGATATTGATGTTACTCCTTTAAAACATTTATCAGTATATAAATCACTACGTGATGCCGAACCTGATACTGTATAGTTATCACCAATATCATAAACTGATTTTTTACTTGGTGTTGAAGTGCTATCAGGTTTAATTATGCCAGTATCATTAATTATAGGTGGTATTTTTGAAACACCCACGTTAGCTGCTGCAAAAGCAGTTAATGGAAAACACATAATCAATGTTAAACATAAAATCATAATTCTTTTTTTACTCATTTTAGTCCCTCCATAAATTAAACATCGTTGATTAACAATGAAATGATCAATTGTATTTATTTCACAAATAGTTATCAAATCAAAACCATTTCACTGTCAATATTTATCAAGTTTCATTTAACTCATAGTCGACTATAAATAAATAATATACCCATATAGCATTAATGTCAACCAAAGTGCTGTTAATATATTACATTTTGTTAATAAAGTATAATACTTTTAATTTTCTAGCAAACTAAGTAACACTATTATAAATAAGCATAAAATATTTTTTTGGAATGGAAATTGGCAATCCGATATGTCAAATTAACATAATACTTTTCCTTAGTCATTGCACATAAGCATTATATAATATTATATGCCTCCAGCATATTAGCATTCTGAAAATAAAAATTTACTTTATATTATTATTTTCTTTCATTTTTTTCTTGCACTTTTCTCATCTTCTGCTATAATATAATGCAACGTGTGTCTACACGGAGGACACTTGTTCTTGCATGAGATACACAAAAAGGAGGATAAAATTATGAAATTAAAAAAAGTATTTGCACTGACTATGGTAGCATGCTTAAGCGCCAGTGTAATCGCCGGATGCAGTTCCAGTCCCCAGACTGCAAAGGATAACGGTGAGAAGGTAATTAAGATCGGAGTTTTTGAACCAACCACCGGAGAGAACGGCGGCGGCGGAATGCAGGAAGTTTTAGGTATCCGTTATGCAAACCAGACTCACCCCACTGTGAAGATCGGCGGAGAAGAATATCAGGTTAAATTAGTGGAAGTTGATAATAAATCAGATAAGACAGAAGCCGTAAACGCAGCACAGAAGCTTGTCAGCGAAAAAGTTTCCGTTGTTCTTGGCAGCTATGGTTCCGGTGTATCCATTGCAGCCGGACAGATCTTCGCAGATGCAAAGATCCCTGCAATCGGAGCTTCCTGTACCAATCCTCAGGTTACCCAGGGCAACGATTTCTATTTCCGTGTATGCTTCTTAGATCCGTTCCAGGGTACTGTTATGGCAAACTACGCCAATGACAACGGAGCAAAGAAAGCCGCCATCATCACCCAGCTTGGCGACGACTATTCCTCCGGACTTGGTTCTTTCTTTAAGACAGCATTTACAGGACTTGGCGGAACGATCGTAAGCGAAGAGCAGTTCCAGACCAACCAGACAGATTTCAAGGCAATCTTAACCAACATCAAGGCACAGAACCCTGACATCATCTTCGCACCTTCTTCCATTACAACGGCTCCGCTTATTATCAAGCAGGCCCGCGAGCTTGGACTTACGGCTACCATTGCTGCAGGTGATACATGGGAGAACTCAACCATCATTGAAAATGCAGGTGACTCTGCCAACGGCATCGTGCTTTCCACGTTCTTTGATGAGGCAGAACCGGCTAACGATGAAGCAGCTTCCTTCATCTCCGGATTCAAGACATACTTAAAGGAACAGAAACAGGACGAAATCATTCCTGCCGTAGCAGCTCTTGGATATGACGCATACTTAAGCGCTCTTAAGGCAATTGAAACTGCAGGCTCCACAGATGGCACCGCAATCCGCGATGCATTAAAGGGAGTTACCATTGACGGCGTTACAGGAAGCATCTCCTTTGACGAGAACGGCGATGCAAAGAAAGATATGGCATTTATCAAGACCGTTGAAGACGGCAAATTCAAATTCTTAACAACAACTACAGTAAAATAAACGCACATACCGCGACAAAGCAGTCACGAACGGATGAGTGGGGACGTAATTCTTTCCCCACTCGTTCCATTTGCAGGCTGATTTTATGCATATTCCATACTAAACAGATAGGAGGCATTTTGCCACATGAGTCTTTCAACCTTTTTACAGCAGTGCCTGACCGGTATTTCCTTAGGCGGTGCTTACGCACTCATTGCCATTGGTTACACACTGGTTTACGGCATCCTGCGGCTCATCAATTTCGCACACGGTGACATCTTTATGATGGCAGGCTATTTTATGATTTTTGCAATGGCAACGTTTCCATGGTATATCGCCATTCCCATCGTCTTACTCATCACCGTCTTTTTAGGTGTTTCCATTGAGCGGGTGGCATACCGTCCTTTACGTACCGCACCAAGAATGTCTGTTATGATTTCTGCAATCGGTGTTTCCTACCTGCTGCAGAACCTGGCTACTTACTTATTTACGGCACTGCCAAAAGGATATCCGGAAATTCCATTTTTAAAGAAGATTTTTAAAATCGGCGGTCTTTCCGCATCATTTGTTACATTTCTGACACCAGTACTTACTTTAATCATTGTATACGCCCTGATTGTTCTCATTAACAAGACTAAAATCGGCATGGCTATGCGTGCTGTTTCCAAAGACTACGATACTGCTTCCTTAATGGGTATCAAAATCAACCGCGTTATCACCTTTACATTTGCCATCGGCTCTCTTCTGGCTGCAGTCGGCTCGATTCTGTATTTTACAGACCGTATGACCGTTTTTCCATTCTCCGGCTCCTTACCTGGCCTGAAATGTTTCGTAGCAGCAGTATTCGGAGGTATCGGAAGCATTCCCGGCGCTGTAATCGGCGGATTTATCCTGGGACTTGGGGAAACAGCTCTGGTCGCCATGGGTTATTCCACATTCAGCGACGCATTTACCTTTGTTCTGTTAATCATCATTCTCCTGATCAAGCCAACCGGCCTGTTTGGTGAGAAGACAACCGATAAAGTGTGAGGTGTCATCTATGAAAAAGAAAGTATTTTCCAAAAACAAACTTTATACCCTGATTACCTTATTGTTCACCATCGGCATTCTTGGTTTTCTGCAGGCTAACAGTGCCCAGTACAGCTATCAGATCTCCATACTGGAACGAAGCGCCATTTATGCGGTGGTTGCCGTTTCCATGAACTTACTGACTGGCTTTACCGGTCTGTTCTCCCTGGGTCAGGCTGGTTTTATGGCAATTGGAGCCTATACCGTGGCCATTCTTACCATCCCTGTGGAAACCAGAGCCAGTGTCTACTATGTAGACGGTATCGCTCCGTTCCTGGCTAATCTTCAGTGCCCTTACTGGCTTGCTCTGATTATAGCAGGATTGTTTGCTGCAGGAGTTGCCGCTTTGATCGGTATTCCGGTTCTCCGCTTAAAAAGTGATTACCTGGCAATTGCTACTCTGGGATTTTCCGAAATTATCCGTGCTGTGATTGCTGCACCTCAGTTAAACAAGGTGACAAACGGTTCTTATGGATTAAAGAGCATTCCAGGCTTTCCAAATCTTTATGTTGCATTCGGACTTTGTGCCCTCTGTATCCTTTTAATGGTTCTTTTGATCAACTCCTCTTACGGCCGTGCATTTAAGGCTCTCCGTGAAGATGAAGTGGCTGCTCAGGCCATGGGACTGAATCTGTTCCGTTACAAGGAGCTGGCATTTATTATTTCCTCCTTTTTCACCGGTGTGGGCGGAGGTCTTCTGGCGATCTTCATGCGCTCCATTGAGTCCAAGACCTTTTCCATCAACCTTACCTATGATATCCTGCTGATTGTGGTTTTAGGCGGTATCGGAAGCATCACCGGCAGCGTCATCGGTTCCTTCCTGGTAACTGCAGGCAGAGAATGGCTGAGATTCTTTGACAATCCGCTTTACATTGCAGGCGTTCAGATTCCTCTGTTCCGCTCGGGCTTTCGTATGGTAATCTTCTCAATCCTCCTTATGGCAGTGGTTCTCTTCTACCGCAGAGGTATCATGGGAAGCAACGAATTCTCCTGGGCTGGGCTGTTCCGGCTGATAAAAGGGATTCCAAACAAACTGAAAAAGAAAAATAAAGCACAGAAGGGAGAAAACGCATAATGTCAGCTACAGCAAAAACCAGTGCAAATGTACTTCATATGCAGGACGTTACCATGCAGTTCGGCGGTGTTGTGGCGGTAAACGGTTTAACTCTCGACGTAAATGAAGGTGAAATCGTTGCCTTAATCGGTCCCAATGGTGCTGGAAAAACTACTGCATTTAACTGCGTAACCGGTATCTATGAACCCACCTTTGGACAGGTGGACTTTATGGGCGAGACCATACTTTCCAACACACCAAAGGGAAAGATGCAGAAAATGTATCTGGGAGAAGTAAAACCCAGACCTCTCTCCATTGTACGTAATACTCCGGATATCATAACAAAAAAGGGAATTGCACGTACCTTTCAGAATATCAGGCTGTTCGGACAGCTGACTGTTTTTGACAACGTACTGATCGCAAAACATATGCGGGCAAAACAGAATGTATTTTCTGCCACCCTGCGCTTAAACAGCAAAGAAGAAGCCAGAATGCGGGAAGAGACCTCCGCTCTTTTAAAAGAGCAGAACTTACTGCATTTAAAAGATGAAATTGCCTCTTCTCTCCCCTACGGCCTTCAGAGACGGCTGGAAATTGCCAGAGCCCTTGCTACAGAGCCGAAATTCTTACTTCTCGATGAACCGGCTGCAGGAATGAATCCTCAGGAGACCCAGGAGCTTACTGATTTTATCAAACAGATCCGGGATTCCTACCACCTGACTGTATTAATGATTGAACACCATATGGATCTGGTTATGCAGATCTCCGACCGCATCTACGTTCTGGATTTCGGCAAACTGATTGCACAGGGTACGCCGGAAGAGATTCAGAACAACGAACGGGTAATTGAAGCATATCTGGGGGTGAGCGACGATGCTGAAGATTGATAACTTAAGAGTAAACTACGGCGGAATTGAAGCTGTAAAGGGGATCTCCTTTGAAGTACCGGATAAAAGCATTGTGACCTTAATCGGTGCAAACGGTGCCGGAAAAAGCACAACGCTCCGCTCCATCGTGGGTCTTGCAAAGCCCTCTGCCGGAAGCAGCATCACTCTGGACGGTCAGGAATTAATCGGAATGGATACTCCTGACATTGTTTCAAAGGGAATCGCACTGGTTCCGGAAGGACGCCGGGTATTTCCTGACATGACAGTCATTGAAAATATTAAAATCGGAGCTTATTTAAGAAATGATAATCTGGATGAGGATATCAACTGGGTCTATGACTTATTCCCACGGCTTAAGGAACGAAGCTGGCAGCTTTCCGGAACACTCTCCGGAGGCGAACAGCAGATGCTGGCGGTTGCCAGAGCACTCATGAGCCACCCCAGAATCCTCATGATGGATGAACCGTCTCTTGGGCTTGCTCCCTTAATTGTAAAGGATATCTTCTCAATTATAAAAGAGATTAACAAAAAGGGCGTGACAGTCCTTTTAATCGAGCAGAACGCCAATATGGCTCTCCATACGGCTGATGTGGGATACGTGCTGGAAACCGGGCGGATCACCATGTCAGGACCTGGAAAAGAACTTCTCGCAGATGAATCAGTAAAAGCTGCTTATCTTGGAAAAAAGAAAGATTAATAAAAAACGCAGACAGATGTTCGCCCACCGGGCATGCATCTGTCTGCGTTTTTATTTACTCGATCACCCGTCGTATGGTAACCGGTCTTCTGTAGTTCCAGGAGGAAATTTTAATCCCGCTTCTGCGATTGGCTGCATGAACGATCTTTCCCTGCCCGATATACATGGCAACGTGATCGATTTCCCTGCCGCTGGAATAAAATAAGAGATCGCCTGGCTCCATGACGGAAGATGGAATTGCCTCTCCCTCAGCAGCCTGCTCTCTGGAGGTGCGGTCCAGCTGGACACCTGCCGCATGCTCCATCACGTATTGAATGAAGCCTGAGCAGTCAGCACCTGTATTGGGGTTTGTTCCGCCCCAGCGGTATGGATTTCCAACGAATTTCACCGCATAGCTAACGACACGGTACCTCAGATCACCATTTTTCTCTGCCTCCGGAATGGTATAGGCAATGGTGGCATTCTCCGGTGCATAGGCATACGCAGTCTGTCCGTTGTATTCAATTTTGGCCCAGCCTCCGTTACGGGAAATGTAACGGTACGTTTCGCCCTCATGAATTCTTCCCACTATTTCTGAATTCGTATCAGGCTGTCTGCGGACACGAAGGGTCTCGATGTCTACCCGGAGCATCAGCTTCATATCATAATAAGCGATTGCTCTGGCCTCCTGCCCAGTGGCTAAGTATTTCCCGTATACATAACCGGTTACCTGCCCTGATTTTATTTTATACCAGCCATTCTCTTCGGACAGCACACTGCTGCCTGCGTGGCTTCTTAATTTCCCTACGACTTCCGCATCGTTCTTTGGTTCTTTCCTGATGTTTAAGGAATCCTCCACAACTGCTACCCCAAGGTTGTCAAAAATAGTATTGAAGGTTCCATACCTCACTTTTTCCTGCGTAAGACCGGCCGTGTTCTCCGTCGACTCCCGTTTTCTGGATTGCTGATACTGATCCATGTAGACCTCCATGCCTGCTACAGGCGTTCCGGTCTTAACGGCAGTCTCTGTTCTTGCGGCCTGTACATCTGCTGTTCCCATCCATACGGTACAACCGCAGGCGATGGCAAAGCCAAGTACTTTCCATGCTTTGTCAGTCATATGCACTTTCCTTCGCAAGTTTTTAATTGTGAAACGGGCAGTAAAAACGCCCCTTTCCTACTGCAACTGAGTGATTTCTTTTCCAGGCAGGTTCTTCAAATATTCTAATCCCAGTTCCCTGTCTCTTCCTATCTGTTCTTTTAACTGCTCAAGCCCCTCGAATTTCCGCTCCGGACGGATGAAGTGCAAAAGCTGTACCTCTATAGTCTTTCCATAAATATCCTGATCTATACCAAAAATGTAAGTTTCTGCACCTACCGGGGAAACACCCTCTACTGTGGGCTTTCTTCCAATATTGGTAATTCCGCCGTAATAGTTGCCGTCTACATAAACACGGGACACATAAACACCGAATACAGGCAGATGCTTTTCCGGGGGTGGAAGGATATTGGCGGTTGGAAATCCAAGTATGGCTCCGCCGATATGATTGCCGTGTACCACCTTGCCATGGATGGCATAAGGTTCACCCAGGAGTTCGTTGGCTTTTTCCATATTTCCAAGATCCAGCTGCTCTCTGATGTAGGTGCTGCTGATATCCCGGTGTTCGTCCTGCTCCTTGGGGATGACAATCAGTTCATAGCCATACCGGCTTTTAAGCTGCTCCAGAAGATCCGCATTCCCGGCTCCCTTATATCCGAAGGAACAGTCTGTACCCACCACAATGGTTCTGGCATTCATCTGTCCGGCCAGAATACGTCTTACAAACTCCTCAGGCTCCATTCTGGCAGTTTCCTCTGTAAAGGGATACTCCACCAGATAGTCGATTCCTGCCCTCTCCAGATTATTCTTCCGCTCCAGATTAGTGGTGATCACCGTCTGGGGAGTTCCGCTTACAAGCGTGCCCGGAGACATGTCAAATGTAAATACTGCTGTCTTATATCCCGTTTCTTTCCTGATTTCCAGCATTCGCTGCAGCAGCTTTTTGTGGCCTCTGTGCCGGCCGTCGAATTTTCCAAGGGTCACCACAGCAGGCTCTTCTATGTGAAATACTCTGGTTCCGGTGATGTATTCCATTATCTGCTACCTCCCAGAAAAACCTTCTGAGGCTTTAAAAGACTCCTGTCCCCGCCTGGCTCATAGATTCCGATAAACTCCATGGTGCTGTCGTAAACACGGACAGGACCATCCGACATATCGTATTCTCCCACAGCCTGGTTTCTCTGAAATGGGTTGCCGTTATGAACCAGCTTGTCAAACTCCTCTTTCATCACCAATTGGGGACAGGAAGAAAACACCTTGTCCACTGGAAGGATATGTTCTCCTAAAGTTCCATCATCCCGCAGCTCTTCAATCCTTGAGAGTGTAAGGCTGTCCTTTAAATAAAAATCCGACACCCGCGTTCTTAAGAGGGATTCCATACACCCGCCGCATCCCAGCTTTCTGCCGATATCATAGCAGAGTGTACGGATATAGGTGCCTTTGGAACAGCTGACCGTGATAGTGACTCTGGGAAGTTCCATCTTCTCTATATGGATTTCATAAATTTCCACAGGTCTGGCCTTGCGTTCTACCTCTTTGCCCGCTCTTGCCAGCTCATAAAGCTTCTTTCCATCCACTTTCAATGCCGAATACATGGGCGGTACCTGGTCATAATGCCCCAGAAAGCTCATGACAGCAGTCCTTACGTCTTCCTCTCCTGCCTCTACCGGAGAGCTGTTTAAAACGGTTCCTGTGGTGTCCTGGGTATCAGTCTCCATTCCAAGCAGCAGTACCGCCTCATAAGTTTTTGTTTTATCTGTCAACATGTCACACAGTTTGGTTGCCTTACCCAGACAGACAGGAAGCACTCCTTCCGCGTCCGGATCCAGCGTGCCTGTATGACCTATTTTTTTCTGTTTTAAAATACCTCTCATTTTCGCCACGACGTCATGAGAGGTAAAGCCTTTTTCTTTATACACATTAATAATACCGTCTGCCATTGCATGTATCTCCTAATTAAGCTGCCTGGTTATCTGATCCGACAGATTGTTGATCACGTCGTGAACACTTCCTGTCATGGTACAGCCGGCCGCTTTTTTATGTCCGCCCCCGCCGAAATATACGGCAATTTTACTTACATCAAGATCTGTGGTGGAACGCAGGCTTACCTTGTATTCCCTGCAGGAAGTTTCATATATGAAAATCGCACACTCCACGCCTTCTGTAATTCTTAACTGGTCAATGATTCCATCCATATCGGCGCTGCCGACACCGTAAAAATCCATTTCTTTTTTGCTGATGGCACTGAAAATACATTTGCCGTCATGAAAGGTGATGCTTTCTAATAAAGCTCTCCCTAAAATCTGGTTCTGTATATAGGTTTTCCGGTAAAAGCTGTCATCTATGATGCTGGAATAATTGATTCCCTTTTCCATCATCTTTCCCGCAATTTCCATGGTTTTTGCAGATGTACAGTCATATTTGAATACACCGGTATCATGGATAATTCCAGTATAGATGCATTCTGCCACCGCTTTGCTGATCTTGCTTTCATCAAGCAGACCATATAAAACCTCGCAGGTGGAGCTTGCATCTCCTCTGACTACATTTTCCGTTCCGTATCCCATATTTGTTATATGGTGATCCACACACAGACTTTTTTTCGCCGTGTTTAAGTACCTGACCGCTTCGCCGAAACGAAGCGTATCACTGCTGTCCAAGCAGATACAAAGATCATAACTCTGATCCCTGCTAAAATCGCTGACAATGCGGTCAATATTTTTTAAATATGCAAATTTTACAGATGGTTCTTCCAAATAAACCACTGCATGAATATCCGGATAATTTTCTTCCAGATAATTATAAACTGCCAGACAGGAACCGATACAGTCCCCATCCGGCCTCACGTGGCCAAGTATTGCCACGTCTTTCACATCTTTGAGAATTGCTTCAAGGAAACTCACAATGGCACCTCCTTACTCTTTGATGTCTTTCGTAACCTCGTCAATGAGTCTGGACATATTCACTCCATATTCAATGGACTGGTCCAGTATAAACTTAATTTCGGGTGTATTACGCAGATTCACTCTCCGGGCAAGTTCCCGGCGAATGTAGCCTTCTGCACTTTTCAGTCCTTCGATTGTTGCTTTTCCTGCTTCTTCGTCGCCCAGAATGCTGATATATGCCTTACAGAATTTCAGATCCGGAGTCACCTCAACAGCAACCACGGTTGTCATTGGATGAATTCTGGGGTCCTTGATTTCCAGACGGATAATCTGGCTTAATTCCTTCTGTACTTCCATATTAATTCTGGTATTCTTTATACTGTTTTTACGCATCTTATTCCTTTCGCTGTCTGCCCGCATATTCAAAAAGACCAGCCCGGTAAAACGGGCCCATCTTTTGAACGTTCAAGGGGAGAGTTCCTAGCGTGGAACCTCCACCATGGCATATGCTTCAATCATGTCATCTTCCATAATATCATTAAATTTCTCAAATACAAGGCCGCACTCGTAACCAGTTGCAACTTCTTTTACATCATCCTTAAATCTCTTTAAAGATGCAAGAGGTCCATCATAGATCTTCTCTCCCTGACGGGTGATGCGGACGCTGCAGCCTCTCTGGAATTTACCGTCCATTACATAGGAACCTGCGATGGTACCGACGCCGGATGCCTTGAAGGTCTGACGTACAACGGCATGACCGATGATCTTCTCTTCAAAGATCGGATCTAACATACCCTTCATGGCGGATTCCACATCTTCAATGGCCTGATAAATTACCTTGTAAAGTCTTAAATCTACTTTTTCCCTGTCTGCAATGGATTTTGCGGTCACATCAGGTCTGACATTGAAACCGATGATAATGGCATTGGATGCAGAAGCCAGAGAAACGTCTGATTCATTGATGGCACCAACACCGCCATGAATCACCTTAACCATAACTTCATCATTGGACAGCTTCACAAGACTCTGTTTTACTGCTTCCACAGAACCCTGAACATCTGCTTTTACAATAATAGGAAGTTCTTTTATATTACCAGCCTTAATCTGGGTGAACAAATCATCCAGTGACAGCTTCGCTTTTGTATCTTCCAGCAGCCGGTTCTTTCCTTCGGAGATAAATGTTTCCGCAAAGTTTCTTGCTTCTTTCTCATTCTCTGTACTGATCAGGACATCACCTGCACCAGGAACATCATTTAATCCCAGAATTTCTACTGGGGTAGAAGGACCTGCTTCTTTTACTCTCCGTCCCTTGTCATCCATCATGGCGCGGACTTTTCCGTAGCAGGAGCCTGCAGTAACAGTATCGCCTACACGTAAAGTTCCCTTTTGTACCAGAACTGTAGCAACTGGTCCCTTGCCCTTATCAAGCTCAGCCTCAATGATGAGACCTCTCGCATGGCGGTTTGCATTGGCTTTTAATTCTTTTACTTCTGCAGTAAGAAGAATCATTTCCAGAAGTTCCTTGATTCCTTCTTTAGTATGCGCAGATACAGGAACAAATATTGTACTTCCGCCCCAGTCTTCCGGAATTAATTCGTACTCAGACAGCTCCTGTTTCACTTTGTCAATGTTTGCACTTGGCTTATCAATCTTATTGATAGCAACAATGATCTCAACTTCGGCTGCTTTTGCATGGTTGATCGCTTCAATTGTCTGAGGCATTACACCATCGTCAGCTGCTACGACCAAGATAGCGATATCGGTAGACTGAGCTCCTCTCATACGCATGGCTGTAAATGCTTCATGGCCGGGTGTATCGAGGAAGGTGATTTTCTGACCGCTGATTTCTACGGTATAAGCACCGATGTGCTGGGTAATACCGCCTGCCTCTCTGGAGGTGACATTGGTCTGACGGATTGCATCAAGAAGAGAAGTTTTACCGTGGTCTACATGACCCATTACGCAGACAACCGGCGGTCTGGAAGCCATATCTTCCACATTTTCTTCTTCTTCTTTGAGGAGTTCTTCAATGACATCGATCTTAACTTCTTTCTCACAGAGAACTTCGTATTCCATCGCAATTTCTTCTGCCTGTTCAAAGTCGATTTCTGTGTTGAGGGTAACGATCTTGCCCTTTAAAAACAGCTTCTTTACGATGGCAGAAGGCTGAAGTTTCATCTTCTCTGCCAGCTCTTTTATGGTTAAAATCTCAGGTACGATAATGGTCTTGATTTCCTCAACTTTAGGTTCTACATGAACCGGCGGCAGAATGGGGGCTTTTCCACCCTTTGCTGTTGTTCTTCCCTTGCTGACGTCATCCTTGTCTCTCTTATCAAACCTGCCATTTTTATAGTTATTCTTTGTAGCTCTGTTACTGGTGGGTTTTGCCTGAATCGGAGTATCAAAACTTTTAGGTGCTCCGTCTCTGCCGGTACGTGCTCCCTGTGATCTTGGACCGCGGTTGTTATCGCCATCCTTGTCATTCTGATAGCCGCCGCCCTGCGGTCTTCCGTATCCCTGATAACCA
>NZ_JBANEW010000102.1:0-350 GCF_049890855.1 Lacrimispora sp. 38-1 | reverse complement strand
TGTGCAGGACTGGTCACCAGCTTGTAGCCGGTTGTTGTTTTTGGCACATTTCTCCAGGTGAAGGTTCCTGCCGGTACACTTCCTGTCAGTGGCGGAAGGCCTGGTACTGCTGTTGTGGTACCTTTGATATAATAGTTTACCGTGTAGCCGAACTTCTGCGTATCATCAATCTCATAGTACACGATCTTTTCGTTTGGACCTGCGGCTGTGATTGTCATACTCGCCGGCTGTGCAGGACTGGTCACCAGTTTATAGCCAGTTGTTGTTTTAGACACATTGCTCCAGGTAAATGTTCCTGCTGGCGCACTTCCGGTCAGTGGTGTAAGACCCGGTACCGCAGCTGTGGTACC
>NZ_JBANEW010000101.1:0-873 GCF_049890855.1 Lacrimispora sp. 38-1 | reverse complement strand
CGTTGCTGTCCGGCGCGATGGCCTGGCGGCGGCTGCGGAACCTGGATCTGGTCGCGGTACTGAAAACTCGGGAATAGGCGGCAGGCCCGACGCGGGGCCATAACGGGAGGCGGAGTAAGTGAAGGGCAGGATGCGGATATCAGGCAAATGGGTTTTCTGGGGCTTGTGTGCGGTGCTTGCAGCCGGTGTTGTGTTTCTGTCGCTACGCCCGGAGCCGGTATGGGTGGATCTGGCGACCGCGGAGCGCGGTGCCATGGAGGTGACGATTACCGAGGAGGGCAGGACCCGGGTCAAGGACCGGTATCTGGTCTCCGCGCCGGTATCCGGTTACCTCCATCGTGTGGTGCTGGAAGTCGGCGATGCCGTCATTCCTGGCGAGCTGCTGACCGAAGTCGATCCCATGCCCTCGGCCATTTTAGACGCGCGAGCGCGTGCCGAGGCGGAAGCGAAAGTGGCGTCCGCCCGTTCGGCACTCAACTCGGCCCGCCAGAAAGTGGCTGCCGCCCGGGCCGACGCCCGATTTGCCCAACAGGAACTGGACCGTCTGCAATCGCTCCGGCAACGGAGCGAGGGCCGGTTCGTTTCCGACGAGAAGCTGGAGCAGGCGCGCGCCACTGCGGATCGGGCGCAAGCCTTTCTGCGTTCCGCTCGATTCGATGAGGAGGTGATGGCACATGAGCTCGCGGCGGCCCGCACCCGTCTTGAAGTGTCTGCCGCCCGGGGCAACGGTCAGGGCAAGATCGAGCGGGTGGCGGTGCGTTCGCCGGTCAATGGCGCGGTGTTGTCGGTGGTGCGCGAAAGCGAGGGTGTGATTCAGGCCGGCGAACCGATTATTGAGGTTGGTGATCCCGGGGCGTTGGAAGTGGTCGTCGA
>NZ_JBANEW010000100.1:0-557 GCF_049890855.1 Lacrimispora sp. 38-1 | reverse complement strand
TTTTTGCAAAGACTCTATCTAGATATATTTCAATATGTGGTTTTCAAGGTACATGCGCGATGCAACCAGAAGCATGCACAATCATATGGAAAACTGTGTTGAAAGCTTGCTTTCATAAGCAGTTTTTTATTTGATTGTATAGGCGTGAAACGCCGTGACTGAGAAAAGCGTAAGCTTTTCGAAGTGCGCTTCGTAATGGTACCGCTCTGACTGAAGTTTATCAGTCATTTGAAAGCTCGATTAACTCAAACTCACAAATCACTGGTAAAAACCAGTTATATAAAACAGCACTGCCCTGCTGAATCAGGTTAACACATTCTTTAACACAGGTTTCGCTTTTCCCTCCACCCATTGGAACGTGTCCGTTCTATATAAAACACTTTTTCAAGTGATTTTTTTTATGTAATCTGGCACCCACCTGCTCTCCCATACCGTCTCCAGTATAGTACCATCGGCCGCTTAGGTCTTAACCATCGTGTTCGAGATGGGAACGGGTGTGTCCCCTAAGCGCATCGGCACCAGAAATTCTTTGTCTTCTGATGTTTCCTTATTCAATT
>NZ_JBANEW010000099.1:0-392755 GCF_049890855.1 Lacrimispora sp. 38-1 | reverse complement strand
ATAAAGGAAGACGGAACCAAAAAGAGCCAGCTTTCCATGGATGGAAAGTATGTCATGACAGAAAAAGGTCTTAAGTGGCATGAACAGGCGGAAGCGGTGGTCGGTTATGTACTGGAACACCAGTCATTGGAAGGTCTTGTGAATGAAAAAGGATATACAGATTCCGTATCTTCTGTCAGCATTAACTTAATGGGATTTGTAAACGGAGTGAAAGACTGTTTAAGCCAGGCATCAAAACAGCAGTAGAATCATATATTCCCGGAAACCGGCAGGAATTGCCCTTTTCCGGGATTTTTCTTTTTACACCGGTACGTAAGTGTGATAAGATGGAATCTGCAGGTTAAAAAGAAGGAGCTTTAAAATGAATAAAAAGAAATCGGCACACATGGCCGCACTATACGGAATGCTGATTGCACTTGCCTTTGTTCTCAGCTTTGTGGAAAGTCTCATCCCTATTTCCCTTGGTATACCGGGTGTAAAGCTGGGATTGGCAAATCTGGTAACTGTTGTGGGGCTTTATACCGTGGGAACCTCCGGAACCATAGTAGTTTCTCTTCTTAGAATTGTACTGACAGGATTTACGTTCGGGAACTTATTTGCCATGCTGTACAGTCTGGCAGGCTGGGGACTGAGCATTGCCATTATGGTTCTTTGCAAAAAAAAGAACTGGTTTGGAACTTCGGGAATCAGTATTCTGGGGGGAATCGGACATAATATCGGACAGATTACTGTGGCAGCCTTTGTGGTGAAGCAGGCGGGAGTGTTTTTTTATCTTCCGATGCTGTTAATAGCCGGTACGGCAGCAGGTCTGGTCATTGGTATACTGGGATCCATGATCATCAGCAGAATCAGGGATGTTATAAAAAAATTGTATTAAATCAGAAAGATATTATATTGTGTTAAGGCTTTGTCAAAGGTATAATGGGAGAGACAAAAGATGGAATGAAATCCAGGAGGAATAGCAGAATGATTGATAAGGCAATTAAGAAACTGGTAACTTATGGGCTGGAAACAGGGCTGATCAGTGAGGAAGACCGTTATTATGCAGTAAATCAGATTCTCGACGTATTGTGGCTGGACGAGTATGAAGAGCCGCAGGATGAGCCGGGTGATATAGATTTGGAAGAGGTGTTAGGCGAGTTGCTGGACTATGCATTTGAAACTGGAATCATTCCTGAAAACAGCATTACATACAGGGACCTGCTTGACACCAAGCTGATGAACTGTCTGATGCCAAGACCAAGTGAAGTAGAAACCAGATTCTGGGGATTATACAATCATCAGACGCCTCAGGCGGCCACTGAATATTATTATAAACTGAGTCAGGATTCTGATTATATCAGACGGTATCGGATAAAAAAAGATATGAGATGGGTCACTGCTTCCAAATATGGAGATCTGGATATCACCATTAATTTATCAAAGCCGGAAAAAGATCCAAAAGCCATTGCAGCAGCAAAGCTTGCAAAACAAAGCGGTTATCCCAAATGTCAGCTTTGCATGGAGAACGAGGGGTATGCGGGAAGAGCGGATCATCCAGCCAGAAATAATCACAGAATCATACGCTTAAAGATCAATAACAGCCAGTGGGGATTTCAATACTCTCCATATGTTTATTATAATGAACATTGTATTGTTTTCAACGGAACTCATACCCCTATGAAGATCGAAAGGGATACCTTTGTAAAATTATTTGATTTTGTAAAGCAGTTTCCTCATTATTTTCTGGGGTCTAATGCAGATCTACCCATTGTAGGCGGATCAATCTTATCCCATGACCATTTTCAGGGAGGAAATTATGATTTTGCAATGGCGAAAGCCAGAGAAGAAGAGCTGTTTTCCATAGAGGGGTTTGAACATGTGACTGCCGGTATCGTGAAATGGCCCATGTCTGTTCTGCGTACAAGAAGCAAAAAACCGGAGGATTTAATTGAACTTGGTACAAAAGTACTGGAATCCTGGAGAGCCTATACCGATGAATCAGTATTTGTTTTTGCAAATACTGACGGACAGCCTCATAATACAATAACCCCCATTGCAAGAAAACGGGGCGATGAATATGAACTGGATCTTGTACTGAGAAATAATATTACGACAAAAGAATTTCCTTACGGAGTCTATCATCCCCATGAAGAGCTGCACCATATAAAGAAAGAAAATATTGGCTTAATTGAAGTAATGGGACTTGCTGTTCTTCCATCCAGACTGAAGGAAGAGTTAAACCTTATATCGGAATATCTGATTGAGGGCAGAGACTTAAGAAGCAATGAAATAATTGAAAAGCATGGAGACTGGGTTGATTCCTTCCGCACAGGATATGAATCCTTCACAAAAGATAATATAGATGAAATATTAAAAAAAGAGGTTGGCCTTGTGTTTGAACGGGTGCTTGAGGATGCCGGTGTATTCAAATACGATGAGGCAGGAAGGGCCGGATTTAAGCGATTTCTCACCAGTATGGGATTTAAACCGATGCCACAATAGAAAGACTGTGATACTATCAGATAGAATCATGTTTGTAATTATGCTCCCTTTGAGTTATATTCTAGTGGGAACGGATGGAAAGTCTCCGTTTACTGAATACGGAACCGGACTGATGAGCCGGAGGGGGACATATTAACAGTCATGAAGCAGATAGAAAATAAAACACTGAGAACGCTTACGGAGTATGGACTGATTACGTTCAGTATCTGGATTATGGTGGTGGGGATTTACTTCTTTAAATTTCCCAATAATTTTGCTTTCGGAGGTGTGACCGGGCTTGCGACTGTGATCAGCGCATTAACCCATTGGTCAGCTAGTCAGTTTACTACGATTGTGAACACTGTGCTGCTTGTGCTTGGATTTCTGTTTTTAGGCCGGAGTTTTGGTGTTAAGACCGTCTATGCCAGTGTCCTGATGTCGGTTTTCTTATATATTCTGGAAAAGGTATGCCCGATTTCCGAACCACTGACAAAAGAGCCGCTGCTGGAACTGATTTTTGCCATACTTCTGCCAAGTGTTGGAACCGCGATTCTGTTTAACATCGGAGCATCAAGCGGAGGCACGGATATTATTGCGATGATATTAAAACGGTATACCAGCTTTAATATCGGAACTGTTCTTCTGTTAGTGGATGTAACCGGAGTGATAATCGCTTATTTTGTTTTCGGACCAGAGACGGGACTGTTTTCTTCCCTGGGATTAATGGCAAAATCACTGGTAATTGATGATGTCATTGAGAACATGAATCTTTGTAAATGCTTCAGCATCATTTGTGATGATCCCGCTCCGATCTGCGATTATATTATTCATGGACTGAATCGCAGTGCTACGGTATATGAAGCCCAGGGTGCTTTCAGCCACCATAAAAAGACGGTGATTCTGACAACCATGAAGCGTTCTCAGGCACTTAAGCTTCGGAATTATATACGCAGTGTGGAACCGTCTGCATTTGTACTCATTTCCAATTCAAGCGAAATTATAGGCAAGGGATTTCTTGCCAGTTAAAGAATAGAAAAAAAACCGAAGGACTGTTGTTCTTCGGTTTTTTGCATAAAAAATAACGGTTTTATATTGAAAAATTAGTTAAAATTGATGAAAATGTACTTTAGCACTTTAAAAACACATAAATTTAAAGCAATAAAATTGACGGAGGTTATTTTTTGTAGTATGATACAAATTAAGTTCTGAACAGGACAAGTTTTAGAAGGAAGAGGAGAGAAATTATGAAAAAGAAAGCGAAAGCACTATCCCTGGCACTTGCAGGTGTCATGATGTTGTCCCTTGCTGCATGCTCCGGCAAGGCGCCTGAAAAGACGGAGGCAGCTGCGGATACCACAGCAGCACAAAGCTCTGAAAAAGCAAGCGAAGCAGCAACGACTGCGGCTAAAACAGCAGATGGAAAACAGTATAAAATCGGAGTTCTTCAGCTGGTTCAGCATACAGCTTTAGATGCTTCTAATAAAGGATTTATACAGGCACTGGATGATGCTGGTTTAAACTATACGGTTGATCAGCAGAACGCTTCCGGCGACCAGCCTACCTGTCAGACGATTGCCAGCAAACTGGTGAATGACGGAGATGATTTAATTCTTGCCATAGCAACTCCGGCAGCTCAGGCTGTAGCAGGCGCAACCAGCGAGATACCCGTACTTGTAACGGCAGTTACGGATCCGGCAGCTTCCGATCTGGTTGAAAGCAATGAAGTACCAGGAGGCAATATTACCGGTACCTCAGATCTGACTCCTGTAAAAGAACAGATCTCCTTATTAAAGAAGATTCTCCCGGATGCAAAAACAGTAGGTGTTCTTTACTGTACAGCAGAATCCAACTCTGAAATTCAGGCAAAGATGGCAAAGGAAGCAATTGAGGCGGAAGGAATGACAGCCGTGGATTATACCGTTTCAAGCTCCAATGAGATCCAGACAGTTGTTACCTCCATGGTGGGAAAAGTGGACGCAATCTATGCACCGACAGATAACACCATTGCAGCAGGTATGACTACGGTAGCGATGATTGCCAACGAAAATAAAATTCCTACGATCTGCGGAGAAGAAGGAATGGTAAAAGCCGGCGGTCTTGCAACTTATGGGATCGATTATTATGAGCTTGGTTATTTAACCGGCAAGCAGGCAGTGAAGATCTTAACAGAAGGCGGAGACGTTTCTAAAATGCCGATTGAATATCTTCCCCTTGAAAAGTGCAAACTGTCTGTAAATGAAGAAACTGCAAAGACACTGGGTATTGATTTATCCGGTCTGAAATAAAAACAGAAAGAATAAAATGGTTGAAATGAACAGGCGGTCTGGAAAACGACCGCCTGTAATCCATAGATGCTTTACATAAAAGATGAATCAGGCATTTTTTATGTAAGGCATTTATGCCTGTGAAAAGAAAGTATGCGGAGGAATGATTGATGAACGGTTTACTGGTATCCCTTCAGGACGCGGTGGTTCAGGGAGTTTTATGGGGGATTATGGTATTAGGTGTCTATATTACCTATAAGTTGTTGGATATTGCGGATTTGACCGTAGACGGAAGCTTTGCTTTGGGCGGCTGTGTCTGCGCCGTTATGATACTTAATTTTCATGTGGATCCGTGGGTTGCCCTGGCAGTGGCGGCGATTGCAGGAATGGCTGCCGGTGCAGTGACAGGATTGTTACATACAATCTTTGAAATTCCGGCGATTCTGGCGGGAATATTAACCCAGATCGGATTATGGTCCGTTAATCTGAGGATTATGGGGGGCAAGAGCAACGTTCCCCTTTTAAAGACCGATACAATTATATCAAAATTCATTGATCTTACCGGACTGAATAAACCCGTTGCCTCTCTTGTGATTGGCATTGGAATCGCAGTGATCATGATTGCGCTTCTCTACTGGTTTTTTGGAACAGAAATCGGCAGCGCCATGCGTGCTACAGGAAACAATGAATCAATGATACGCGCCCAGGGAGTGAATACCAACTGGACGAAGCTTCTTGCGCTGGTTATCAGCAACGGACTGGTTGGAATATCAGGCGGTCTTGTCTGCCAGAGCCAGAAATATGCGGATATCGGTATGGGAACCGGAGCGATTGTCATCGGCCTTGCAGCCATTGTAATCGGAGAGGTGCTGATGGGCAGACTTCGTTCCTTTGGAAGCAAACTGACTTCTGCAGTTGTGGGTTCTGTGATTTATTTCGTGATCCGTGCAGTTGTATTAAGAATGGGTATGAATGCCAATGATATGAAACTGTTGTCAGCAGTGATTGTTGCGGTGGCGCTTTGCGTGCCTGTTGTGGTGAGAAAGCTTCGTCTGAAGAAATCTTACACAGAAGGAGGAGAATGATCATGCTTGATATTAAGAATGTAAGAAAAACCTTTAATAAGAATACAATCAATGAGAAAAAAGCGCTGAATGGCATTAACCTTCATCTGAATGAAGGAGACTTTGTTACAGTCATCGGCGGTAACGGAGCCGGGAAATCCACGATGTTAAATATGGTTGCCGGTGTATACCCCATTGATTCCGGAAAGATTGAGATTGACGGAATTAATATTTCCAGATATCCGGAATATAAGAGAGCCCAGTATATCGGCAGGGTTTTTCAGGATCCGATGATGGGAACAGCCGCCGGTATGGAGATACAGGAGAATATGGCGCTTGCATACAGAAGAGGGAAAGCAAGAGGCTTGTCATGGGGAATTAAATCCGAAGAAAAAACATTTTATTATGATGCAATTCAGAAGCTTGGACTTGGACTGCAGGACCGTATGACCAATAAGGTGGGACTTCTTTCAGGAGGCCAGAGGCAGGCACTCACTCTTTTGATGGCCACGCTTCAAAAGCCAAAGCTTCTGCTTTTAGATGAGCATACGGCTGCACTGGACCCTAAGACAGCAAGAAAAGTTCTTGATATTACACAGGAGATTGTGGCTGAGCAGAATCTCACCACACTTATGATTACCCATAATATGAAAGATGCCATTCAGATCGGCAACCGGCTGATCATGATGCATGAAGGCCGTATCATATATGATGTTTCAGGGGAGGCAAAGAAAAAACTGGAAGTGGAAGATCTACTGAAAAAATTTGAAGAAGCCAGCGGAGAGGAATTTTCCAATGACCGCATGATTCTGGCAAAATAAACTTATGAACAGGACGGGGGCGTTAACAGATGCCTCTGGTCCTGTTTTTAATTAGTTTGTAACATAATCTTAATAATTTTTTGAAATACAATTGTCGCAATATGTAATAAATTGTGATATACTGTAGCAGATAGGCTCATAATCTGAATCGGTCAGCCGATGAATATATGAGGATGGAGAGAAAATACAGAATGGAAAACAACAACGAGAAAAAAGATTACATAATCCGTTTGGATAAAGCAAAAAAAAATCGCAATAAGAATGATTATAAAAAGATTCTGATACTCACAGGTTCTGCAATTCTTCTGGTATCTGTTGTTGCCGCAGCGGGAATTACTGCCAGCAGGCAAAAGAATGCCAGGCCGGCAGCAGCTACAGGTTCTGAAGCTCTTTTGGCGGATACAAAGGCAGCTGGCGATGCAGATGAAAAGGCAGAGAATGAAGCAGAGCTGAAAGCGAAGGAAGAAGTTATTAATTCCTATAAAAACCTGGGTATTGTACAGGTAAGCGGGTATTTAAATGTCCGAAAAGAACCCGGGACAGATGCTGATGTAATCGGAAAGCTGCAGGGAGACAGTGCCTGTGACATATTAGAGGATACGAAACAGGGCTGGTACCGTATTTCCTCCGGCGGAATTGAAGGTTATATTACTTCGGAGTTTGTTATTACCGGAGATGACGCGAAGAAGAAGGCTCAGGATCTGGTAAAGCTCAGGGCCATCGTCCAGACTGATAATTTAAATATCAGAAAAGAGCCGTCTACCGACTCTGATGTAGTTGGTCAGGCATTGACGGATGAACGGTATGAAGTGGTGGATCAGACTGACGGCTGGGTGCAGATTCCCACCGGATATTTGTCAGCGGATTATGTTAAACTTGAATATTCCATGAACGAAGCCAGGAAGCTGGATTTAAAGGCCATGGTTTTTAATTATTACAAGAATATTGGTATTTCTGATGTAGATAATTATTTAAATGTCAGAGAAGAGCCAAGTGAGAACGGTAAGATTATCGCTAAGATGCCAAGTAAGGCAGCCGGTAATATTCTGGAGACAACTGATGACGGCTGGTATAAGATCCAGTCTGGAAAAGTGACCGGCTATGTAAAGTCAGACTTTATACTCACTGGTCAGGCGGCGAAGGATGAGGCCATGCAGGTGGCTGAGCTGATGGCTGTGGTGAATACCGATATGCTGAATGCCAGAACAGAACCCTCCACAGATGCCAAAATATGGACGCAGATATCCAATAATGAGAAATATCCTGTTTTAAAGCAGATTGATGGATGGGTTGAGATTGAGCTGGAAGAAAACAGCAGCGCATTTGTTTCTACGGATTACATTGATGTACGTTATGCGCTGCCGGAAGCCATTAAGTTCTCACCTCTTGAAGAAAAAGCCAATGCCCAGTCCTCCTTAAGGACCCAGATCGTAAATTACGCGCTCCAGTTTTTAGGCAACCCCTATGTATGGGGAGGAACCAGCCTGACAAAAGGAGCGGACTGCTCCGGATTTACCATGGCAATCTATAGTAAGTTTGGTGTAGGCCTTCCTCATTATTCCGGCTCCCAGGCTGGGATGGGAAAAGCAGTTAAATCAGGAGAGATGAAGCCGGGTGATCTGCTCTTTTATGCTAGCAGCGGCGGAACGATCAATCATGTTGCCATGTACATCGGCAATGGTCAGATTGTTCATGCAGCGAGCCGGAGAAGCGGAATAAAGATTTCCACCTGGAATTACCGGACTCCTGTAAAGATTAGAAACATGATTGGAGATTAACATGCTCCCGGAACGGATTATTATCCGTTCCGGGAGTTTTTGCGTTTATTATGGGTTTACAAATATTTCCCAATCAATTATAATCAGGTTAAGAAGCGTTATATTTTTGAAAACATAACGGTGGGAGGGATTTATTTGAAGACAGGTGCCGTCATAACTGCAGCAGGACATAATAGTTCTGCCAATGCATTCAGTCCGTTGCTGCCAATTGGTCATACTACAGTTATCAGAAGGATTATAACCACACTGAAACAGTGCGGGGTCGATCCTATTGTGGTGATTACCGGCAGGGATGCGAAGGAAGTAGAAAAACATATATCCAAATTAAGGGTTATCTGCTTAAGAAATGAGGAGTATGAGAACTCCCAGATGTTTGACAGCATTGGAATGGGGCTTCGCTACATAGAGGATCTGTGCGACAGAATTTTAATTCTTCCCCCAAAATTCCCATTGCTTCTTCCGGAAACAATTAAAAAGATAATGGAATGCAGCGGGAAGGCTTCCTGTCCGGTATATGAGGGAAGAAGGGGCCATCCGGTTATGATCCATAAAGATCTGATTCCATCCCTGCTCACATACAGGGGCGAAAGGGGATTAGGAGGGGCTTTAAGGCAGGAAGGGGTAGATGCGTTGATCGAAGAAATCCCGGTAGATGATAAGGGGATTATCGAAGCGGTTGAATCAAATCAGGATACTGCCGTATATCCGGCTCTGGGACACCATGTCATGCGCCCGTCTGTCAGTCTGTCCCTGGAATTTGATGAAGTGTTTTTCGGTCCTGAGATGGCGCAGTTTCTAATGCTGATTGAGCATGCAGGGTCCATGCAGACAGCATGCCGTCAGATGAATATGTCTTACAGCAAGGGCTTTAAGCTTTTAAAGAATGCAGAAAACCAGCTGGGGTATCCTTTGCTGGTCACACAGTCAGGCGGTTTAGAAGGGGGATTTTCACAGCTTACACCAAAGGCAGTGGATTTAATGGAAAAATATATGGCGTTTGAAAAGGAATTAAAAGAAAAGGCAGAAGAACTGTTAAAAAAATACTTTGAGGAGGGTTTATGATGAGACAGCTGTTTCATGAAGTATTATCCACACTATTACGGGGTGAGGATGCTGTTCTGGTTACGATTATTGCCAGCTCAGGCTCCACACCAAGAGGATCCGGGTCCCATATGCTGGTCCGCAAAGATGGAACGACTGCAGGGACCATAGGGGGCGGCGCAGTAGAGTTTAAGTCTGTGGAAAGAGCACTGAAAGCAATGGAAGACAAGCTTTCCTACACCCATGGTTTTGTGCTGGGAAAGGAACAGGTGGCAGATCTGGGGATGATCTGCGGCGGAGATGTGGTGGTTTATTTTCAATATCTGGATCATGAAAATCTGGGATTTCAGAATCTTTGCCGGGAGATAGAAAAAGCATTTGAAAGAGATGAAAACAGCTGGCTTATCATGGATATCACTGACGAAACGGCGTGGGGAATGGGACTTTATAATGAATCCTCAGGTTTTTTTGGAATTGAGGAACCGGACCAGGCTTTAAAGGAAGAGCTGATTAAGAATAAATCGGTTCAGCTTTCTTTTGGAGCGCACAAATATTACAGTGAACCTCTTGTCAGTGCCGGCCGTGTTTATATCTTTGGCGGCGGACATGTTGCTCAGGAGATTGTTCCGGTTCTCACTCATATTGGCTTCCGGTGCGTGGTTTTTGACGACCGTGCTGAGTTTTCCAGCCAGACTCTGTTCCCTGCAGCTGAGAAAACCATTACAGGAGACTTTGAACGCATCTTTGACTATCTGGAGATCAGGGAATGTGACTATGTGTGCATAATGACCAGAGGCCATCAGTCAGATTACGTTGTGCAGAGACAGATTCTAACCAGAAATCCCTGCTACGTGGGAGTAATAGGAAGCAGAAAAAAACTGGCATCTATAAGAGAAAAGCTTATGGCGGACGGTATTGCAGGTGATAAAATTGACAGCTGCCACAGCCCCATCGGCCTGGAAATATATGCGGAAACACCGGCTGAAATAGCCATCAGTGTTGCAGGAGAGTTAATCAGCATCAGGGCAGGCCGGGAAGGAAGACGCAGGTAATGGGAAAAAGTCTTTTTTTAACGGGAGATTCAGGAGAAGGAAAGACCACACTTCTTTTTCAGTGCATGAAACCATTCCGGGCTGTTACAGGCGGATTCTATTCCCAGCGGCTGATTGATGAAAACGGGGATACAGCTGGTTTCCGGCTGGCTTCTGCCAAAGAGGAGTGGGAGCCGATAGCCTGTTATCAGGAAGGGCTTACCAACATATTCTTAAGACGTATGAAAGAAGGAATGGTATCAGTTCCGGAGGTGTTTCAGAATGAAGGCAGGAAACTGCTTTCCGTTCATGGAGATAATAAACTCATACTGATGGATGAGATTGGCGGAGTGGAACTTTTAATACCTGAATTTATGGAAGCGGTTCATGACTGCATGAAAGGTCCAAAACCCTGTATTGGAGTGATTAAGAGCCGGAAAAATTTTGCAATGATGTTGAGCCGTCATGGATGCAATTCTTCTGCTTCCCATCTTCGCGATGAGCTGGAAGAAGCTGTTTTAATGAATCAGGACAACCAGCTTTTGACCTTTTGGCGTAAGGATGAGGATGCGGTCAGGGAGAAGATCTTAAAATATTTAAGTGAAGGGATTTAAAAACAGTGGGAGATAGGGAAAAACGTTATAACAATCGGCTTTTTATTATAGCTGCGTTTTTTGTGGTTTGTTTTTTTGGTTCTTTCCTTTTGGGACGTTATCCTGTTTATCCGGCAACGCTTTTGAAAGTCCTGCTGTCACGTGTGTTTCCCATTGAGGCATCCTGGCCGTCTCAGGTTGAAACTGTTGTTTTTCAAGTCAGGCTTCCAAGAGTGCTGATGGCGGCACTGATCGGTGCAGGACTTTCCTTTGCAGGAGCAGCTTACCAGGGGATTTTTAAAAACCCAATGGTTTCTCCTGATGTGCTGGGGGCATCATCAGGCGCTGGATTTGGTGCTGCTTTAGGATTATTCCTTTCGTTAGGATATGGCGGTGTATCTTTGTGTGCATTTGTTTTCGGTCTGTCTGCTGTGGGGATTGTCTGTCTTGTGAGCAGCCGTGTTCCGTATAATCAGGTACTGGGCCTGGTACTATCCGGTATTATGGTCAGTTCTCTTGCCAACGCGGCTGTTTCCTTCATTAAGCTTGTAGCAGATCCTACCAATACGCTTCCGGTCATTACCTACTGGCTTATGGGAAGCCTGGCATCTATTCGCCAAAAGGATGTGTTCTTTGCCGCTCCATGGATTATTATAGGAATCATGCCCATATATCTTCTCAGATGGAGAATTAATGTATTAAGCCTGGGGGATGAAGAGGCAAGAAGTATGGGAATACATACAGGAAGGCTCAGGCTGGCAGTTGTGCTTGGAGCTACCCTGATTACATCTGCATCTGTATCTGTAAGTGGTTTGATCGGCTGGGTGGGACTGGTTGTACCCCATTTGGCCCGAATGCTGGTTGGCAGCGATTACAGGAGACTTTTACCTGCATCTCTTCTCCTTGGAGGGAGTTTTCTCCTGATTGTAGACAACTTTGCAAGACTCATTGCAACCAGTGAGATTCCCATTGGTATTTTAACTGCATTTGTGGGAGCACCATTTTTCCTGTATCTGATCTTAAAGGAAGGAAACAGGCTTTAAAAGGGGAGACATTATGGAACTGATGATAAAAAATGTGGAATTTTCCTATCAGAGGCATCCGGTTTTGAAAAAAACCTCCTTTACATTTGAAGGAGGGCAGTTAATCTGTGTTCTTGGAAAAAACGGGGCAGGAAAGAGTACATTGTTTCGCTGTATTCTTGGTTTATTAAGAGGTTTTCACGGGACAATTCTAATTGATGAAATGAAACAGGAAGATTATACGGAAAGGGAGCTTGCAAAAAAGATTGCATATATTCCGCAGAATCATGATTCTGTATTTGCGTTTCCGGTCATTGATATGGTTATGATGGGAACTGCAGCGTCTCTGCCTTTGTTTGGATCTCCTGGTAAAAAGGAGAGAGAAAAAGCCGTAAAGGCGCTGGAAATAATGGGAATTGAAGCGTTAAAGGACCGTATTTACAGCCAATTAAGCGGCGGTGAACAGCAGCTTGTCCTCATAGCAAGGGCAATAGCCCAGGAAGCCAGGATTCTTCTGCTTGATGAGCCTTGTGCCAGCCTGGATTACGGAAATCAGATCAGAGTTATGAGAGAGTTAAAGAATTTATCCCAAAAGGGGTATCTGGTTGTCATGTCCACTCATAATCCGGAGCATGCATTTTATTTTGCTCATCAGGCCATGGTCATGATGGATGGGGCGGTTGCAGCTTTGGGGGAGCCATCGGAAGTACTGACAAAAGAGCTTCTTCAGAAGCTTTATCAGGTCCCGATTGATATTTATGAGGAGGGAAGCAGCGGAAGAAAGATATGCATGCCAGGGGAGGAGAACTATATATGTGGGAATTGTATGACTGTCTGATCGAACCGATACCGGATGATGTGAAAGTAAATGATTATTTCTCCGGAACTTACTGCACAATGGTTACTGCAGGCAGCTGTCTGGGAACAGCCGCCACAAATCCTTTATGCACGGTAAAGAGCAGGGAAAAAGATGTAAAGGATATGTCCTGGAAAGAAGCGGCTGGTTTGATAAAATCCTGGAATTTCACAGAGGCCAGTATTGGTGCAGCAGCCATTAATGCTTATTACAATCAATATGAGTCTCTAAAACGGCTTGATAAAGCCGGCCAGATTGCCATGCTGTCCAGTGAGGATACATTTTTAGCCCATAAAACAGATTTTAAGGGAAAAAAAGTGGCTACAATCGGACATTTCTGTTATGCAGAGGAGTTTTTAAAGGAAGCGGGTACATGTGTTATTCTGGAGCGGGATCCTGGAGAAAATGATTATCCCGACACCGCCTGTGAATTTCTGCTGGAGGAAATGGATTATGTGTTTATTACCGGCTTTACACTGATAAATAAAACATTGCCAAGACTTCTTAACTTAGCACGGAATGCGAAGATCATTTTAGTAGGACCTAGCATTCCCCTGGCTCCCAAGCTCTTTGAATTTGGTGTCAGCGAGCTTGCGGGAACTTTAGTACGGGACAGAATACTGCTGGAAGGGCTGGTAAAGAACGAAGAGAAAAAAGCGGTGATCCGCGCCGGTACTCCGGTTCGTATCACTGAAAAATAAACATTGCCTGAAAGGCAGAATGGAGGATTTATGAGAAAATACAGGAGGGGATTGGTTCTGGCAGCCGCACTATGTACAGCTTTTCTGATTTATGGCTGTCAAAAGACAGATACCAAAGAGACAAAAGAGACAACCGCTGTACAGTCTGAAGCTACCACGGTATTACCATCGGAGAGTACTGAAAAAAACTCTTCAGAAAGCACTGGGGAAAAGACAAGGGTGTTTACCGACTCCGCAGGACGGGAGGTAACACTGCCCGAAGATATTCAAAAAATTGCTCCCTCTGGTCCGCTTGCCCAGATCGTGCTTTACACAGTAGCGCCTGATAAGCTGGCAGGTCTTGCATCAGATTTTTCAGATGATGCAAAGAAGTATATTGATGAAAAATACTGGGGACTTCCGAAATTCGGACAATTTTATGGGAAGAACGCCAATCTGAATATGGAAGCGCTGATTGCTGCAAAACCTGATGTGATCATCGATATCGGCGAGGCAAAAAAGACCGTTAAGGAAGATATGGATGCATTGTCCAAACAGCTTGGGATACCGGTTGTGTTTGTAGAGGCAGACTTAGACTCAATGAGCTCTGCATACAAAATGCTGGGAGAAATTACAGGGGAAACGCAACAGGCTGCAAAGCTGGCTGATTACTGCGACAGCACTTTGAAAAAAGCGGAAACTGCCAAGGCTTCATTGGGAGCGGATCAAAAGAAATCGGTATATTTTGCAATCGGAGACAATGGATTACATACCAATGCGGAAGGTTCCATACATGCCCGCGTAATCGAGCAGATCGGAGCGGAGAATGCAGCAAAAGTAGATCAGGCATCAAGCGGAGGCGGTAGTGAGGTGTCTATGGAACAGCTTCTTCTCTGGCAGCCGGATATTATTCTGGCAGATTCTGAAGCTCTCTATCAGACTATCACAACGGATTCCGTCTGGGCTGAATTAAATGCTGTGAAAGAAGGACATGTTTATCAGATTCCATCAGCTCCTTACAGCTTCATGAGCAATCCTCCTTCCGTCAACCGGATGATTGGCATTCTATGGCTTGGCAACCTGGTTTATCCGGAGCAGTATCATGAAGATGTAAAGTCTGATGTCAAAACATTTTATGATCTTTTTTATCATGTGCAGCTTACCGATGCACAGGCAGAGGAAATTGTTAAGTAAGATTTAACAGCTGATCAATTTCTTTCATTTGTTCAGGTGTAAGCATTCCAAGTTCCATGGCTCCGGCATTTTCCATTATCTGCTGTGGGGTTTTAAAGCCTGGAATTGGAATGGTCACGCCGCTTCTTGCCCAGATCCAGGCGAGAGAGCCCTGTACCAGGGTTCTTCCGCTGCTGGTAAGAATATCCCGTACTGCATGAAGTTTCTTTAAAACTTCCGGTGCAGGTCTTCCGTTTTTAAAGACTGCTTCTGTCCAGGAATGGCCTGCACCTCTTACATCATCAGGGGTAAGGAAGGAATCCTGATTAAATTTACCGCTTAAAAATCCCATGGCGAGAGGACTGCGGTTGATGCTTGCCAGATTTTTTTCCTCGCAGAGCTGAATCATTTCGGGGGCATCCTGAAGGATATTTAACTGATGCTGAATGGCACTGCAGTTTTTGTTTTCTGAAAAAATCTTTGCTCCGTTTACCAGATCGGTACTCCAGCCGTAGGTTCTGATTTTCCCTTTCTCCGTCATTCGTTCCAGAGTATCCAGAACGGATTCCATCTCTGACAAACCTATCTCCCAGACATGAAGCTGATACAAATCAATGATATCTGTTTTTAAGCGGCGCATGGAGGCCTCACAGGCTCTTTCTATATATCCGGGATCTAAATTGTAACCGTGCAGCGTCCGTGCAGCTTCATTTCCCATGTAGCCAAATTTTGTTGCAAGAACAACCTGATTCCTTTTTCCTTCAATCGCCTTTCCGATCACAGTTTCGCTGTGACCGATTCCGTACGCATCTGATGTGTCAATCAAATTGATTCCAAGATCCAAAACGGTCAAAATGGCTTTGATGGAAGTCTCATCGTCTGTCTGGCCGTAGCCGTCAATTTTTCCGTCCATATAAAACTGACCGCCGATCGCCCAGCTGCCGATTCCCATGGGGCTTACTTTAATACCGGATCTTCCTAATAATCTGTGTTCCATTATAAATTACCTCCTAAATAATATACCAACCGTTAGGTAGATAATACTGTAAAAATAAAGGGGCTATACACCCTTTATTCCATTCCAAAATATTTCAAAACAGGAATCCATATGACGGAGCCCCTGTTCCATACTCATTAAACCCGTAGACAGGGTAATACAGGTGACCAGATAGTAAAAAGTGGCTGCCATATCTGCCGGATTTAATGGCTGAAGCTCTTTTTTTTCAATCCCTTTCTTCATAACAGAAGTCAGTTGGGCATTAAAAATATCGAAACTGTCCTGGGTAAAATGAATGATTTCCTCTTTCATCTGTTCCGGGGGATAGTAATAAACCATATTCCAGAAGTCCATCTCTGTATTACCCCAGTGATATTCCAGATAGTCTTTATAAACAGAAGACAGAAGCTCTCTGGCAGGCAGATCCTGATACTTATGAAAAATGGTTGTTAAGTAATTATAATGTTTTTTTACAATGATATCGAACAGTTCGCGAAACAACTGTTCCTTACTTTTAAAATAAAAATAGAGAGAGGCTTTGTTGATGCCGACTTTTGACGCGATCTTTTCCATACGGGCACCTTCAAAGCCGTGAAGAGAGAATTCCTCCAATGCTGCCTGCATAATCCGTTCTTTTGTATCTGCTCCCTGACCCATGTGTTGAATCCTTTCCATACAATTAAACTACCGGTTGGTAGATTGAATATAACACAGTTTTTCAGTGCTGTCAATAACAGGAGACTGTTTTCTGCAAAATACGAGCCGCAGCTTACAGGAGGAATTCTACCTGTAAGCTGCGGCTTTATCAATTATAACTGGCTGCTTTTGTTTCTGTTGTAATTAATCAGACATCCGGCTTTGACAATTTCACGTTCTTCCGGTGTCATATCTGCAATATGGAGCCGGATTTCGTGTATGGGATTTCCTGTTTTATTCTTTACCACATAAGCTGGTATATGATCCATCGCACCGTCCAGTGCGGTACGGATATCAGGAACGTAAATAAAGTCACCTATTTCAAAGTCCGGATCTTCATCCAGTAAAAATGGCAGCATACCCCAGTTCATTACATTGGAACGGTAACGCTTGGTAGCATATTCGTTTGCGATATTGGCCAGACCGCCCAGAACTCTCTGGCAGCTTGCAGCCTGTTCTCTTGCAGAACCGTCTCCCGGTTTTACAGCATAGATCACACTGCCGATTTCTGTTTCACCGGCTTTTAAATCCGGCTGTTTTAAATATTCCTTCAGAGCATGAAAGGCGGATTCCAGTTCCGGATCTGCTTTAAGCGGGCAGGAACCGGATTTTCTGACCTTCTCTAACTCGTTTACTTCCTTGGAACGGCCCACGTATTCCGGATCCCTGCGGGATAAAGTGAATTCCGCAAGTCCCAGTGGATTGGAACGGTAGGAAGAGGTCTCGCCGGAAGGAATCAGCTCATCGGTGGTTGTAACCGGGTCCATGATCTTAGAGCATACCCGTAATAAAATATTGTCGGTGAGGGCACTCATGGAGGGCCAGTCTTTTATATTTGGTCCTAAAATTAAGGATTCGTCTTCCCTTGCTTTTTTGTATCCCTGATAAACACGTCTGTCATAGGAAGAGGAGTCAAATTCATAGGCAGGAACGGTATATTCATCCACAAAGTATTCGGCAGAAGTAAGATATCCGCCATTTGCGGCAGTTGCAGCGATGGAGCGGGCATCCATTAATGCCACACAGGATATCTGGCCATTACCAGGCTTGGAGCCTTCCCGGTTGGGGAAGTTTCTTGTGGTATGGCGGATGCTTAATGCATTGTTTGACGGCGTATCACCGGCACCGAAGCAGGGACCGCAGAATGCGGTCCGCACCGTGGCACCAGCAGCCATCAGCTGGGATATGGCACCTTTTTTTACCAGGTCCATATAGACCGGCTGGGAAGATGGATATACGGAAAGATTAAAGATATCATTTCCGCAGTCTTTTCCGGACAGCATGTGTGCAGCCATCATTACGTTGGAGTAATTGCCGCCTGCACAGCCTGCGATTACGCCCTGCTGAACCATCAGTTTTCCATCTGTAATCTTATCCGTCAGTGAGAGGCTGGCTTTGGCAGTTCCAAGTATGTGAGCAGCTTCTTTTTCTACAGTTCTTAAAATGTCAGCCAGATTATCATTCAGTTCATCAATCTCGTAGGTGTTGCTTGGATGGAAGGGGAGGGCAATCATTGGCTTAATGGTGCTTAAATCCACATAAACAACACCATCATAATAAGCGGTTTCACCTGGGTTTAATTCCACATAGTCAGACTCTCTGCCATGAAGTTTTAAATATTCCCTGGTATCCTCATCCGTTCTCCAGACAGAGGAGAGGCAGGTTGTTTCCGTTGTCATGACGTCCACACCGTTTCGGTAATCAGTGTCCATGGATGAGACTCCGGGTCCTACAAATTCCATGATTTTATTTTTTACATAACCGTTCTTAAATACAGCTCCGATAATGGCCAGTGCCACGTCATGGGGGCCCATGAAAGGAGCAGGAGCGCCGGTTAAATAGATAGCGACTACTCCAGGATAGGCAACGTCATAGGTGTCCTTAAGAAGCTGCTTTACCAGTTCACCGCCGCCTTCACCAATTGCCATGGTACCCAGGGCACCATAACGGGTATGGCTGTCAGAGCCAAGTATCATGCGACCGCAGCCTGCCATCATTTCCCTCATATACTGGTGAATGACTGCAATGTGGGGAGGGACAAAAATGCCACCGTATTTTTTTGCTGCAGAAAGACCGAATACATGGTCATCTTCATTAATAGTTCCGCCAACGGCACAAAGGGAGTTGTGACAATTGGTCATTACATATGGAATAGGAAATTCGGTAAGCCCTGATGCACGTGCTGTCTGAATAATTCCTACAAATGTTATGTCATGGGATGCCATGGAGTCAAAACGCAGTTTTAAGTGATCCATGTTTCCTGATGTATTATGTTTTTCTAAAATGGAGTATGCAATGGTACCCTTTTTTGCTTCGTCTTTTGTAATGGGAGTACTTCTCCGGGCGTTTCCTTCAGCCATTTCCGCTTCAGGAATCAGCTGGGTACCGTTTACAAGATATGCTCCTCCGTCATACAACTTTACCATAAGTTATCGTTCCTCTCTCTTTCTATAGGGAATGGTTTCCCCCACGTATTTTGTAGCGGGACGCATGATTCTGCCGTCGTACATCTTATTCTCAATGTTATGTGCAAGCCAGCCGGCCATACGTGAGCACACAAATAATGGGGTATACATGTCTTCGGGTATCTGTAACATATTATAAGCGAAGCCGCTGTAGAAGTCTACATTGTTAGACAGAGACTTGCCGTTTCCGGCGAGACAAGATTTGGCAACCTTTTCAAATTTTGTCAGGAATTCATATTCATCTTCTCTGTTTTTTTCTTTTGCCAGCTTTTCACAGCAGACTTTCAGCAGATCTGCACGGGGATCGGATACGGTGTATACTGCGTGGCCAAGTCCGTATACCAGGCCGGAATTGTCATAGAAATCCTTAGCCAGTATTTTGTGGATGACAGTTTTCATCTGGGCTTCGGTTGCTTTTACTCCAATTTCCTTTTCAATCGCAGTGATCATCTCGCTGCAGCGGATATTGGCACCGCCGTGTTTGGGACCTTTTAAGGAACCAATGGAGGCAGAGCTGGAGGAATAGATATCGGTTCCGGTGGAGGAGATGACAACGTTTGTAAATGTGGAGTTGTTGCCGCCGCCGTGATCCGCATGAATCATAAGCATGATATCTAAAAGATCCGCTTCCTGCTGTGTAAAGGAGCCGTCTTTTCTTAACATATAAAGGATGTTCTCAGCCATGGAATATTCCGGCTTCGGATAATGGATAATCAGGCTTTCCCTGTCGTAATGATGAATCTTGCACTGATAGGCATATACAGCAAGAGACGGAAGCTTTGCTAATATATTAATTCCCTTTAACAGAGTCTGATAAGGGTCTGTGTTATCCGCATCTTCATCATAATCGTAAAGAGCAAGGATGCTTTTCTGTAGGCTGTTCATTAAGTTGCGGGAAGGAGTGCGAAGCATGTTTTTTTCAAGAAATTCATCTGGAAGGTAATAATGCTCACACAGCAGTGAGGTAAATTCACGCAATTCCTTTTTCGAGGGCAGATATCCAAAAAGGAGTAAAAATGATGTTTCCTCAAAGCCGAAACGGGAATTGTCTTTTCCGTTTACAAGATCGCTGATTTCAATTCCGCGGTAGTAAAGCTTTCCTGGAACATTAACTTTTTTTCCATCTTCGATTTCGTAGCCAACTACATCGGATACGCGGGTAAGTCCGACTCTGACTCCGGTACCGTCTTCATTGCGGAGCCCCTTTTTTACGTTGTATTCTTTGAATAAGTTGTTCGGAATATCCGTGAAGTTAGAGGATTTGCCAAACGTTTGTGCAATGAAAAAATTGTTCATGCGATAATTTCTCCTTTTTTCAGATTAAGCCACAGGGACTTTTTTACAGAAAAGCAGCGCGATGGGATTTCTCCGGCGCTGCCCTCATTGGCAATGGTATGTAACTTTTTATTGTTTCGTAGTTTATCATGTAAAAGCATCAAAGTCAATACCTTGTTACAATCACAATTAAAATATTGTTGTTGTGAACAAAAAAATACAAATGGACGGTTAAAATTTTGGTTTACAAATTAAGGCATACTTTTACTGTTTTTTTCACATTATAAGAAAGTGATTCATTATAAACAGCAAACAGGAGGTTTCCTTAAGTGAAAGAGTCTGAATATAGAAATAACAGCCAGGAAGAAGAAACAAAGAATGCGCAGGGAACCAGAAAAGAAAATCTGGATGAGAAAAAAACTGAGAAAGATATTGAGCAGAAAGAAGATCAGAAGCTGGAAGAATATGGTCAGATTACGCTGGATGACAATGCCGGAAAGCGGAAAATCCATCTGCTGACCATTATCGGAGAAGTGGAGGGACACGAAAATCTTTCCAGCAACAGCAAAGCTACCAAATACGATCATATTCTTCCAAAGCTGGCAGAGATAGAGGATGATGATTCCGTGGAGGGGATGTTAGTGCTTTTAAATACTTCAGGAGGGGATGTGGATGCCGGGTTAGCTATTGCGGAAATGATCGCATCCTTAAGCATTCCTACGGTTTCACTGGTCCTCGGAGGCAGTCATTCCATCGGTGTGCCTCTGGCTGTCTGTACCGATTACTCCTTTATCGTTCCTACCGGCACCATGATGATTCACCCGGTGAGAATGACCGGTATGGTGATCGGAGCCGCCCAGACTTATGAATATTTTGAAATGATCCAGGACCGGATCTTAAGCTTTGTTTCCTCTCATGCAAAAATCGCCTATGACCAGTTAAAAAGGCTGATGCTTAATACGGAAATGCTTACCAGGGATCTGGGTACGGTGCTGGTAGGAGAGGAAACCGTTAAGGAAGGTCTCATTGATGAGGTAGGCGGAATTAAGGATGCGTTAAAAAAATTATATGAACTGATGGAAACTGCTTCCTCTTAGCCGTTGCAATTCTCCCGTTTTTTTTGTATACTGATACCAATGGACAGAAGGGGGAAGTATTGTGCCTGAGACAACAAAGAAGAAGACAACAGCAAAAAAAGGGACAAAACCAAAAAGCGGGAGAGCGAGAAATACCAGCACCAGGAAGAATGTGGTCCTGCCGGAACCGGAATTTATCCACTCAGAAGTCGTAATTATTATGTCATTTGCCGCTGCGGCCATTCTGTTTTTAAGCAATTTTCATTTGTGCGGAATGGTAGGTGATTTTTTCCGCAGCGTGCAGCTTGGTATATTCGGCGGCATCGGATATATTGCACCGGTTCTCATGTTTGCGGGAACTGCATTTTATATTTCAAACCAGGGTAACCCAAGAGCAGTTTTTAAACTGGTCTCCTGTGTTCTGGCGCTGGTTTCTTTGTGCGGATTTTTACAGCTGCTTTTTGGTGTGAATACAGGTGAAAAAAACGGACTTTTGAATATTTATCTGGAGGCTTCTGTCAGCGGAAAAGGAGGCGGCTTAGTCGGCGGTCTGCTGGCAGAAGGGCTTGTTTCCATAATCGGAGTTGTGGGAGCTTATCTGGTTACGCTGGTTTTAATTATTATATCACTGGTGTGCATTACAGAAAAATCCTTTGTTAATATTGTAAAGACCGGTAGCGGAAAGGCATACCACCATGCGAAAGAAAACATGGACATGCATATGGAGATTCATGCCCAGAGGCAGGAACTTAGAAAACAGCTGAGAGAAGAACAGAAACTGCGGGGGGTTAATTTAGATGCCACCACGATTTCGGCAGTACAGGAAGAGGAGCCGGATAAACCCGACTTTGAGAGGGATCTCTATGAGGTGGATGCGGATACCGGTATCGGTGATATTGCCGATGAGATTGATTCACAGATCAGTGAACTGACTGCAGTGACAGCGGTTCAGACGGAAGAGTCTAACCCGGCTGATGTATTCAGAGGAAGCATATCTCCGGAACCGGAGGCGGATGACGAAGACTCTGTGCCATTTGAACCGGATGATATAGCAGTTCCATATCATAGAGGTTCCGATGAGGCTTCTTTCTATATGAAGAAGGAAGTAAGAACCTTAAAGGAAATGGAAGTTGTGGAAGATGATTTTTATCCCGAAGAGCCGGAAGCTGATGAGATGATTCCCAGAGAGACATTCTCTATTCCGGAGGAGCCCAAGCAGGTAGTAACAGCTTCCGGCAAGATCATTGAGACGGATACGGAGGCGCTTCAGAAGAAACTGGAGAAGAAACGGGAAGAGTCGCAAAAAGACGATGACTTCAGTGTGAGTCAGCAGATCAGTCAGAAAAAAGAGATTGTGAAGAAGGAATACAGGTTTCCGCCTCTTTCCCTGCTTAAAAAAGGAAAAGCAGCGGTTTTTTCTGACCGGGAATACAAAGAAACAGCCATTAAACTGCAGAAAACGCTGCAGAATTTTGGTGTGGGAGTGACTGTTACCAATATCAGCTGCGGTCCTTCCGTGACCAGATATGAACTCCATCCGGAGCAGGGAGTAAAGGTAAGCAAGATTGTAAGTCTGGCTGATGATATTAAGCTGAGTCTTGCAGCAGCAGATATTCGTATTGAGGCCCCGATTCCGGGAAAATCCGCAGTTGGTATTGAAGTGCCCAATAAAGAAAATAACATGGTGTTCTTACGGGATATTCTGGAAGCGGACAGCTTTCAGAAGCATTCCTCCAGCATTGCCTTTGCAGTGGGAAAAGATATCGGAGGACAGGTAGTTGTAACAGATATTGCAAAGATGCCCCATCTGCTTATCGCAGGCGCTACCGGCTCCGGTAAGTCGGTCTGTATCAACACACTGATTATGAGCATTATTTTTAAAGCGAATCCTGATGATGTGAAGCTGATCATGGTGGATCCGAAGGTGGTGGAATTAAGTGTTTATAATGGAATTCCCCACTTGCTGCTTCCGGTTGTGACGGATCCCAAGAAGGCATCGGGAGCCTTAAACTGGGCAGTGGCGGAGATGACAGACCGCTATAATAAGTTTGCCCAGTACAATGTCAGGGAGATTAAAGGCTATAATGCCAAGGTAGAGAGTTTAAAGGACATTGATGATGAAAACAAACCTCAGAAGATGCCGCAGATTGTAATTATAATCGACGAGCTTGCTGATTTGATGATGGTAGCGCCAGGTGAAGTGGAAGATTCCATCTGCCGTCTTGCCCAGCTTGCCAGGGCTGCGGGAATTCATCTTGTAATCGCCACCCAGCGTCCGTCCGTCAACGTCATCACCGGTCTGATTAAAGCGAATGTGCCGTCAAGAGTTGCCTTTGCCGTTTCTTCCGGTGTGGATTCCAGAACCATCATTGACATGAATGGTGCGGAGAAGCTTCTTGGAAAGGGTGATATGCTGTTTTACCCTGCCGGTTATCCAAAACCCATGCGTGTGCAGGGAGCATTTGTTTCTGATACAGAAGTTTCCAGTGTGGTGGACTTTTTGACAGAGCAGGGAATGACACCGGATTACAATCCGGAGGTGGAAAATATGATTGCCTCTGCTCCGGCAGCTGCAGATTCAAAAGGCGGCGGGAGTGACCGGGATGAATATTTTGTGCAGGCAGGCAGATTTATCATTGAAAAAGACAAGGCATCCATCGGCATGCTGCAGAGAATGTATAAAATCGGATTTAACCGGGCTGCCAGAATCATGGATCAGCTTGCTGAGGCCGGTGTGGTGGGGGAAGAGGAAGGTACCAAGCCCCGTAAAGTGCTCATGAGCATGGAAGAGTTTGAAGAGATTTAAAACCATTGCTTACATATAAGGAGGATGATACTTATGAAAACAGATATTGAGATCGCACAGGAAGCGAAGATGATACCAATTAAAGAGGTGGCAGCATCCTATGGGATTGCAGAAGACGATTTAGAACTTTACGGCAAATACAAAGCGAAACTTTCCGATGAATTGTGGGAACAGGTAAAGGACCGCCCGGATGGAAAACTGGTTCTAGTTACGGCAATTAATCCCACACCGGCCGGAGAGGGTAAGACCACTACGACGGTGGGATTAGGACAGGCATTTGGAAAGATCGGGAAAAAGGCAATCATCGCCTTAAGAGAGCCTTCTTTAGGTCCATGCTTTGGAATCAAGGGCGGAGCGGCAGGCGGCGGTTATGCCCAGGTTGTTCCCATGGAAGATTTAAACCTTCATTTTACCGGAGATTTTCATGCCATTACCTCAGCAAACAATCTGCTTTCAGCCCTGCTTGATAATCACATCCACCAGGGCAACGCTCTGGGAATTGATACAAGGCAGATCCTGTGGAAGAGATGTCTGGACATGAATGACCGGGCTTTAAGAAATATCGTGGTGGGACTTGGTTCAAAAGCGGAAGGATTTGTAAGAGAAGATCACTTTGTTATTACAGTGGCTTCTGAAATTATGGCCATTCTCTGCCTTGCAGACGACATGAATGATTTAAAAGAGCGGTTGGGACGAATTATTGTTGCATATAATTATTCCGGAGAGCCCGTGACTGCAGCTCAGTTGAATGCGGTAGGAGCCATGGCGGCCCTGCTTAAGGATGCGCTGAAACCAAATCTGATTCAGACTCTGGAGCATACCGGTGCCATTGTCCACGGAGGCCCGTTTGCAAATATCGCTCACGGCTGTAACAGTGTGCGTGCCACAAAGACAGCACTGAAGTTAGCTGATATCGTTGTGACTGAGGCTGGTTTTGGTGCGGATTTAGGTGCTGAGAAGTTCCTGGATATCAAATGCAGAAAGGCTTCCTTAAAACCGGATGCCATTGTTCTGGTGGCAACCGTCAGAGCATTGAAATATAACGGCGGTGTACCAAAGGACCAGTTAAAGGAAGAGAATTTAGAGGCACTGAAAAAGGGAATCGTTAACCTTGAAAAGCACATCGAAAATATGCAGAAATACGGCGTTCCTGTTGTTGTAACGCTGAATTCTTTTGTGACAGATACAGAAAATGAGTACCAGTTTGTAAAGAACTTCTGTGAGGAAAAAGGCTGCGAATTCGCTTTGTCCCAGGTATGGGAAAAGGGCGGAGAAGGCGGAGTAAAACTGGCTGAAAAGGTCCTTGAAACACTGGAGAACAAAACAAGTAATTTTGCACCCATTTATCCCGATGACATGAGTCTGGAGGATAAGATCAGCACAGTTGCCAGAGAAATTTACGGAGCAGACGGGGTAACTTATGCACCCTCCGCTTTAAAATCCATCAGAAAGTTTGAGGAAATGGGATTTGGCAGTCTGCCTGTGTGCATGGCTAAGACACAGTACTCCTTATCCGATGACCAGACAAAACTGGGCCGCCCCCAGGGCTTTGAGATTAATGTGCGGGATGCTTATGTCAGCGCCGGTGCCGGATTTGTTGTTGTTTTAACAGGGGCTATCATGACGATGCCTGGTCTGCCGAAGAAACCGGCAGCCGATAATATTGATGTGAATAATGACGGAGTAATCACAGGATTATTCTGATTTGGAGGTTTTTATGAAGTTTAGTCAGTGGCTAAAGGATCTGGAGTATGAATTACTGCAGGGGAATCTGGATGTGGAAGTGGAAGATGTGGTCTATGACTCCAGAAAGGCCAGAAGGGGTACTGTCTTTGTCTGTACCGTAGGCACCAGAGTTGATTCCCATGATTTTATACCGGAAGTGGTGGAAAAAGGAGTGACTGTTCTTGTTCTGGAACGCAGGGTGAGCCTGCCGGAAGGAGTAACTGCCATTTTCGTACATAATGCCAGAGAAGCGCTGGCTGTTTTGTCTGCCGCCAGATTTGATTATCCTGCAAAACGTATGGTGACCATTGGAGTAACCGGTACAAAGGGGAAGACAACAACAACCCATATGATTAAGGCAATTTTAGAGGCGTGCGGAAAAAAAGTGGGTATGATTGGAACCACAGGGATTGTAATCGGAGAAAAAGTAACTCCGACTGCCAATACAACGCCGGAATCTTATCAGCTTCATGAAGCTTTTCACCAAATGGCGGAAGAAGGCTGTGAGTATATGGTAATGGAAGTTTCCTCCCAGGCATTTAAGATGCACCGGGTGGATGGCCTGATATTCGACTATGGTTTATTTACCAATATTTCTCCCGATCATATCGGACCGGATGAACACGAGAATTTTGAAGAGTATTTATCTTATAAGTCAAAGATATTCCAGTGCTCCAGAGTGGGCATTATGAATGGGGATGACGAACACTTTGATGAGGCCGTCAAAGATGCTTCCTGCCGCCTGTATTCCTTTTCCCTTGATAAAGCAGGAACCAGTTTTAAGGCGGAGAACATCCGCTACGTGGCCCAGTCTGATTTTGTGGGACTTGAATTTGATGTAAAAGGTGCCTATGAGCTGGCTGTCCGGGTTAACATACCCGGCAGATTTAATGTTGCCAATGCTCTGGCTGCAGTCAGTGTTTTAAGCTTTTTGGATCTTCCTAAGGAAAAGATCTGTCATGGACTGGAGCATTTAAGTGTGAACGGAAGAATGGAGATTGTTTATTCTTCTGAAAGGTGTACCGTTATTGTGGATTATGCCCATAATGCAGTCAGTATGGAAAGCCTTTTAAAAACACTGAGGGATTATAATCCCACACGTCTGGTCTGCGTATTTGGCTGCGGGGGAAACCGCTCCAAAGACCGCCGCTATTCTATGGGAGACAGTGCAGGCCGCCTGGCAGATTTTACGATTCTGACCGCCGACAATTCCCGCTTTGAAAAAACAGAAGACATTATTGCAGATATCAGAAGCAGTATCTCAAAAACAGAGGGAACCTTCATTGAGATTCCTGACAGAAGAGAAGCGATCCGCTACAGTATTTTACATGCCCGGCCCGGAGATATGATTGCTGTAATCGGCAAAGGCCACGAAGACTATCAGGAAGTGAATGGGGAACGCCACCATTTCTCAGACAGGGAAGAGATTTTAAACGTAGTAGAGAGTCCTGAATTTATAAACAGACAATAAACTAAAATTGCCATAAGAAAAAGAATGCCGGAGGCCGAAAAGGAAATGTGGCTTTCGGCATTTCCACGAAAGATGGCAGGAATGTGCGCTAAGAGCGGACATGGAACGGAGGAAACATGGTAGACATGACAGTGAAGGAAATACTTTCGGCTACAGGCGGAACACTTCTTTGCGGAAGGGAGGATACTGTTCTGGAACACATAAGCATCGATTCCAGAACCATGAAGGGGAATGATTTATTCGTGCCGATTATCGGGGAAAAGGTGGATGCGCACCGTTTTATCAATCAGGCATTTGAGCATGGAGCAGCAGCCGTTTTAACCAGTGAGCATGATTTCATGGAATCAGAAAAGCCCTGGATACGCGTGGAGGATACGAAAAAGGCACTGCAGGCAGTGGGCAGTTTTTACAGAAGCCGTTTATCCCTGCCCCTCATAGGTATAACAGGAAGCGTGGGAAAGACGACGACCAGAGAGATGGTGGCATGTGCGCTTTCTTCCCGTTATCAGGTTTATAAAACTCCTGGCAACAGCAACAGCCAGGTAGGACTTCCCATCACTCTCTGTGAAATCACGCCGGAAGATGAAATCGGCGTCATCGAACTGGGAATGAGCGAACCGGGAGAGCTTACCGTGATTGCCAGAATCGCCAGAATACATATGGCTGTCATAACCAATATCGGAGTGGCGCATATTGAACAGCTGGGATCAAGGGAAAATATATACAGAGAAAAGCTGACCATCCAGGATGGCCTTTGTGAAAACGGAATTCTCTTTTTAAACGGCGATGACGATATGCTAAAAGATACAAAAGCTAAGGAAGGCTGCACAACGATTTTTTACGGAACTGGAGAAAATTGTGATTACAGAGCCGTTGATGTACATTTGGATAATGGATTTCCTGTGTTCACGGCAGTGCATAAAGAGGAGAAAGTCCCTGTCCGGCTGTCTGTTATGGGAAGCCATAATATTTTAAATGCCATGGTATCTTTGGCAGTTGCGGCAGAAAACGGCATTCCCATGGAAGAGGCGGCAAAGTCTCTTGGAAGTTTCACCGGATTTAAAAACCGCCAGCAGATCTATGATACAGGAAGCTTCACCGTAATTGATGATACTTATAATGCCAGTCCTGTCTCCATGAAAGCGGGACTTGAAGTTTTAGGTTCCGTTACGAAGGCAAAAAGGAAGATCGCCGTACTGGCTGACATGAAGGAGCTGGGAGAACGTTCTTTGGAATTTCATTATGAAATCGGTACCTATATTGCGGCACACCCTGTTGACTGTGTGGTAACACTGGGAGAGCTGGCAGGAGAAATTGCCAGGGCGGTGAGGGAGAATGCCCCTGATATCACAGTAAGGGAATTTATGGAACAGGAACCGTTAACTGCTTATTTAAAGGAAGAATTAAAGGCAGGTGACTGTGTACTGTTTAAGGGCTCCAACAGCATGAAGCTGGGGCAGGTAGCAGAACAGTTTCACTGACCGTGTGCCTCTGGAGGAAATGAATGACAAAAAACTATGCCAGGATCATCATTGATATTTCTCATGAAAAAGTAGACAGAACCTTCGATTACCGGATTCCGGAGAATCTGCTTAAGGATATTTCCGTCGGGACCCGGGTTCTGATCCCTTTTGGCAGGGGAAATACCATGCGCAAGGGTTATGTGGTGGAAATTACGGCCCAGGCCGGTTATGATCCGGATAAGATAAAAGAAATCGGGGGAATTGTGACTGATGGGGTATCGGCGGAGTCAAGACTGATTACTCTTGCATGGTGGCTGAAAGAACAGTATGGATCCACCATGAATCAGGCACTGAAAACCGTGCTGCCGGTAAAGCAGAAAGTGAAGCCAAAAGAAAAAAAGATCATAAGAAGTCTCCTTGACCGGGAACAGTTAGGCTGTGCATTAAAAGAAGCGGAAAAAAAGAATTACAAGGCGAGAGTCAGACTTTTTACGGCACTGCTTAACAACCCGGTAATTCCATATGAGATAGCAGTAAACCAGATGAATCTTTCCGCATCGGCAGTAAAGCCGCTGATCGAAAAGGGTGAGATCTGTCTTGAGTCAGAAGAGATTTACCGCAATCCCATTCAGTTAGACGGACAGGAAGAAAGAAAACTCCGGCTCAATCAAGAGCAGCAGATGATTGTGGACTCCTTCTGCAAGGATTATTTGAAAGGAATCCGAAAGACTTATCTGATTCATGGCATTACAGGCAGCGGCAAAACAGAAGTTTATATGGACTTAATCCAGAAGGTAATTGAAGATGACAGACAGGTAATTGTTCTGATTCCTGAAATTGCGCTGACCTATCAGACCGTGATGCGCTTTTACGGCAGATTCGGAAACCGGGTTTCCATCATCAATTCCCGTTTGTCTGCAGGAGAACGTTTCGATCAGTTTGAACGTGCTAAAAATGGTGATATTGATATTATGATCGGACCAAGATCCGCATTGTTTACACCTTTTTCCAGACTGGGGCTGATTCTCATTGATGAGGAACATGAGAGCGCCTACAAAAGTGAGACAGTACCAAGATATCACGCCAGAGAAGTGGCCGGAAAAAGGGCACAGATGGAGAATGCATCTTTGGTGCTGGGCTCGGCAACTCCTTCTTTAGAAGCCTATACCAGGGCACTGAGAGGCGATTATCAGTTATTTCGTCTGACAGAAAGAGCGAAAAAAGACAGCAGTCTGGCAAATGTATCAATTGTGGATTTAAGGCAGGAATTAAAGGATGGAAATAAGTCTATATTCAGCAGAAAATTACAGGCGCTGATGGAAGAAAAGCTAAGGAAAAAAGAACAGGTCATGCTGTTTATAAACCGGAGAGGCTATGCCAATTTTGTATCCTGCCGCTCCTGCGGGGAAGCCATCCGCTGCCCCCATTGTGATGTGACACTGACGCTGCACAACAACAGCCGCCTTGTCTGTCATTATTGCGGGCATACCATTCCCATGCCGTCAAAATGTCCTTCCTGCGGTTCTCCTTATATTGCAAACTTTGGTGTGGGAACCCAGAAGATCGAACAGATGACAAAGAAGATGTTTCCCCAGGCCAGAATTCTTCGTATGGATATGGATACGACCAAAGAAAAGGGCGGACACGAAGCCATACTTTCTGCATTTTCCGAACATGAAGGAGATATTCTAATCGGGACACAGATGATTGTAAAAGGACATGATTTCCCGGATGTGACTCTGGTTGGGGTGCTGGCGGCTGATTTGTCCTTAAATACGCCGGATTACCGGTCGGGAGAGCGGACCTTTCAGCTTCTGACCCAGGCGGCCGGAAGGGCCGGCAGGGATTCCAAGCCGGGAGATGTGATCATTCAGACCTACAGTCCGGAACATTACAGCATCGTGACTGCAGCAAACCAGGATTATGAGACCTTCTACAAGCAGGAGATGGCATTTCGCAGCCTGATGAAATATCCACCTGCAAGCGGGCTTTTAACCATTCAGTTTTCGTCACGGAACGAATCCGTGCTTGGGGAAACGGCAGCTGCAGCAGGGGCATTTGCGGCAGCTTTGGGAGAACCTCAGCACGTGCAGATCATCGGTCCGGTGGAGGCTTCCGTCTACAAAATTAATGATATATATAGAAAAATTTTATACTTGAAACAAGAAAACTATGATATACTAATTAAAATCAGGGATCAAATTGATGGTTTTTCTGAAAATCATCCCGAATTGTTTGAACAAGTATTGATCCAATATGATTTTTCGTAAATGAGAGGACAAAGAGAATGGCGATTAGAAAAATTAGAACCATTGGAGATGAAATTTTAAGAAAAAAGTGTAAACCTGTGAAGGAAATTACCCCAAGAATTACCGATTTAATTAAAGACATGTTTGAAACCATGTATGAGGCCAATGGCGTGGGTCTTGCAGCTCCCCAGGTAGGAATTTTAAAACAGATTGTAGTTATTGATGTGGAAGACGGCAACCAGTATGTCCTCATCAATCCGGAAATTATAGAGACAGATGGCGAACAGAGCGGACCGGAAGGCTGTTTAAGTGTACCAGGAAAATCAGGAACAGTCACCAGACCCAATCATGTGAAAGTCAGAGCTTTTGATGCTGATATGCAGCCCTTTGAGCTGGTAGGAGAAGAACTTCTTGCCCGTGCAATCTGCCATGAATGTGATCATTTAAGCGGTGAACTGTTTGTGGATAAGGTAGAAGGGGAAATTGAGGACGTGACTCTGGAAGAAGAGGACGAGGAGGTTGAGGAATATTGATGAAAGTTATATTTATGGGCACCCCTGACTTTTCTGTTCCTGCCCTTTGCTCACTGGTAGAGGCAGGACATGAAGTTCTGGCTGTAGTGACCCAGCCGGACAAACCAAAGGGGAGAGGGAAAGAAGTTTCCGTGTCACCGGTTAAAGAAAAAGCTCTGGAATATGGAATTCCTGTTTATCAGCCTGTAAAGGCGAGAGCCCCGGAATTTGTAAAATTACTGACAGACTTAAAACCGGATGTGATGGTAGTTGCGGCTTTTGGGCAGCTTCTTCCAAAAAGCATTTTAGAGATTCCGAAATTTGGCTGTGTCAACATTCACGCATCTCTGCTTCCCAAATACCGTGGCGCATCTCCCATCCAGTATGCAGTTATAAACGGGGAAGAGGTTAGCGGTATTACTACAATGATGATGGCGGAAACTATAGATACCGGAGAGATGATTGACCAGGAAGCAGTTTCCCTGGATAAGAAAGAGACTGGCGGAAGCCTTCATGATAAGCTGGGTAAGATCGGCGGAAAGCTCATTGTAAAAACCTTAAAGAAGTTAGAAGATGGAACTGCTGTTTTACAGAAGCAGAACGATGCAGAATCCTGCTATGTGGGAATGATCAAAAAAAACATGGGTGATATTGACTGGTCTATGGATGCTGTTTCCATCGAACGGCTGATCCGTGGATTAAACCCTTGGCCAAGTGCTTACACAGACTGGGATGGCAGAGTGATTAAACTCTGGGATGCAGATGTGGCAGATCAGGAATATGAAGGAGTCTGCGGCCAGGTGGTGGAAACCAGCAAAAATCATCTGGTGGTGAAAACCGGAAAAGGCGGATTGTCCATCAAAGAACTGCAGCTGCAGGGAAAGAAACGCATGGATATCGGTGCTTTCCTCCGCGGTTACCAGATAGAGCATGGAACTGTTTTTAAACATATGTAAGGAGTACAGAACGTATTCCCGGGAAAGGAGAATCTGATTATGTATTATGGTGGTATGATGGGTTATTATTTGGACCCGACCTGGATCTTTGTAATTATTGGAGCTTTGTTATCCATGGCGGCATCAGCCAGAGTAACCAGTACTTTTAACAGATATTCCAAAGTGAGAAGTATGTCCGGAATGACAGGTGCAGAGGCAGCGAAGCGCCTTTTAAACTCCCAGGGCATTTATGATGTGCAGGTAAGACCTGTAAGCGGAAAACTGTCCGATCATTATGATCCCAGGACAAAGACCGTTAATTTATCGGATTCGGTTTATGACTCAACATCTGTAGCGGCAATCGGCGTGGCAGCCCATGAATGCGGACATGCCATGCAGGACAATACGGGATATGTACCGCTGCGGTTAAGAGGTGCCATTGTTCCGGCTGCCAATATCGGTTCCCATGCTGCGCTGCCTATTATTTTACTGGGCTTTTTTATCAGCGGTGCAGGTTCACCACTGGTAAACATCGGGTTGATTTTATTTTCACTGGCTGTTTTGTTTCAGCTGGTAACACTTCCCGTTGAGTTTAATGCTTCCAGAAGAGCAGTTGTTTTATTGGGACAGGTAGGAATTTTAGGAGATGAAGAGCTGTCTCACACAAGAAAAGTGCTTGGAGCTGCGGCTCTTACTTATGTGGCGGCACTTGCAGCAACCGTGCTTCAGCTGCTGAGACTTGTTATATTATTTGGAGGAAGAAGAGATAATGACTAAAGACACAGACAGCAGGGAGATTGTACTGGATGTTCTGATTGAAATTTTGGAACGCTCCGCATACAGTCATTTAATCCTGCGTCAGGCCTTAAATAAATACCAGTATCTGGATAAAGCAGAACGTTCCTTTATATCCAGGACTGTTGAAGGAACAGTAGAATACTTAATACAAATTGATTACGTCATTGACTTTTTCTCTTCAACGAAGGTTAAAAAAATGAAACCGGTCATCCGCAATATTCTGCGGATGTCGGTTTATCAGATTTTATATATGGACCGGGTTCCGGATTCCGCTGTATGCAATGAGGCTGTGAAACTTGCCGCCAGGCGGAAATTTGAGGGACTGAAAGGGTTTGTAAATGGTGTTTTAAGAAACATATCAAGAAATAAAGAAAGTCTTGTCTGGCCGGATGACTCCGTTCGTTATTCTATTCCTGCATGGATGGTTTCCATGTGGACCAGGGATTATGGAAAGGAAACGGCCGATGCCATTATGGCATCATTTTTAGAAAACAGTAAAACTACAATACGCTTAAACAGTTCAAAAGCTGGGAAAGAAGAGATTCTTTCCAGCCTGAAAAAACAGAATGTGCAGGTAACAGAGTCAGGCATTTCAGAAGAAATACTGATTTTAGAAAAGTATGATTATCTGGAAAGCCTGGAAGCCTTTCAAAAAGGATATATTCAGGTTCAGGATTTAAGCTCTGCCCTTGTGGGAGAGGCAGCAGATCCAAAAGAAGGAGATTTTTGCATTGATGTCTGCGGTGCTCCGGGAGGTAAGGCCATCCATCTGGCAGATAAGCTTAAAGGGACCGGTATGGTTGAGGTAAGGGATTTAACAGAGTACAAGGTCGGTCTGATACAGGAGAACATTGACCGGTGCGGCTTTGATAATATCAGGGCCAAGGTATGGGATGCACTGGTACCGGATCCTGATTCTGCCAACAAAGCGGATATCGTACTTGCAGATCTTCCCTGCTCCGGTCTTGGAATTATGGGTCGCAAGCCTGATATTAAGTACAGGATCGAACCGGAGAATTTAGATGAACTTGCTTCCCTTCAAAGGGAGATCCTTTCAGTTGTACAGACCTATGTAAAGCCGGGAGGAAAGCTTGTTTTCAGCACCTGTACCATAGATAAAAAAGAAAATGAAGAGAACATGGCATGGTTTTTAGAGAACTTCCCGTTTCAGGCGGTTGATCTGGAAGGAATGTTTAAAAACCGGTTTCAGATAGATACCATGAAACAGGGATATATGCAGCTTTTACCGGGAATTCATCCCTGTGACGGATTCTTTATCGGTGTATTACAAAAAAAGGTAGAATAGAATGGAAAGAACAGATATTAAGTCTTTAAATCTGGAAGAGCTGACGGCTTTCATAGTGTCTGCCGGAGAAAAACCATTTCGTGCAAAACAGCTGTACGAATGGATCCATCAGAAGCTGGCTGCCAGCTATGAAGAAATGACCAATCTTCCGAAATCTCTGAAAGAAACACTGGTTGGGAGGGCAGATCTTCCTACCCTTACTGTTGTAGAAGAAAAAATCTCCCAGATAGACGGAACAAGAAAGTATTTATTTGGCCTTTCCGATGGCAATGTAATTGAAAGTGTACTGATGAAATACAAGCACGGCAATTCCGTGTGCATCTCTTCTCAGGTTGGGTGCCGCATGGGCTGCCGCTTTTGCGCGTCCACACTTGACGGGCTGGAGAGGAATTTAAGCCCTGCCGAGATGCTGGATCAGATTTACCGGATTCAGAAACTTACCGGAGAACGGGTATCCAACGTCGTTGTTATGGGTTCGGGTGAGCCTCTTGATAATTATGATAATCTTGTGAAGTTTATCCGGCTTCTCACCGACGAACATGGTTTAAATATCAGTCAGAGAAACGTAACGGTTTCCACCTGCGGAATTGTGCCGGGAATTTTAAAACTGGCAGAGGAGCAACTGCAGATTACGCTGGCTCTTTCCCTTCATGCGCCGAGTGATGAAGTACGTAAAAGCCTGATGCCGGTAGCCAACCGCTATCCTCTTGCCGATGTCCTTTTGGCGTGCCATACTTATTTTGAAAAAACCGGAAGAAGGATCACCTTTGAATACAGCCTTGTGAGCGGCGTAAATGACAATTTAAAAGAGGCGTCAGCTCTGGCAGCTCTTTTAAAAGCCCAGCATGGGCATATCAATCTGATTCCTGTCAATCCAATTAAGGAACGGGATTATGTGCAGTCAGACAGGAAAGCAATTGAAGCATTTAAAAATCTCCTTGAAAAAAACGGAATTAATGTTACTATAAGAAGAGAAATGGGCAGGGATATTAACGGTGCCTGCGGACAGCTGCGGAAAAGTTTTTTAAATCAGGAGTAAAAGGAAGTGAGAATGTTACGATGAAGGCTTGTGCTATGACGGATACCGGAAGAGTCCGTTCGGCGAATCAGGACTATGTTTTTGCCTCAATTGAGCCTGTGGGCGTGCTGCCTGATCTGTTTCTCGTTGCAGACGGCATGGGAGGCCATCAGGCCGGAGATTATGCTTCCAGATTCATTGCCGAAAATCTGGTGGCTCATTTTAAGATGACAGAAGATACCAGAATTGTTAAGGTACTGAAAGACGGAATTGAAAAAGTGAATGAGCTTCTTTATCAGGAGTCCATGAAAAAACCGGAACTAAACGGTATGGGTACCACGCTGGTCACGGCTGTGATTGAAGAATCCACCATGTATGTGGCTAATGTGGGAGACAGCCGCCTTTATTTAATCCGTGACCGGTTAAAGCAGATCACAAAAGACCATTCTTATGTGGAAGAACTGGTGTCTTTGGGTCAGCTGGAGCGGGGGAGTAAGGATTACCGGGAAAAAAAGAACATTATAACCAGAGCTGTTGGGACGGAAGATAAGCTGGAGATTGATTTTTTTGAAGTCAGCCTGGAACCGGGAGATTATATCCTTTTGTGTTCTGACGGACTCAGCAATATGCTGGAAGATGCTGAAATAGAGGAAATCATATGCTCGGAACTGGAGCTGCCGGAGAAGGCAGAAAAATTAATTACAGTAGCCAATGACAATGGGGGGAAAGACAATATTGCTGTTGTTTTGATTGAACCTCAGCTTGGCAGGGAGGGAAGCTTATGATTTTGAGACCGGGGACATTTTTACAGGACAGATACGAAATACTGGAACAGATCGGTTCCGGAGGTATGTCAGATGTGTATAAGGCCCTGTGCCATAAATTAAACCGCCTGGTAGCCATAAAGGTATTAAAGGAAGAATTCAGTTCTGACAGTAATTTTGTCGGTAAGTTTAAAATGGAGGCCCAGTCAGCGGCCAGACTTTCTCATCCGAATATTGTCAATATTTATGACGTTGTGGATGAGGGTGACCTTCATTTTATTGTAATGGAATTAATTGAAGGAATTACATTAAAAAATTATATTATGAAAAAGGGCTGCCTTGATATTAAGGAAGCCATTGGAATAGCCATGCAGGTTGCCCAGGGTATTGCAGCAGCTCATGAACAGGGAATTATTCACCGCGATATCAAACCCCAGAATATTATAATTGCAAGAGACGGGAAAGTAAAGGTGGCTGATTTCGGAATAGCCAGGGCTGCTTCCTCCCAGACGATGAGTGCAACTGCTGTGGGATCGGTTCACTACATATCGCCGGAACAGGCGCGCGGAGGTTACAGCGATGTGAGAAGTGATATCTATTCACTGGGTATCACATTATATGAGATGGTTGCCGGAAGAGTGCCGTTTCAGGGAGATAATACCGTAACGGTTGCCCTGGCCCACTTAGAATCTGTGATTACGCCACCCAGCTATTTTAATGAGATGATTCCGGTCGCACTGGAAAACATCATATTGAAGAGCACAGAGAAAAAACCCGAATACAGATATGGGAGTATGTACGAAGTGATTTCTGATCTGCGCAAGGCTCTGGTCAATCCCAACGGGGATTTTGTACAGAACCATCCGCCTGTGGATGATTCCCAGACTGTAATTATTGGAAAACCGGAACTGGAACAGATCCGGTCCGGCCGCAAGCCCCAGCCTGAGCAGCCTGCAAAGCGCACCTCACAGGGGAAAGAGTATGGGCAGAAATACCAGCCTTCCCCCAAGTATGAGGAACAGCCCGGGACTGGCAGAAACAGAAGAAATAATACGGACGAGGATATCAATCCCAAGATTGAAAAGCTTCTGACTGCGGCAGGAGTAGTGACTGCCATTATTATTGTTATTATTCTGGCAATTGTATTCTCCAAAGTCGGAGGATTATTCCGTTCCGGATCCGGAAAAGAGTCGGTTTCTACTACGGCTGCCTCCACGGAAGAAACTCTCAGCGATAAAAAAGTGAAAATGCCTGACGTTTCCGGACTGGATTCTGAAACAGCAGAAAAGAAATTAAAGGAGAGCGGCGATCTGTATATGAAAATCAGTGAATATGAATATTCAGATACCGTTGACAAGGGAGATGTGATTTCTCAGGATCCAAAAGCTGATACAGTAGTTGATAAATACTCTGCTGTCTATGTAGTAATCAGCAATGGTCCGGAGAAAGCAGCCATTGACCTTAAAAAGCTGGGACTTGAATCCCTGGATACAGCGTCTGCCAAGTCCTTACTGGAAGGCAAGGGGCTGGTTGTCAATGTAGAGCAGAAGAACAGCGATACGGTAACTGCCGGTAATGTGGTAAGCTACAGCCCGGGTGAGGCAAAGGAAGGGGAAACCGTTACCCTGTATTCCAGCAGCGGTCCAACACTGGTCAATCCGGTTGTTGTGCCGAATCTGGCAGGACAGACACAGGAGGTTGCAGTAGAGATGCTTGCAGATGTGGGTCTGGTTCAGGGAACCGTAACCGAAGCCTCTTCTGAGACAGTTGCAAGAGGCAATATCATCAGTCAGTCTGCCACCCCGGGAAGCCAGGTGGAATCCGGAACTGCTGTCAATTTTGTAATCAGCACCGGAAACGGACAGGAATCCAAATATAAGTATCTTGCATCCATTGATAAATCCTTCTCCCTGCAGAATATCATTGGTCCTGGATCGGGCAGTACCCAGCTGACTTTAAAAATCCAGCTGAGACAGTCGGTGAATGGACAGGATACCGTAAGAGAACTGATGGGTCCGGTAACGTTAAAAGGAGATCAGATGCTTCCGGTTTCATTTAAAAATATTGAGGGAGCCTATAATGTAACAAGCGGATCAGTAGAAATAGTAAATGTGGATACAGGTGAGGTGGTTAATTCTTACGCGATTACCTTTGTTGCTGTTCCACAATCCTAAGGAAGCGTATATGACAGGAAAAATATTAAAAGGCATTGCTGGATTTTATTATGTCCACAGCAAGGATGGGTATCTTTACGAATGTAAGGCCAAAGGAATATTCCGAAACAGACATGTAAAACCTCTTGTAGGAGATGATGTGGAAATTTCCGTTCTGGATGAGACAGAGCGGAAAGGAAACATTGAAGAGATCCTGCCCAGAAAAAATGCTTTGGTGCGCCCTGCTGTAGCCAATGTAGATCAGGCACTGGTGGTGTTTTCCATTACCCATCCGGAACCTAATTTAAATCTGCTGGATCGTTTTCTGGTAATGATGGAATCTCAGGATGTACCCGTTAATATCTGCTTTAATAAAATTGATCTTTCAGAAGATGAAATGGTGGGAAACCTGCGCCGGATGTATGAGGCGGCCGGTTACCCTGTTTATTTCACCAGTGTTTATGAAAAACAGGGAATTGACTGTGTGAAAAAAATTCTGGCCGGAAAAACCACTGTTCTGGCCGGACCTTCCGGTGTTGGAAAATCATCGCTGACGAATCTGCTTTATCCGGAAGCGGAGATGGAAACTGCACGGATCAGTGAAAAGATCCAGAGGGGAAAACATACCACCAGGCATTCGGAGCTATTTGGAATTGGGAACCAGACATATATGATGGATACACCCGGTTTTAGCTCCATGTATTTAGAGGACATGGAGTGCGGCCGGTTAAAGGAATATTTTCCTGAATTTGAACCCTATGAGCCAGACTGTAAGTTTCTTGGGTGTGTGCACATCGGCGAGAAGATCTGCGGCATAAAAAATGCCGTTACGGAAGGAAAAATTAGCCAGAGCCGTTATGATAATTACCGGCTTCTGTATGAGGAACTGAAAGAAAAAAGGAGATACTAACATGCTTAAACTTGCCCCCTCAATCTTAGCGGCAGACTTTAAAAATCTTGGACAACAGGTGATGGATACAGCCAATGCAGGAGCTCAGTATATTCATCTTGATGTGATGGATGGAGCGTTTGTGCCCAGCATATCTTTTGGCATGCCGGTGATTGCCAGCCTTAGAAGCTGCACGGACCGTATTTTTGATGTTCATATGATGGTGGAGGAGCCGGGACGCTATATTTCAGATATCAAGGCTGCCGGTGCAGATTTAATCTGTATTCATGCGGAGGCATGCAGGCATTTGGACAGGACGGTGAATCAAATTAAAGAAGCAGGACTGAAAGCGGCGGTTGCCTTAAATCCTGCAACGCCATTGTCTGTGCTTGAATGTATTTTACCGGCGCTTGATATGGTTTTGATTATGACAGTGAACCCGGGATTCGGCGGACAGAAGTTTATTCCATACACACTGGAGAAGGTCCGCGCTCTGCGGACCATGGCAGAACGCAGGGGCCTGAATATTGATATTGAAGTTGACGGCGGTGTTACCTGCGACAATGTGAGAGAGCTGATTGAAGCAGGAGCCAATGTATTTGTAGCAGGGTCTGCTGTATTTAAAGGTGACGCAGCAGCCAATACCAGAAAATTTTTAGAAATTTTTGAGGAATATAAAGGGTGAAAGAACGAACGGGATTAATCGTTACGGGAGGAACCATTGATTTTGATTTCGCCAGAGCATTTCTGGCAAATCAAAGCTTTGATAAGATCATTGCGGTAGATGGCGGGCTTACGGCCCTGTCACAGCTGAATTTAGAGCCGGATGCGGTTGTGGGCGATTTTGATACGGTGGAGGAATCTGTTCTTTCAAAATACCGTAATTTATACGGGGATATCACATGGGACATACACAAGCCGGAAAAAGATGAGACAGATACGGAACTGGCTCTTTATACAGCCATGAATTCAGGGTGCACAGATCTTGTACTTCTGGGAGCAACCGGCGGCAGGCTTGATCACTTCATGGGGAATCTTCATCTGCTGTATTATTGCTTAAAACAGGGAGTGAATGCTTCGATCGTAGATCCGAAAAACCGTATTACCGTTTTGGAAAAGGGAAGAGGATTTGAAGCGGAGAAAATGTGGGGGACTTATATTTCATTTCTGCCGCTGACCATGGAAGTAAAGGGAATTACCCTTTCCGGATTTAAATATCCCCTTCATAAAAAAGACATCTCCATAGGGACGAGCCTATGCATCAGCAACGAACTGACGGGTGCGGACGGTTCTATTGAATTTGATTCAGGTGTACTGATTTGTGTGGAATCCCATGATTAAACTGGTATGGCTTAAAAAGTAAAAACTGGATATTTATATCACTCCACTTGCGTGCTAAGATTAAGAACAACAATAGCAGTAAGGGAGGAATCATCAATGAATCAAACAAATCAGACTATTTACAAGGTCCCGCTGACCGGACTTTTTGCCGCAATGTCTTATGTGGTTTTTACATTTCTTCAGTTTAAGATTACGCTTCCGGGAGGGGATGCCACTTCCATACACTTAGGCAATGCTGTCTGCGTGCTGGGTGCACTGCTTCTGGGCGGATTATATGGAGGGCTTGGCGGCGCCATCGGGATGACCATCGGTGATTTATTTGACCCTGTGTACATCATTTATGCCCCCAAAACATTTGTCCTGAAATTATGCATTGGCCTGATCACAGGACTGATTGCCCACAGGCTTGGAAAGATCAATGAATCCAATGACAGCAGGCATATTCTTAAATGGACCATATTGGCGGCAGCTGCAGGACTTTTATTTAATGTGATTTTTGATCCTATGGTGGGATATTTCTACAAACTTCTTATCCTTGGAAAACCGGCAGCAGAACTGGCACTGGTTTATAACGTTGCTTCCACTTCCATCAATGCGGTTACTTCGGGGATTGTATCAGTGCTGGTTTATATGCCTCTTCGGAAAGCGCTGGTGCGCTCCGGATTATTTGCCAGGATATCTTAGGAGCTTTTATGACAAGAGAAAAAAAACAGAAAAAAATTGCAGCAATTCATGACCTTTCAGGATACGGCCGCTGTTCATTAACAGTGGCTATTCCTGTTATATCTGCATTAAAAGTGCAGTGCTGTCCGGTTCCTACCTCCATATTATCCAATCATACCGGATTTCCCACCTGCTTTTTTGATGACTATACGGAAAAAATGCCTTTATACCTGGAACAGTGGAAGAAACTGAACCTGGACTTTGATGGGATTTTTACCGGTTTTTTAGGTTCTGGGGATCAGATTGAAATTGTTGCTGATATGATACGTGATTTTAAAACAGAAAAAACCATGGTTATTATAGATCCTATTATGGGTGATAATGGAAATACCTATCAGACCTATACAAAAGAGATGTGCAGCCGCATGAAAACACTGGTGGAGTCCGGTAATATTGTGACTCCCAATTTAACAGAAGCCTGTATTCTTACCGGAAGGCAGTACCGGCAGACCGGCTGGACCAGAAAAGAGCTGGCGTCCATAGCGGAGGAAATAATAAGTATGGGACCTGACTCGGCAGTAATTACCGGAGTGAAGGAAGGTTCCTTTATAACCAATGTAGTGGCTCAAAAGGGCCTTGAGGTAAAGTTCCTGAGATCTTTAAAAGCAGGAAACGACAGACCGGGCACCGGAGATGTGTTTGCCAGTATCATAGCGGCACAGGCAGTGAAAGGCGTGCCTCTTATAAAGAATGTTAAAATGGCGGCTCATTTTGTAAAGCAGAGTATTCTGGTTTCGGATGAGATGAATGTGCCCACAGAGAATGGAGTTTGTTTCGAAGAGATCCTCTCTTTGCTTATTCGTCAGTAAAAAAGGAAGAGAGATGGGGAATTTTAGGAAAAGGGCTTTTCTTTGCCCTTTTTTTGTAGTATAATCAACGGCAGATTATTATGCGCATTGGATTCGCAGAAAATATTGAGGAAAAACCAGGAGGAATACCATGTTAGATTTAAAGTTTGTAAGAGAAAATCCTGAAATTGTAAAGCAGAACATCAAAAATAAATTTCAGGACAGCAAGCTTGCGCTGGTTGATGAAGTCATCGAACTGGACGAGCAAAACCGTGCAGCAAAGCAGGAAGGAGATGCTTTGAGAGCGGAACGAAACAAACTTTCCAAACAGATCGGTGCCTTGATGGGACAGGGAAAGAAAGAAGAAGCAGAAGAGTTGAAGCGGTTGGTAACCGATGCTTCCGACCATCTGGCTGAACTGGAAACAAAGGAAGGCGAACTGGAAGAAAAAATCAAAAAGATCATGATGACCATTCCAAACATTATAGATGCCAGTGTTCCAATCGGTAAGGATGACAGTGAGAACGTAGAAGTACAGCGTTACGGAGAGCCGGTAGTGCCGGACTTTGACATCCCTTATCACACTGAAATAATGGAAAGCTTTGACGGTATCGATCTTGACAGTGCAAGAAAGGTTGCAGGCAACGGTTTCTATTATCTTATGGGAGATATTGCAAGACTTCATTCATCTGTCATATCCTATGCAAGAGATTTTATGATCGGAAGAGGTTTTACCTACTGCATCCCTCCTTTTATGATCCGCAGTGAAGTAGTAACCGGAGTTATGAGCTTTGCAGAGATGGATGCCATGATGTATAAGATAGAAGGAGAGGATTTATACTTAATCGGCACCAGTGAACATTCCATGATCGGAAAATTCATTGATACAATTCTTCCTGAAGCAAAGCTTCCCCAGACACTTACCAGCTATTCACCATGCTTCAGAAAGGAAAAAGGAGCTCATGGACTGGAAGAACGTGGTGTTTACCGGATTCATCAGTTTGAAAAACAGGAGATGATTGTAGTCTGCAAACCGGAAGAGAGCATGGACTGGTATGATAAACTATGGCAGAATACCGTAGACTTATTCAGAACCCTGGATATTCCGGTTAGAACCCTGGAATGCTGCTCCGGTGACCTGGCTGATTTAAAAGTAAAATCTGTGGATGTAGAGGCATGGTCTCCAAGACAGAAAAAATATTTTGAGGTGGGCAGCTGCTCCAATTTAGGAGATGCACAGGCAAGAAGGCTGAAGATCCGTGTATCAGGAGAAGATGGTCAGAAATATTTTGCACACACCCTGAATAATACGGTTGTGGCACCCCCGAGAATGCTCATTGCTTTCCTGGAGAATAATTTACAGGCAGACGGAACCGTGAAGATTCCCGATGCATTGCAGCCATATATGGGCGGCATGAAAGCACTTGTACCAAAGAAATAATAACGTTTCAGTCCGGCTTTTAACAGGTCGGACTCTTTTTGAAAAGGAGAGAACCCATCATGATTACCTTCAACCACTTTAATTTTAATGTACTTGATCTGGAAAAAAGTTTAAAATTCTATAAAGAAGCTCTTGGTCTGTTTCCGGTACGGGAGAAGACAGCAGCTGACGGATCTTTTCGGCTGGTTTATTTAGGGGATGGAAAAACTGATTTCACTCTGGAACTGACTTATTTAACCGACCGTACAGAACCTTATAATCTTGGGGAGTGCGAATTTCATCTTGCATTTCATACAGATGAATATGAGGAGTGCTATAAAAAGCACAAGGAGATGGGCGTGATCTGCTTTGAAAATCCAGGGATGGGAATTTATTTTATCAGTGATCCTGATGGATACTGGCTGGAAATAGTTCCTGCCAGATAAGGAGAAAACAGGTGTTTATAACAGTGAACGGAATCCGGCTTTATTATGAAGTTACGGGCAAAGGACCGGCTGTGATTCTGGTCCATGGAAACGGGGAAAACCACAGCATATTTAAAGAGACAGCAGACTTACTCGGTCGGGATTATACGGTATACGCCCTGGATTCCAGAGGACATGGGAAAAGCTCCGGAAAAGAGAACATCAGTTATGAGAAGATGGCAAAGGATGTGGCGGAATTTATCCGTCTTTTAGAGCTGGATCGTCCGGCCTACTGCGGATTCAGTGATGGAGGTATCATAGGGATACTGGCAGCTTCCAGAGACCCCGGACTTTTCTCCAGGATGGTGATCTGCGGTGCCAATGCATACCCGGAAGGACTAAAGCGCAGATGGCTGATTCTGTTTGGATTCTTAGGACTGCTCTTTCATGATCCCAAGGTTCTTATGATGTTAAACGAGCCGCAGATTTCAGGTAAGGAACTGGAACAGATTACTGTTCCAACCCTCATACTGGCCGGCGAAAGAGATATGGTTCTTACTTCCCATACACAGTATCTGGCATCGAGGATGAAAAACAGCCTTCTTAGAATTCTGCCCGGTGAGACTCATGGAAGCTATGTAATTCACAGCAGAAAACTTTATTTTTATATGAAGAAATTTTTAAATGTACCGGGTAAAACTGAAACCTGATTTTTTTAGGGGTGTAAAGAAAAAATACTTGACACTATAAAAAAAGTATTGTATGATATCACAGGTGATGATATGGAGAAGATTGCAAGACAGGGACTTTTGTATGATTTCTACGGAGCTCTGCTGACAGAGCATCAAAGGAACATCTATGAAGATGTAGTATTATACGATTTATCCCTCAGTGAGATCGCGCAGGAACAGGGAATCAGCCGCCAGGGCGTTCATGATCTGGTAAAGCGGTGTGATAAGATTTTAGAGGGCTATGAAGAGAAGCTTCATCTGGTAGAAAAATTTGAAAAAACCAAGGGACTGGCAAGAGAAATCCGGAATTTAACTGCTGAGTTTGCCGGAACAAAGGACATGAGTCTGATCCATCGCATCGAAGAGATATCGGGCGAAATCATCGAGCTGGAAGCTCATTAGGAGGGCGTTAGATGGCTTTTGAGAGCTTATCCGATAAGTTACAGAATGTATTTAAGAATTTAAGAGGCAAAGGACGTTTGTCCGAAGCGGATGTGAAGACAGCCTTAAAAGAAGTTAAGATGGCTTTATTGGAAGCAGACGTTAACTTTAAGGTTGTAAAACAGTTTATCAGTGCTGTGCAGGAGAGAGCGATTGGACAGGATGTCCAGAACAGTCTGACTCCTGGCCAGATGGTAATAAAGATTGTAAACGAAGAGCTGGTTAAGTTAATGGGCTCTGAGACAACGGAGATAGAATTAAAACCTGCCAGTGAGATTACCGTGATTTTGATGGCTGGTCTGCAGGGTGCAGGTAAGACAACAACAACAGCCAAGATTGCCGGTAAGTTAAAAGCAAAGGGCAGAAATCCCCTTTTGGTTGCCTGTGACATCTACCGCCCCGCTGCGATTAAACAGCTGCAGATCAACGGTGAGAAGCAGGGGGTTCCGGTATTTTCCATGGGAGAAAACCAGAAGCCTGCTGATATTGCAAGGGCTGCACTTGCATCTGCAGCAAAGAATGGCCAGAATGTCGTGATTTTAGATACGGCAGGCCGTCTTCATATAGATGAAGACATGATGAACGAGCTGATTGAGATTAAAGACAGTGTTGAAGTTCATCAGACGATTCTGGTAGTTGATGCCATGACAGGACAGGACGCTGTGAATGTTGCCGGTATGTTCCATGAAAAGATTGGAATTGACGGTGTCATCATTACAAAGCTGGATGGTGATACAAGAGGCGGTTCCGCCCTTTCCATCCGTGCGGTCACCGGAAAACCGGTTCTTTACGTTGGTATGGGTGAAAAACTGTCTGATCTGGAACAGTTTTATCCGGACCGTATGGCCTCCAGAATTTTAGGCATGGGAGATATTCTTTCTCTGATTGAGAAGGCGGAGACCCAGGTGGACGAAGAGAAAGCCAGGGAATTATCCCAGAAGCTCAAAAAAGCAGAATTTGATTACAATGATTTTCTGGACCAGATGACCCAGGTTAAAAACATGGGCGGCATGGCCAGCATTATGAGTATGATGCCTGGCATGGGACAGATGAAAGATATGGATATTGATGAAAAGGCCATGGACCGGGTGGAAGCGATTATCCTTTCCATGACTGCCAAAGAACGGACCAATCCTGACCTGATGAAGAACGCTTCCAGAAAGCAGCGTGTGGCACAGGGAGCAGGGGTTGATATCAGTGAAGTGAACCGGATTGTTAAGCAGTTTGATCAGATGAAGAAGATGATGAAACAGCTGCCCGGAATGCTTGGCGGAGGAAAACGCCGTGGAGGCGCAGGACTTCTTGGTAAACTGAAATTACCGTTTTAATATTACTTTGATGTTAGCAAGGCAGATTTCTGCGTCGCTATATATAAGTTTCACAATTTAAGATTTAAGGAGGTGAATTAGAACATGGCAGTAAAAATGAGATTAAAAAGAATGGGTCAGAAAAAGGCTCCTTTCTATAGAATTGTAGTTGCAGATTCCAGATCTCCCAGAGATGGCAGATTCATCGAAGAAGTTGGATACTATGATCCTACCACAGAACCAAGCGTAATCAAGTTTAACGAAGAGAACGCTAAAAAGTGGTTAGCAACAGGTGCTCAGCCAACAGAAGTTGTAAGCAAGCTTTTAAAGATCGCCGGTATCCAGTAGTGAGAGGTGAAGCATATGAAGGAATTAGTAGAAGTAATTGCAAGAGCACTGGTTGATAATCCAGATCATGTTGCTGTTACTGAGACTGTAAAAGACGATGAAATCGTCCTTGAACTTACGGTAGAACCTTCCGATATGGGTAAGGTAATTGGCAAACAGGGCCGTATTGCGAAAGCGATCCGCTCTGTTGTAAAAGCAGCAGCTTCCAAAGAAGATAAAAAAGTTACTGTAGAAATCCAGTAGCTTTTGTAAGACCGCCGGCCTGTCGGGAAGACGGTCTTCTTTTGCTTTCCTAAACCAGTGGTTTACGAAACAATGTGGAGAATTAAGCCGGATAGTAATATCCGGTTTCTTTTATATGATATGGAGAGACAAATGGAAAATTTGCTAAGAGTCGGAGTGATTTCTTCCACCCATGGGGTAAAGGGAGAAGTGAAGGTGTTTCCAACAACGGATGATTCCACCCGTTTTAAACAGTTAAAAAAAGTGATTCTGGATACAGGCCGGGAACAGATAGATTTAGAAATTGAGGGAGTAAAATTCTTCAAAAATATGGTAATCCTGAAGTTTAAAGGATATGATTCCATTGATGAAATTGAAAAATACAAGGGTAAGGATCTTTTGATCACGAGAGATCTGGCAGTGGAACTGGGCCCTGATGAAAACTTTATTATTGACCTCATCGGTCTTTTAGTGGTAACAGATGATGGGGAAGAACTGGGGACATTGACCGATGTGATTAAAACGGGGGCCAATGATGTCTATGAGGTTAAGATGACTGATGGCAGAGAGGTTCTTCTTCCTGCAATTAAAGAATGCGTCCTCAATGTGGATCTGGAGAAGAAAACCGTCACAGTCCATATGATGGACGGGCTTCTGGATTAAGGATAGGAGTGGAAATAAAGAATGAATTATCATATATTGACGCTGTTTCCTGATATGGTCTTAAACGGCTTAAATACCAGCATTATCGGAAGAGCTGCAGAAAAAGGACTTTTATCCATAGAAGCAATTGATATAAGAGACTATTCGAAAGACAAGCACCACAGTGTGGATGATTACCCATACGGTGGCGGTGCGGGAATGGTGATGCAGCCCATGCCCATATGCGAAGCTTACGATGATCTGTGCAGGAAGACTGGCAAGAAGCCCCGTGTGATTTACATGACACCCCAGGGAACTGTGTTCAATCAGACGATTGCAGGGGAACTTGCCAAAGAAGAGGATCTGGTTTTTCTTTGCGGTCACTACGAGGGAATTGACGAGAGGGCATTAAATCTTGTGGCAACGGACTTCTTGTCCATTGGAGACTATGTGCTGACCGGCGGAGAGCTTCCTGCCATGGTCATGATTGACTGCATCTCCCGGTTAATACCGGGTGTGTTAAATAATGAGTCCTCAGCTGAATTTGAATCCTTTCATGACAATCTGCTTGAGTATCCCCAGTATACCAGGCCGGAGGAGTACAGGGGATTAAAGGTTCCTGAGGTTTTATTATCCGGACACCACAAGAATATTGAAAGCTGGAGACGGGAGCAATCCATAAAGCGGACTTTAGAGCGGAGACCGGATCTTTTAAAAGAAGCGGTTCTGTCAAAAAAAGAAGAAGAATATTTAAATAAGCTTGTAAAAGAACAGGAAATCAGGGAATAATTATAGTGAAAAAGGGTTGCATTCGACAACCCTTTATGATAAAATACAAAATGTTGTGATCAAAAGGCGATGGTCCTCTGTTACGGATTCCAGTATGAAGTATTAAGAACATCAAATAAAATCAAGGAGGTTCACACGATGAACGAAATTATTAAGAATATTGAAGCAGCACAGTTAAAGCAGACCGTACCGGTGTTCCATGTTGGTGATACTGTAAAAGTATACAACAAGATCAAAGAGGGAACCCGCGAAAGAATCCAGATTTTTGAAGGAACCGTTATCAAGAGACAGAACGGCGGCGCAAGAGAAACCTTTACTGTAAGAAAGAACTCTAACGGTATCGGCGTTGAGAAAACCTGGCCATTACATTCCCCTTCCGTAGACAACGTTGAAGTTGTAAGAAAGGGTAAAGTAAGAAGAGCAAAACTGAATTACTTAAGAGACAGAGTTGGTAAGGCTGCTAAGGTCAAAGAACTGGTTAAATAATTCCGGAACATTTGAGGGGGACAATGTAAATTGTCCCTTTCTTTAGTAGGTGGGGTGTCATAGATGGATTTTTATCATAGTGAAGATAATAACAGGCTCCGCCATTTTGTCAACTGGATTGTTGACATCGTTGTAGTGATTGCATTTGCATGGTTTCTGGTCTATGCTTATGGAACTCAGATCGTTGTTGCAGGGCATTCCATGCTACCCCTTTTAGCGTCCGGTGATGTGGTTTTAATGGATCGCCTGTCCTATGATTTTGGGAAGCCGGACCGGTTTGATGTGGTTGTGTTTCAAAGAGAAGACCAGAAGATGAATGTAAAGCGCATCGTTGGACTGCCGGGAGAGACGGTACAGATCAAAAACGATGAGATCTATATCAATGGCGAGAAGCTGGAAGAACCGGCAGGACTTGGCCGGATATCTCTGGCAGGGCTGGCTGAAAAGCCCATGAAGCTGGGAGAAGAGGAATATTTTTTGTTAGGAGATAACCGGGACAGCAGTGAAGACAGCCGTTTTTCCAATATTGGGAATGTAAGCGGCAGTCAGATCAAAGGGAAAATATGGTTACGAATGCTGCCCCTTGTAAAGCTGGAATTAATTCGTTCGAAGTAGAGGAATGTTATGAATATACAATGGTATCCAGGTCACATGACCAAAGCCAAAAGGGCAATGAAGGAAGATATCAAATTAATTGATTTGATTATCGAACTGGTAGATGCAAGAGTGCCTTTAAGCAGCCGAAATCCGGATATAGATGATCTGGGAGCAGGGAAAGCCCGCCTGATACTGCTGAATAAATCAGATCTTGCAGATGAACGGTGTAATAATGCATGGGCAGCTTATTTTGAAGAAAAGGGTTGTCATGTTGTAAAAGTGAATTCAAAAAGCGGTGCAGGCTTAAAATCTATTAACGGTGTTGTTTTGGAAGCCTGTAAGGAAAAGATCGAACGGGACCGGAGAAGGGGAATCTTAAACCGCCCGGTACGTGCCATGGTAGTTGGAATTCCCAATGTGGGAAAGTCCACATTTATTAATTCTTTCGCAGGGAAAGCCTGTGCAAAAACAGGAAATAAGCCGGGTGTCACAAAGGGAAACCAGTGGATCCGTCTGAATAAAAGCCTGGAGCTCCTTGACACACCGGGAATATTGTGGCCAAGATTTGAAGATCAGACGGTAGGCATCCGTCTTGCTCTCATCGGTTCCATCAACGATGAGATTTTAAATAAAGAGGAACTGGCCATGGAACTGATCCGTTTCTTAATGAAATCCTATCCGCATGTTTTATCCGAACGTTATGAGCTTTCAGCAGAAGATCCGCTGGAAGGTCTCATGCAGATCGCAAAGGCCAGAGCCTGTCTTGCAAGAGGAGGAGAACTGGATTTAAACAGAGCGGCTAATCTGCTGATTGAGGACTTCAGAAGCGGAAAACTGGGCCGTCTGACCCTGGAGACTCCGCAGCAATCATAAGAATACATCAATGGGCCGGCTCATTTACAGGAGCAGGTCCTTATTTTTAATCATATTACTGGAGAAAAAGGATGAGAAAATTAACAGAAGAGAAACGTCTGGAAGAGTTAAAACGGTTAGAAGTGATGAAGGAATTTGAACTGAAATATGATGCTCACGTACTTGTCTGCGGGATTGACGAGGCAGGAAGGGGTCCTTTGGCAGGACCTGTTGTTGCAGGAGCGGTTATACTACCCAGAGATTGTGAAATCCTCTTTTTAAATGATTCGAAAAAGCTGTCTGAAAAGCGCAGGGAAGCTTTATTTGAGGAAATACAGGAAAAGGCACTGGCAGTTGGACTGGGCGTAGTGGGTCCGGACAGGATTGACGAAATCAATATATTGCAGGCAACCTATGAAGCCATGAGAACTGCGGTTTCAAAAATGGGAATGGTACCTGAAATCCTGTTAAATGATGCGGTTACCATTCCATTGCTTGACATTCCCCAGATCCCCATCGTGAAAGGGGATGGAAAAAGCGTGTCAATCGCAGCTGCCAGTATCATGGCAAAAGTGACAAGAGATCATATGATGGAAGAGTATGATAAACTATTTCCCCAGTATGGTTTTGCAAAACACAAGGGATATGGCACCGGAGCCCACATTGTAGCACTGAAAGAACATGGACCATGCCCCATTCACAGGAGGAGTTTCATTAAACATTTCGTGTCCGGGGAGAACCATGAATAACAGAGAGACCGGAAGCCGGTTTGAAGGGATCGCAGCAGATTATCTGGAACGTGCCGGCTATGAAATTCTGGAGCGGAATTACCGGGACCGGTCAGGAGAAATCGACTTAATAGCAAAAGATGGAATGTATTATGTGTTTATAGAGGTAAAATACCGGGAGAATATAAAAAAGGGAGATCCTGCAGAAGCGGTGGATGCCAGAAAACAGCTGAAAATAAGGAATACTGCTAGACGGTATTTATACAGACACCGGCTGGGAGAGTCCGTCCCATGCAGGTTTGATGTGGTGGCTATCTTAGGGCAGGAAATCAGATTGATTCCGGATGCATTTTAAAAGGAGGTGCTGGAATGAGTGATATATGGAAACGTAAGGACAAAGAACTGGGAATGGATTATATTGAGACAGATCCGGTACCTTATTTATCCTTTCCCATATTGGAAAAAACAGGACTGGTTACCCAGGGATTTTCCACAAAAATGGGTGGAGTCAGCCAGGGTAAATTTGCAACACTTAATTTTACATTTACCAGAGGAGACAATCCCGATCATGTAATGGAGAATTACAAAAGAATGGGTGCAGCTCTTGGCGTCGACGAAAAACGGATGGTTTTATCTTATCAGACCCATACCACCAATGTCCGTCTGGTTACGAAAGAGGATGCCGGCAAGGGAATTGTAAAGGAAAGAGATTACACAGATGTTGACGGGCTTATCACCAATGTCCCGGGAATTACTCTGGTCACCTTTTATGCGGACTGTGTTCCCCTGTATTTCTTAGATCCGGTGCATAAAGCAATCGGACTCAGCCATTCGGGCTGGAGAGGCACGGTAAAGCGTATGGGAGCAGTCACGGCCGAAAAAATGAAGGAAGTATACAAAACAAAAGCAGAAGATTTAATTGCCTGTATCGGTCCCAGTATCTGCGGGGACTGCTATGAAGTAGGGGAAGAGGTGGCTTTGGAATTTAAAAAGGCTTTTGCAAAAAAAGACTGGGATAAGATTCTGCGGGAAAAAGAGAATGGCAAGTTCATGCTGGATTTATGGAAAGCCAATGAAATCATACTGACGGAGGCCGGATTGAGACCGGAGAACATACAGATAACGGATATCTGCACCCACTGCAATTCCGATTATCTGTTTTCTCACCGCACCTGCGGAAATGACAGGGGTAATCTGGCAGCATTTCTGGGATTAAAAGAATAAGGCAGTAAAAATCCGGAAGAATCCGTTCGTTCTTCCGGACTTTTACTGCATGATATAAGTGGCTTATGCTTTGTATTTTTTCAGCAGCTGCTGAATCTTATCCGTTGAGGATAATGCTGTACTGATGGAGACATCGTGGTTTAAGGAATTTACAATTGCAGCGATATACTTGCTGATGTCGGCTTCTACATACCACTCTCTGTTAAACAGCTCTTTGGGACGGTAATTTAAGTTTGTAGTTACAACTCTGTCAATGTATCCTTTGCTGTAATAATCATCAAACTTATCAAGACCATTGGTGAACAGTCCGAATGTACAGCATACAATTACCTTGTCCGCCTTGCGTTCTTTTAATTCCCTGGCAGTATCCAACATGCTTTCCCCGGAAGAAATCATATCATCTACGATCAGCACTGTTTTGCCTTCCACGGAAGCACCAAGAAACTCATGAGCTACGATGGGGTTGCGTCCGCCTACAACTTTGGAATAATCTCTTCTTTTGTAGAACATACCCATATCTACACTTAAGTTATTGGCAAGGTATACGGCGCGGTCCATGGCACCTTCATCGGGGCTTATAACCATCATGTGTTCTTTGTCAATCTTTAAATCAGGATATTGTCTTAAAACTGCTTTCGTAAACTGGTAAGTCGGCATGAAATTGTCAAAGCCGTTTAAAGGGATGGCATTCTGCACTCTGGGGTCATGGGCATCAAAGGTAATAATATTGCTTACTCCCATATTCACCAGTTCTTCTAATGCCATTGCACAGTCAAGGGATTCCCGCTTGGTTCTCTTGTGCTGGCGGCTTTCATATAGAAATGGCATAATTACGCTGACCCTGTGGGCAGTAGCTGTACATGCACCGAGAATACGCTTTAAATCCTGAAAATGATCGTCAGGAGACATGTGGTTTGTATATCCGTTCACTGTATAGGATATGCTGTAATTAGTGACATCCACCATTGCGAAAACATCGGTACCACGGACAGATTCCTTGACGATTCCTTTTGCTTCGCCGCTTCCAAAGCGAGGACACTCGCAGCTTAGAAGATAAGAATCGATATCGTAACCGCGGTAGTGAAGATCTGCCTCACGGCGCTTTAACTCCTCGATATCGTTTCTGCGAAAACCGACAATATGGTCATTTACCTTCCTGGCCAGTTCCCCGCAGCTTTCCAGCGCTGCGATCTTTAAGGGAGCAACAGGTAGCTGGTCGTTAAATACATAATCATTTGCCATGACAAAGATTCCTCCATAATAAATGAACAGCCAGTCGTAAGACTGCCTGTTTTATAATCTTACATCTTTTTATACCATTGAATGACAGAATGCGTCAATAGTCTTTGCAGTATTTCGCTGAAAAAAACAAAAAACGCTTCCTTTACAAAGAGTGACAATCTTGTTATGATATAAAAGATAGCTGCAGAAAGGTAAAATAGAAATGAGCAAAAGAGGACATGTTATTAAAGCTGTAGACACCGGTTCTATTGCAGAAGAACTGGAACTGGAACCAGGAGATGAAGTTCTTTCCATCGACGGACATGAACTGGAAGACATCTTCGATTATGAGTATTACGTAAACAGTGAATCCATTCTTATGACCGTAAGGAAAAAAAACGGGGAAGAGTGGGAATTAGAAATAGAGAACCAATATGAAGATTTAGGACTTACTTTCGAGAACGGTCTGATGAGTGAGTACCGTACCTGCAGGAATAACTGCATTTTCTGCTTTATTGACCAGATGCCTCCCGGAATGAGGGACACTCTCTACTTTAAAGATGACGATTCCAGACTTTCGTTCTTACAGGGAAACTATGTCACCTTAACCAACATGAGTGAACACGATATTGAGCGGATCATTGAGTTTAAACTGGCACCTATTAATATATCTGTTCACACCACGAATCCTGAACTGAGGTGTAAGATGCTTCATAACCGGTTTGCAGGTGAAGCTCTTGAAAAAATTGACCGGCTGTATGAGGCAGGGATATCCATGAACGGACAGATCGTGCTGTGCAAAGGTGTGAATGACAAAGAAGAACTGGAACGAACCATAAGAGATTTATCGAAGTATCTCCCTTATATGGAAAGTGTATCGGTGGTGCCGGTAGGCGTATCAAAATTCAGGGATGGATTATTCCCTTTAAGCCCTGTTACAAAAGAGGATGCCATATCCGTTCTGGAGATTGTGGAGCGGTGGCAGAAGTCACTTTTTAAAGAGCATGGCTGCCATTTTATTCATGCGAGCGATGAGTTTTATATTCTGGCTGAGAGACTTATGCCGGAAGAAAACCGGTATGACGGATACATTCAGCTGGAAAATGGTGTGGGTATGCTTCGGCTTTTAGAGACTGAGGTAAAAGAAGCCCTGAAAGAAGAAGGGGAAGATGATGCCGCAGAGGAGATATCCATTGCAACAGGAACGCTTGCAGCGCCATTTATAGAAGATCATGCAAGGCTGGTTTGCGAAAGGTTTCCGGGGCGGACCGTTCATGTCTACCCTATCGTTAATCATTTCTTTGGTGAGCAGATTACAGTTGCCGGTTTAATTACCGGACAGGATTTGATCGCCCAGTTAAAAGGAAAACCTCTTGGGAAGAGACTTCTTCTTCCAGAGTGCATGTTTCGCAGCGGAGAAGAGGTATTTCTTGATGACCTGACCCGTCAGGATGTACAAAATGCTTTACAAGTACAGGTAGATATTGTAAAATCAAGCGGTCAGGATTTCGTTTACGCTGTTTTAGGATACACTGAGGAAAAGAAACCTTCTTACGACGGATATGAATTAAAGGAGATATAATATATGAGTAAACCAGTAGTTGCCATCGTAGGCCGCCCTAATGTGGGAAAGTCTACGCTGTTTAATGTTTTAGCCGGTGAGACTATTTCTATTGTAAAAGACACACCGGGAGTAACAAGAGACCGTATTTATGCCGACTGTACCTGGCTGGATATGAATTTTACCCTGATTGATACCGGCGGAATTGAACCGGACAGCAGTGATATCATCCTTTCCCAGATGCGGGAACAGGCGGAGATCGCCATTGCTACTGCAGATGTCATCGTGTTTATTGTGGATGTACGTCAGGGTCTGGTAGATGCCGATTCAAAGGTTGCAGATATGCTTCGCAAATCAAAGAAACCGGTTGTCCTTGCAGTGAATAAGGTGGACAGTTTCCAGAAGTTCGGCAATGATGTATATGAATTTTATAATCTTGGAATCGGAGATCCCATCCCTGTTTCAGCGGCTTCCAGACTGGGACTTGGTGATTTGCTTGATGAAGTTGCAAAACATTTTGGCACATTTCAGACAGAAGAGGAAGATGATGACCGTCCAAGAATCGCAATCGTTGGAAAACCCAATGTGGGAAAATCTTCTATTATTAATCAGCTGCTGGGTGAAAACCGTGTCATTGTATCCAATATTGCAGGGACTACAAGAGATGCCGTAGATACGGAAATCGTCCATAATGGTACGGAATACGTATTTATTGACACAGCAGGACTTAGAAGAAAGAGTAAAATTAAAGAAGAGCTGGAGCGTTACAGCATTATCCGTACTGTGACAGCAGTAGAACGGGCCGATGTGGTGGTTGTGGTAATCGACGCAGAAGAAGGCGTTACCGAGCAGGATGCCAAGATCGCAGGAATTGCCCATGAACGGGGCAAGGGAATCATTGTGGCTGTGAATAAGTGGGACGCCATTGAAAAAGATGACAAGACCATTTATGAATACACCAGGAAAATAAAAGATACCTTATCCTTTATGCCATATGCGGAGTTTATATTTATTTCTGCAAAGACCGGACAGAGAATGAATAAGCTTTTTGAACTGATTGATATGGTCAGGGAGAATCAGACTCTGCGCGTTGCAACCGGAGTTTTAAATGAAATTATGACGGAAGCAGTTGCTCTTCAGCAGCCGCCGTCTGACAAGGGCAAGCGTCTCCGCCTTTACTATATCACCCAGGTAGCTGTGAAACCGCCGACGTTTGTTATCTTTATAAACGATAAGGAACTCACCCATTTCTCCTATACCAGGTATATAGAGAACAAGATCCGGGATGCGTTTGGTTTTAAGGGAACATCCTTAAAGTTTATTTATAGAGAGCGGAGCGGAAAGGAACAATAATTATGGAACGAATCATCTGCCTTATTGCAGGATATCTTTGCGGACTGTTGCAATCCGGTTATTTTTATGGGAAAACACAAAAAATTGATATCAGAAAATACGGAAGCGGTAATTCCGGCACCACCAATGCACTACGGGTCATGGGGCCTAAAGCGGGAGCAGTCGTCTTTTTCGGTGATTTTTTAAAGTCGCTTCTTCCCTGCCTGGCAATCCGCCTGGTGTTTCAGAACCAGCCGGAGATGATATATCTTCTGATCCTGTATACCGGTTTCGGTGTTATTCTGGGTCATAATTATCCGTTTTATCTGCAGTTCAAGGGCGGAAAGGGAATTGCCGCTACTGCAGGTCTTATTATGGCGACTGATTTAAGAATGACCCTTTTGTGCCTGATTTCTTTTATTTTAATCGTATTGATTACAAGATATGTATCTCTTGGTTCACTGGTTGTAGCAACCATATTCCTTATCTGGATGTGTGTGTTTGCATCTGTGGGTGCATATGGACTGAAACAGGATCTTCTGCCGGAATTTTACATAGTTGCGGCATTGATCAGCGGTCAGGCATTCTGGCGCCACAGGGCAAATATCGGCAGGCTGATCCGTGGCAAAGAGAATAAAATATCCTTTGGATCAGGAAAAACAAAATGAGGTGAGTCAGATGGCTAAAATTGGAATCATCGGATCAGGAAGCTGGGGTATGGCATTATCTGTACTTCTATATAATAATGGACATGAGGTGACGGTCTGGTCCGCTCTGCCGGAGGAAATTAAAGAGATGGAGCAGATTCACCGGCATCATACGCTTCCGGAACTGATACTTCCGGAAGACATGGTATTTACGGAAGATCTGGAAGAAGCCATGACAGGAAAGGATCTTTTAGTTACTGCAGTTCCGTCTGTTTATGTCAGGTCAACGGCGAAACGGATGAATCCATTCTGCCGCTATGGGCAGGTGGTTGTGAATGTGGCAAAAGGAATTGAAGAAACGACTCTGATGACTTTGTCTGAGATTCTGGAAGAAGAGCTGCCTATGGCAGATGTTGCGGTATTATCCGGACCAAGTCATGCGGAGGAAGTGAGCAAGGGACTTCCCACGACCTGTGTGGCAGGCGCGTCTACGAGAAAGACTGCCGAATACATTCAGAGCATGTTTATGAGCGAGGTATTCCGGGTCTATACAAGCCCGGACATTCAGGGGATTGAGCTTGGAGGGTCTTTAAAGAATGTCATTGCGCTGGCAGCGGGTATTGCAGACGGACTGGGATATGGAGATAATACAAAGGCTGCTTTGATCACCAGAGGCATTACTGAAATTTCCAGACTTGGCACTGCAATGGGAGGAAAGATTCAGACGTTCGGGGGGTTATCCGGAATCGGTGACTTAATTGTAACCTGCGCCAGCATGCACAGCCGGAACAGAAGAGCCGGAATTCTCATAGGCCAGGGAAAGTCCATGGAAGAAGCCACAAGGGAAGTGAAGATGGTTGTAGAGGGAGTCTACTCTGCAAAAGCAGCGCTGGCCTTATCACAGAAATATGAGGTGTCCATGCCTATCGTAGAACAGGTGAACGCAGTGCTGTTTGACGGCAAGTCAGCGTCAGAAGCAGTTCGGGATTTAATGCTGCGGGATAAGACGATTGAAAGTTCTGATATTCCGTGGGAATAATTCAAAAGCTGACTTTATTTTGTTGTTTTGAAACAAAATTAGTTGACATTTTTTAAAAGCCATTTTATTATAAAGACTATGTATACGTTACAACGTTAATGTGCCGTATATAAAATTGTTTCATGAGGAGGAATGGATTGTGAAAAAATCTATGAAAAAGTTACTGAGTCTTGGTTTGGCAATTGCCATGGCGGCATCTTTAACTGCCTGCGGAAGCGGAAAAGCTTCAGAGGGAACAACCGCAGCTGGAACAGAATCAAAGGGTGAGGCACAGACCACCGCAGCCGGCGGCGCAGCAGCAGGAGAGGGTACAATTAAGATCGGCGGAATCGGCCCTATCAGCGGAAGCACTGCTATTTACGGACAGGCCGTAAAGAATGGTGCAGAACTGGCAGTCAATGAGATTAATGCAAACGGAGGTATTAACGGTGCAAAGATCGAATTTAATTTCCAGGATGACGAAAATGATACGGAAAAATCAGTGAATGCTTACAATACCTTAAAAGACTGGGGTATGCAGTTACTGGTAGGAACTGTTACTTCAGCTCCCTGTATTGCAGTTGGTGCAGAATCCAGCAACGATAACATGTTCCAGTTAACACCATCCGGATCTGCTGCAGACTGTACCAAGTTTGAAAATCAGTTCCGTGTATGTTTCTCAGATCCTAACCAGGGTGTCGCTTCAGCACAGTATATCGGTGAAAACAAACTGGCTACCAAAGTAGCGGTTATTTATGACAGCTCCGATGTTTACTCATCCGGCATTCATGATAAATTTATTTCCGAAGCTGCAAATCAGGGCATTGAAATTGCAGCTGATGAAGCTTTTACAGCAGATAACAACACAAACTTCTCTGTACAGCTTCAGAAAGCACAGGATTCCGGTGCAGAGCTTGTTTTCCTTCCTATTTATTATTCACAGGCAGCTTTAATTCTTGCCCAGGCAAAACAGATGGGATATGCACCTGCGTTCTTTGGCTGTGATGGTCTTGACGGACTTCTTACAGTAGAGAATTTCGATACAGCTCTTGCTGAGAATGTAATGCTTTTAACACCGTTCGCAGCTGATGCCAAGGATGATCTTACTCAGAAATTCGTAACCTCTTTCAAAGAGAAGTACGGTGAGACTCCAAACCAGTTTGCAGCAGATGCTTACGATGCAGTTTACGCAGTGAAGGCAGCAGCTGAAAAAGCAGGCGTCACAGCAGATATGGATGCTTCTGCAATCTGCGATAAGTTAAAAACTGCAATGACCGAGATTTCCATCAACGGACTGACCGGTGAAAATATGAAGTGGACTGCAGACGGAGAACCGGATAAGGCTCCTAAGGCAGTAAAGATTGTAAACGGCGTATATACAGCAATGTAATATGACCCGCTGGAGGGCCGTCCAAGGGACGACCCTCTTCTTTGATATAATTTTCTTTAATAAAGACGAATGAGGTGCGTTGGTATGATGAGTTTCATATCCTATTTTATTAATGGTTTAAGCCTTGGCAGTGTTTATGCAATCATTGCTCTTGGATATACCATGGTATATGGCATTGCCAAGATGCTTAACTTTGCTCATGGTGATGTTATTATGATTGGAGGATACGTGGTGTTCACAGTTGTCAGCACAATGGGCTTAGGTCCTGTTGCGGGCATTCTCCTTGCGGTTATTCTATGTACTGTATTGGGCGTGGTCATTGAGGGCGTCGCTTATCGTCCTTTACGTATGGCAAGTCCTCTGGCAGTTCTGATTACGGCAATCGGTGTGAGCTACCTGCTTCAAAACATCGCACTGCTTGTCTTTGGTTCCAATCCAAAATCCTTTACTTCTGTTGTGAAAATTCCGGCATTAAAGCTGGCAGAAGGAAAGCTGACGATTTCAGGAGAAACGATCGTTACAATTATCAGCTGTGTTATTATTATGATTGGACTGACTGCATTCATTAAGAAGACAAGAGCAGGACAGGCCATGCTCGCCGTGTCAGAAGACAAGGGAGCAGCCCAGCTGATGGGAATTAATGTAGATGGTACCATTGCACTTACCTTTGCAATCGGTTCTGCTCTGGCTGCGATTGCAGGGGCACTTCTTTGCTCTGCATACCCGACCCTTACCCCATATACCGGTTCCATGCCTGGAATTAAGGCATTCGTTGCTGCTGTATTTGGAGGAATCGGTTCAATTCCGGGGGCGTTAATCGGAGGCCTGCTTCTGGGCGTGATTGAAAACTTAAGCAAAGCTTACATTTCATCCCAGCTTTCCGATGCTATTGTTTTCGCAGTTCTCATCGTTGTCCTTCTTGTAAAGCCTACCGGTATTCTCGGCAAGAAGATCAATGAGAAAGTATAGGTGGACGGAATGGAAAAAAGTACAGCAAAAAAGATTCATATCGATAAAACGTTAAAAACCAACTTAATTACTTACGGCATTGTGATTGCTGCATTTATTATTGTACAGCTTTTAATTTCAGCCGGAGAAGTCAGCAGTCTGATGAAGGGGCTTTTAGTACCTCTTTGTATTTACAGTATTATGGCAATTTCCTTAAACCTGACGGTAGGTATTCTGGGAGAACTGAGCCTTGGCCACGCTGGTTTTATGTGTATGGGAGCATTTTCCAGCTCGGTTTTCTCTATTTCCATGATGGATTCCATACCCAATGCCGGAGTTCGATTTTTCCTGGCAATTTTAGTGGGTGCAGCTGCAGCTGCAGCCGCAGGTATTGTTGTGGGAATTCCTGTTTTAAGGCTCAGAGGTGACTATCTTGCGATTGTAACACTGGCTTTTGGTGAGATTATTAAGAATGTTGTGAACGTTATTTATCTTGGAAAGGATTCAGGCGGATTTCACTTTTCCATGAAGAATGCCATGGCGCTTAATATGGAAAAGGACGGAACCGTGATTTTAAATGGTGCACAGGGTATTACCGGTACACCAAAAAACTCCACGTTTGTGATCGGTGTAATCCTGACTCTGATCACACTGTTCATTGTCCTCAATCTGATCAATTCCAGATCCGGCCGTGCGATTATGTCTGTCCGCGATAACAGAATTGCAGCTGAATCCATTGGTATTAATATAACCAAGTACAAACTTATGGCATTTACCATCTCCGCCTCCCTTGCAGGAGTTGCAGGAGTTTTATATTCCCATAACCTTTCTTCCCTGACAGCGACTCAGAAGAATTTCGGCTATAACCAGTCCATTATGATTCTGGTGTTTGTGGTACTTGGAGGAATCGGAAATATCAGGGGCTCCATGATTGCGGCAGTTTTACTGACGCTGCTTCCTGAGCTGTTAAGAGGTTTAAATGCTTACCGTATGCTGATTTATGCCATCATCCTGATTGTCATGATGATATTTAACTGGAGTCCGAAGCTGATCGATTTCAGGAAACGTTATTTTCATTTGAACAGGGCTAAGAAGGAGAGGGTATAATCATGGCTTTACTGGAAATTAAAAACCTTGGAATTTCATTTGGCGGTCTTCGGGCTGTAGATAATTTCAGCATCACCATTGAAAAGGGACAGCTTTACGGTCTGATTGGTCCAAACGGTGCGGGAAAAACCACGATTTTTAACCTTTTAACCGGTGTTTATAAACCCAATGCCGGAACGATCCTCTTAGACGGAGATAATATAACTGGGAAGAAAACTGTGGATATTAACCGGGCCGGAATAGCAAGAACATTCCAGAACATCCGTCTTTTTAAAGACTTAACGGTTCTGGATAATGTTAAAACCGGTCTTCACAACAGTCATCCTTATTCCACCATTGCCGGAATCTTAAGGCTTCCCCAATATTTTAAGGTTGAGAAAGAGATGGATGAGAAAGCGGTAGAGCTTTTAAAGGTCTTTGATCTGGATAAGGAGAAGGATACCCTTGCGTCCAATCTGCCTTATGGAAAACAGCGCAAGCTTGAGATAGCAAGAGCGCTTGCGACTGGTCCCAAACTCCTGCTTCTTGATGAGCCGGCGGCTGGTATGAATCCCAATGAGACAGCTGAACTTATGGATACCATACGTTTCGTACGGGATAATTTTGATATGACCATTCTTTTAATAGAACACGATATGAAGCTTGTCTCCGGGATTTGTGAGCGTTTGACGGTGCTGAATTTCGGTCAGGTGCTTACCCAGGGTAAAACAGCGGATGTGCTTCATGATCCGGAAGTCATCAAGGCATATCTGGGAGAATAAGGAGGCTTTCAACATGGCAATACTTGAAGTGAAAAACCTGGAAGTATATTATGGCGTCATCAAGGCGTTAAAAGATATTTCCTTTGAAGTAAAGGAAGGGGAGATTGTCGCACTGATCGGTGCCAACGGCGCCGGCAAGACAACCACTCTTCATACAATAACCGGTCTGATCAAAGCATCATCCGGCAGCATACAGTTTGATGGTAACGATATTACCAAAATCAGGGGAGATAAAATCGTAGGTATGGGCATGGCCCACGTTCCGGAAGGAAGAAGGGTTTTTGCAGCTTTAAGTGTGTATGAGAATCTGAAGCTTGGTGCCTATACGAGAAGAGATAAAAATGAAATAGAAGAAACTCTTCAGATGATTTACAAACGTTTCCCCAGACTCTTGGAAAGAAAGAACCAGCCCGCCGGTACATTAAGCGGTGGGGAGCAGCAGATGCTTGCCATGGGACGTGCGCTCATGAGCCACCCCAAGGTAATCGTCCTTGATGAGCCGTCTATGGGACTTTCCCCTATTTACGTGAATGAAATCTTTGATATTATTCAGGAAATCAACAAGTCGGGTACAACGGTTCTTTTGGTGGAACAGAATGCAAAGAAGGCATTATCCATTGCAAACAGGGCCTATGTTTTAGAAACCGGCTCCATTGTGTTAAGCGGTGATGCCAAAGAACTGATGAATGATGATTCTGTAAAGAAGGCATATTTAAGCGAATAACGAACAGGTTGAAACAGATACTGCAGCAGAAACTTGCTGAATGCAGTATCTGTTTTTGTCTCACATGGAAAAGTTTGTCCAAAACATCAAGAAAGCAGTGCATGATTATGGTAAGATAGCATTCGGAATCTAAAAATTGAAAGGAGGCAGGATATGTACTGGGTGCTTATGAAATGCTGCTTTCGGCAGCAAATTCAGTATAAATGGAATCTGCTTTTTCAGATTATTGGTGACTGGCTTGCTGTCTACATAAAAATCTGTATCTGGCAGGCGATTCTTAACGCAGGCGGAATAAAGAATATCAGCTTTCAAACCATGGTTTCCTATTCGGTGATAGCTGCCATGGTAAACGGTTTGCTGCGTTCCAGGATAGCCGAGGAACTGGCGGATCGTTTTCGGACAGGAATGATTGCGATTGATTTTATCCGCCCCATTTCTTTAAAATGGTATTACTTCTTTGGACAGTTAGGAGAGAATTTATATCATGTTTTGTTTGAAGGGATCTTTATCGCTGCAGTGTCATTTTTTCTATGGAAACTGCCTGTCCCGGGACCGGGAACTGTTTTGATTTTCTTTATCAGTCTGACTCTTGGAATTTTAATTATGTTTTCTATCCAATATACCATAGGACTATTGGTCTTCTGGATGAAAGACGGTACCTATACACGCATGACAGCAGATGCACTGTTTCTTCTTTTTTCCGGAATCGATATTCCTCTCTGGTTTTATCCTGACTGGCTGAAGTCATTTTGTGATGTTCTTCCCTTTTCCTATGTGGCATATAAGCCGGTTGCCATATGGCTTGGAATGGAGGAAGCGGACCAGTGGCAGAAACTATTGCTCATTCAGTTTACATGGATGCTCATTCTTTTTATGGCAGAGAGGATGATATGGAAGCGGATTCAAAGCAGTATAGAAATACAGGGAGGGTGAAAGATTATGTTTGGTCTGTATGGTGCATTTGCTAAAGTTGCTTTTCTGACACAGCTGGAATACAGGGGACAGTATCTTATGCGAATGACTGCTAAAATACTGGGCTGGTCTTCCGGTTTTATACTGCTTGTCATTCTGCTTAAAAAAGTTGGGCCTGTGGCGGGGTGGGGCTTATATGAGATACTTCTTTTATACGCCTTTGATGTTCTCTCTTATTCCATAGCGGGAACATTTTTTATGGGAGGCTTCGGCAAGCTGCCCAGGCTGATTCGCAGCGGAGAGCTTGATGGAATTTTAACAAAGCCGGTGAATCCTCTTATTTATCTGATCTGTACCAAAGTAAGCGCAGGATATACCAGCAATTATGTGATAGCAGGGTCAATAATAGGAATCAGCCTGCACAATCTGGGAATCTCTCTGTCTTTTAATCAGATAGTCTGGCTGATCCTTGATATAGCCGGCGCTTCGTTAATACAGGCTGCCGGTTTCATGGTAACAACAGTACCTGCTTTCTGGTTTTTGAAAAGCGATGGTCTGTATCGGCTTTTTTACAAGAATCTGACCTGCTTTCTGCAATATCCACTCACTATTTATCATGGCGGCATCCGTTTTTTGCTGACGTTTCTGCTGCCTTATGGATTTATTAATTTTTATCCTGTCCAGTTTTTTATTAACAGACAGGAGGGGATGCTGTCACCGTTATTTTTGTTCCTCACACCTTTTGTGGGAGCTTTTGTATTTTTTATTGCCTACAGATTCTGGCAAAAGGGGCTTCATGCATACCAGAGCACTGGATCGTAAAATATGAGCGGAGGGAAACGATGTCTTATATAGCAGTTGATCATGTAACCAGAGAATTTAAGAGTTTTAAACGTCCTGAGGGATTAAAAAACGCTCTTTCTTCTCTATTAAACCGCAGCTATGAGGTGAGAAAAGCAGTGGATGATTTATCTTTTACTGTAGAGAAAGGGGAACTGGTTGGATACATCGGACCGAATGGAGCAGGGAAATCCACGACCATAAAAATGCTGACGGGAATCATCACGCCTACTTACGGGACGATAAAAACCGGAGGAATCATCCCCTGGGAAAACAGAAAAGAAAATGCAAGGCACATCGGTGTTGTCTTTGGTCAGAGATCCCAGCTTAACTGGGACCTTCCCATGGAAGACACGTTTGAGCTGTACCGGAGAATGTATGGAACTGAAAAAGTCCGGTTTCAAAGAAATACGGAGATGTTCACGGAACTCTTAGAGATGCAGTCTTTTTTAAATAAACCGGTCCGGCAATTAAGTCTGGGGCAGAAAATGAGAGCAGAACTGGCGATTGCCCTTTTGCACGATCCTGATATTCTGTATCTGGACGAACCAACCATCGGACTTGATGTGGTGGTGAAGGATAAAATAAGAAAATTTGTAAGAGAGTTAAACCATGAAAAAAAGACAACGGTAATTCTTACAACCCATGATATGGCTGATATAGAAGAAATCTGCGACCGGATTATTATGATCGATCATGGTAAGCTGGTGCTTGATCAGCCGGTTGGTACGTTTAAGTCACAGGGGGCAGACCAGTACTACGCAGAGGTCACATTCCGGTGCTGCAAAGAACCGTTACACTTAGATGGCGTAGAGCTTATAAAAGAGTTTCCCCTCTGCCATACCTACAGCATCAATCCCAGACTCGTCTCCATGAACGTTCTGTTAAGCCGCATTTCGGAACTCTTTGAGGTTACGGATATTACAATTAAAAAACCAGAAATTGATGAGATCGTACGAAAAATATACACCTCTCAACCAGGAGAAGCAAGTGGACAGTTATTATATTCTAAATGATGCAATTCAATATGTGGAAGACCATATCAAAGAAACAATAGCAGCAGAAGAGATTGCAGCTGCCTGCAATTATTCCGTTTCAAATTTAAAGTACTTATTTCATAAGGTATTCCAGTATGGGATGATGGAGTATGTAAACAGAAGGAAGATTTCTGAAGCAGCATGCCGCCTTATTAAAACACAGGAATCGGTCTGTCAGATAGCCTTTTATTACGGCTTCAGCTCCCAGGAAGTTTTTACCAGAGCCTTTTATAAAATATGGCAGGAGACTCCCGGTGTATACAGAAAGAAAAGGCATTTTTACGGACTTTATCCCAGACAGGAATTTATCTGCGATGAATGCGGCGTTTTCCGCAGACGATATGATCTGACCGGTCTGACAGAAGAATTAAAGGCAAGAGACTGTTCATCAGTTGTGTGTTTTGATATTGTCGGCATCAGGTTTATAAAAACCTGCTATGGGAAAGAGGCGGGGGAGGCCGCGGCCTTACATGCGCTGCAACGGCTGGAAGAATACCTGGGCGGAGACTGTTCCATTTACCGGCTTGCAGGCGATAAGTTTGCAGTTAATTTAGGAGGAGCAGGATTTCATTCTGCCAGAAACGCAGCATTACAGGTACTTGAAGCAAATGGTGCCGCATTTACTTATAAAGGCAATGAGATTTCCTTATCCATGTTTGCAGGAGTGAGTCAGATTACTGCCAGGGGAATAACATCGAAACAGCTGTTTGATATTTTAAACCTTACCATAGAAAAGGCCCATAATCGGCTGTTCCGCAACTATACCGGTCCGGATGGATTACCTACCTTAAAGCTCCGCTGTGATGATGCTTCCGGGCTTTACAAAGGTGAGGTCAGTCATGTTTACCGGGAATCCCATATGGGTATCCATGGATTTGCCTGCCGTATCCCCTGTGAAGAAACGAATTATTTCTTTTCTGTTGATGACGAAACAGAACCGGTTCGATGGAAAACCTCTGAAAATGAATACCATCTGTTTTTTCCGGATGGGGAAGACTGGTATCGGAAAACAGTTTTTGACAGCAGCAAAGAGGCGGTGAGGGATCATTACTATATCATCAGGAACTTACACCGTCATAAGGATCATTTCCTTACATTTACCCTGTTGTATTTAGAAATCATGTGTTCTGCAGACGGCAGGGTAATAACACTGAACAGCGGGGAATTAAAAGAGGCGCTGCATGAGGGAATCATTTCAAAAAAAGAATACAGGAAAATATTAAATACCGGTAAATCCATCCTTAACAGGATCGAAAAGAAAAGGGAATAATCTTTTCACCCCCGCATATAGTGTAACAGCACAGAAGGGGGAATCTTTATGGACAATTATAACGTATACAATGATATCAAAGCCCGGACCAACGGAGAAATCTACATTGGAGTGGTTGGCCCCGTAAGAACAGGAAAGTCCACCTTTATCAAGCGTTTTATGGAATTGATGGTACTGCCGGGCATGGAAGACGAACACCAGAAAACTCAGACAAGGGACGAACTGCCTCAGAGCGCAGCCGGAAAGACCATTATGACGACGGAACCTAAATTTATTCCCAAAGAGGCCGCAACCATCCGGCTGGGAGATGAGATTGAGACAAAGGTCCGCCTCATCGACTGTGTTGGTTTTATGGTGGACGGCGCAGCGGGGCATATTGAAAATGAGGAAGAGCGTCTGGTAAAAACACCCTGGTTTGATTATGAGATCCCATTTACCAAAGCGGCGGAAATCGGTACGAGAAAAGTAATCAATGATCATTCCACCATCGGTGTCGTTGTTACAACAGACGGTTCCATCGGTGAACTGAAGCGTCCCAATTACATAGCTGCAGAAGAACGCACCGTCCAGGAACTTAAGAATCTTGGAAAACCATTTCTTATACTTTTAAATTCTGCAAAACCATTCTCAGATGAAACCGTTGCCCTGGCAAAGGATATGAGTGTGAAGTATGGTGTTACAGTTATGCCGATTAACTGTGAGCAGTTGAAGAAAGAAGATGTGGGAAACATTCTGGAGCGTGTATTAAAGGAATTCCCTGTAACGGAAATGGATTTTTACATTCCAAAATGGCTTGAAATACTTCCTGCCACACACTGGTTAAAGGCTCAGGTGATTCAGGCAGCCAAGGACATGGTAAAGAAGGTAACCCAGATGAAAGATGTATCTGCCGGTTTATTTAACGGGGAAACAGAGAGCATCCGCGGGGTGAAGGTTCAGAACATGAACATGGCAGACGGAAGCGTATCCGTTGACATGGATGTGGATGACAGCTTTTATTATCAGATTTTAAGCGATTACGTAGGAATCCCGATTGAAGGGGAATATCAGCTGATGCAGACATTAAGCGAGCTTGCAAAAATGAAAAAGGAATATGAAAAGGTCAATCAGGCCATGAGCCAGGTCAGAATGAAAGGTTATGGCGTAGTGACTCCCGAGCGTTCTGAAATCATGCTTGATGAGCCGGAAGTAATTAAACACGGGAATAAGTACGGTGTAAAAATGCGTGCAGAGGCCCCATCCATTAACTTAATTAAAGCCCATATTCAGACAGAAATCGCTCCCATCGTAGGAAGTGAACAGCAGGCAGAAGATTTAATTGCCTATATAAAGGAAAATGCCAGAGAAAGCGAAGAAGGTATCTGGAATACCAATATCTTTGGTAAATCCATTGAACAGATTGTGGAAGACGGAATTCAGACGAAAATATCCCAGCTTACAGATGACTGTCAGATGAAGCTGCAGGACACCCTCCAAAAAATAATTAACGATAGTAATGGCGGTATGATTTGCATTATTATCTAAATTAATGGTATAATAGGAAAAACAAATACAAAAGGAGGGCTTTTATGAAATTGACGTTCATCGGCGCAGCCCATGAGGTAACCGGAAGCTGTCATTATCTGGAAGCGGCAGGCTTAAGGATTCTTGTGGACTGCGGAATGGAGCAGGGGATTGACCGGTTTGAAAATGCCAGCCTGCCCGTCAGCTACGCCCAGATTGATTATGTGCTTCTGACTCACGCCCACATTGACCATGCAGGATTGCTTCCTTTTATCTACGCCAGAGGCTTCAGGGGAAAAGTGATTTCTACGGATGCAACCGCTGATCTATGCGCAATCATGCTTAAGGACAGTGCCCATATTCAGGAGTCTGAGGCAGAATGGAAAAACCGGAAAGCAAGGCGTGCAGGTCTTCCGGAAGAAGAGCCCCTCTATGGAATGAATGATGCCATGGGTGTATTGGAGCTGTTTCGGTCTTATCAGTATAATGAAAAAGTGGAACTGGAAGATGGCCTCACCATCCGATTTACCGATGTGGGTCATCTTCTTGGTTCCGCCTCCATCGAAACCTGGATCAGGGAAGAAAACTGTTCCAGGAAAATTGTTTTCTCCGGCGATATCGGCAATAAGAACAAGCCGCTGATCCGTGATCCGCAGTACATAAAGGATGCAGATTATGTAGTGATGGAATGTACCTACGGAGATCGCCTTCACGGCAAAATACCGGATCATGTGAGCGTACTTGCGGATATTGTCCAAAGAACACTTGACCGGGGCGGTAATGTGGTGATTCCTGCTTTCGCAGTAGGAAGAACCCAGGAACTGCTTTATATGTTCCGGCGGATCAAGTCCGAAAACCGGATTACAGGTCATGATGGATTTGAGGTATATGTTGACAGCCCTCTTGCAGTTGAGGCAACGGAAGTTTTTAAAGACAATCTGGTAGACTGTTATGATGAAGAAACCAGGGAGCTGGTTATGAAGGGGATTAATCCGATTTCATTCCCGGGCCTGAAGCTCTCGGTCACCAGTGAAGATTCAAGAAACATCAATTTTAATTCAAAGCCCAAAGTAATTATATCGGCTGCAGGAATGTGCGATGCCGGGCGGATCCGGCACCATTTAAAGCATAATCTGTGGCGCCCGGAGTGTACCATTGTCTTTACGGGCTATCAGTCCATAGGGACGCTTGGCAGAAGCCTGATCGATGGCAGCACCGATGTAAGGCTTTTTGGTGAAACCATTCAGGTGGAAGCCCATATTGAACAGATGGGTGGGATGAGTTCCCATGCAGATATGGAAGGATTGATTGCCTGGTTGAATGCATTTGAAGAAAAACCGCGACAAGTATTTCTGGTTCATGGCGATGATCTGGTCTGCAATTCCTTTGAACAGCTTTTAAAGAAAGAGTATGCTTACCAGGTAAGTGCGCCCTATTCCGGTTCCATATATGATCTCGCCCTGGGTAAATGGGTGGATGAAGCAGAAGGAGTCGCTGTAGTCAGAGTACCGGAAACCGCTAAAAAACCTGTTGGTGTTTACGCCAGACTGTTTGCAGCAGGAGAACGGCTCCTGCAGGTAATCCGCCATAATGAGGGCGGGGCCAATAAAGATCTTGCCAAATTTGCAGATCAGATTAATTCATTGTGTGATAAATGGGACAGATGAAAATAAGGAGAACATGAGAAATTGACAAAGGTACAGTTATTTACAGATGGAGCTGCGAGAGGAAATCCTGACGGACCGGGAGGTTACGGCGCGATTTTGCAGTTTACAGATTCTAAGGGGCAGCTCCATGAAAAATCAATGTCTGCAGGATATGTGAAAACCACTAATAACCGCATGGAACTGATGGCAGCGATTGCAGGTCTGGAGGCTTTAACCAGACCCTGCCAGGTGGAGCTGTATTCGGATTCCAAATATTTAACGGATGCATTTAACCAGCACTGGATTGATAACTGGGTAAAGAATGACTGGAAAAGGGGAAAGAGCGGTCCTGTAAAGAACATTGATTTATGGGAGCGCCTGCTGAGGGCAATACAGATGCACCAGGTTTCCTTTCACTGGGTAAAGGGACATGCTGGTCATCCCATGAATGAAAGGTGTGATGTGCTGGCTACCAGTGCAGCTGACGGACATGATCTGCTTACAGATGAAGGCCTTTCCTAAAGAGAAAAGTGAGTGGATAAAACTTACATATCTCTTACAATCTCTTACTAAATCCGGTTTCCTATTTTCTTTCTTTTTTATTTGTGATATGGTAATTTCATTAAAGCATGTTAGGATGAAACGTCATGAATAGAAACAGAGGAATTTGGATTGTAATAGGAAGTATACTGGTCATAGGCATATTGGTGACCTTTGCTACCTTCAGCTTCGTAAAGGGAAAAGACAGTACAACGAATTCTTCCGCAGTTTCGGGATATTCCGAAGACAGCCAGTTTCTAAAAGAAGAAAAAACAGGAAGCGGTTCTGTCAGGCAGATCTCTCCGGATGTGATGATTTCAAAAGAAACACAGAAGAAATCTGTTCCCGAAGAAACGGAAGCATCTTCAGATACATCCCAGTCAGAAGAGGACGACGAAAGTGCTGTATTACAGGATACCCAGGAGCCGATGATGAAAAGAGCGCTTTTATCAGAACCGGCTGCAGAGGGTGCGGATACATACGGTGAAAGTGAAACACAGTCTGCCGTTTCGGAACCTGTGATAACCCCGATTACTCCGGATTCCAAGGCCAAGACAGCCCAGGCGGCAGCTCCGTCTGAAGGTGCGGATTATTTCAGAAAGCATTTAAAGGAGCTGGATGCCCAGATTAAAAAGATGAGGGAGGATTCGGCTGATTCCAACACCTATTCCATGAAAGCCCTGGCTGACAAAGAACTGAAGCTTTGGAACCGGGAGCAGAATACGATATATGAAGCGATTTCTGAAACCCTGCCTGAAGATTTAAAAAGACAATTGGAAGCCTCCCAGCAGTCCTGGATTAAAGACAGGGATATAAAAGCGGGAGAAGCTGCCAAAAAATACAGCGGGGGAACCCTGGAAGAACTTGAATATACAGCTTCTCTTGCTGAATCCACGAGAGAAAGGGCTTACAGCCTGATCGAGGAATATGCGGAATATCTTACTCCATAGAAACGACGAAAAAGTACGGTTTTTACCGTACTTTTTCATTTGCATGAAAAAAATAACAAATGAATATCTTGCTAAATAAAATTCCTTGTGATAGGATAATAAAATGAGCGATATTATAATAACTTTCGGGAGGAAAAAATAATGACAGCAATATTTGCAAGTTTCCTGGGAACCGCTATTAAATTCCTGTTTTTCCTGCTTATTTCCTGGGGCGGAATTGTATGCGGAAAGAAATACAGAGATTATAAAGATGCCGCCAGTGCCGCAGCTGGTGCGGATGAGACAAAATAACTAACGGAGGACAGTAACGTGAATAACTACGGTGTGAATGAACTGAGGAGAATGTACCTTGAATTCTTTGAGAGCAAGGGACATTTAGCGATGAAAAGCTTCTCCCTGGTTCCACATAATGATAACAGCTTGTTATTGATCAACTCGGGTATGGCACCCTTAAAACCATATTTTACAGGTCAGGAGCTTCCTCCAAGAAGAAGGGTAACAACCTGCCAGAAGTGTATTAGAACCGGTGATATTGAGAATGTAGGCAAAACTGCCCGCCACGGCACATTTTTTGAAATGCTTGGCAACTTTTCATTTGGAGATTATTTCAAGAATGAAGCAATTCACTGGTCATGGGAATTTTTAACAGAGGTAGTCGGACTGGATCCGGACAGGCTGTATCCTTCCGTATATCTGGAAGATGATGAAGCCTTTGAAATCTGGAACAAAGATATCGGCATTGCACCGGAGCGTATATTCCGGTTTGGCAAGGAAGACAACTTCTGGGAGCACGGAGCAGGTCCATGCGGTCCATGTTCTGAGATCTATTATGACCGGGGTGAAAAATATGGCTGTAAAAAGCCTGGCTGCACCGTAGGCTGTGACTGTGACCGTTATATGGAAGTATGGAATAACGTATTTACACAGTTTGAGAACGATGGTCAGGGCAATTATGCAGAATTAAAGCAGAAGAATATTGATACAGGAATGGGTCTGGAGCGTCTTGCAGTGGTTGTGCAGGATGTGGATTCCATTTTTGATGTAGATACGATTAAAGCACTTTTAAACCGTGTGGCAAAGCTGGCCAATACAGAATATAAAAAGGATGCAGATGTTGATGTGTCACTTCGTCTCATTGCCGATCATATCCGTTCCTGTACCTTTATGATTTCCGATGGAATTATGCCGTCTAATGAAGGCAGAGGCTATGTTCTCCGCCGTCTTTTAAGAAGGGCTGCCCGCCATGGAAGGCTTCTGGGAATCGAAGGCAAATTCCTCGCGGATTTATCCACAACTGTCATAGAACTTTCAAAGGACGGTTATCCGGAACTGGAAGAAAAGAAGGCCATGATATTAAAGGTCCTTACTCAGGAAGAAGATAAGTTTAATAAGACCATTGATCAGGGACTTGCCATTTTAAATGAACTGGAAGAAGATATGGTAAAAAGAGGCAGCAGGATTCTGACTGGTGAAGATGCCTTTAAGCTGTATGATACCTACGGATTCCCTCTTGACTTAACTCTTGAGATTCTGGAAGAAAAACAGTTCGGTGTGGATGAAGAAGGCTTTAAGGCAGCCATGCAGAAACAGCGTGAAACAGCCAGAAATGCCAGAAAGACCACGAATTATATGGGTGCGGATGTTACGGTTTACCAGTCTATTGATCCGTCCCTCACAACGGAGTTTACAGGCTATGACAGTTTAATCTGTGATACTGTGATCACTGCACTTACCAGTGACAGCGATCTTGTGGAAGCCCTGACAGACGGAGAGACCGGAACGATCGTAACGGAAAAAACCTCTTTTTACGGAACCATGGGCGGTCAGCAGGGCGATACCGGTATAATTATCTGTGAAACCGGAGAATTCAAAGTTGAGGATACCATTCATCTTCAGGGCGGCAAAGTCGGTCATGTGGGAAAGGTTGTAAAAGGTATGCTGCAGACCGGTGATAAGGTAACCTGTAAGGTCTGTGAGAAAAACCGTCAGAATACAGGCAAAAACCACAGCGCCACCCATCTTCTCCAGAAAGCATTGAGAACCGTGCTTGGCAGCCATGTAGAGCAGGCAGGATCATTCGTTGATGGTGACAGACTCCGTTTCGACTTTACTCATTTTTCCGCTTTAATACCGGAAGAGATTGATAAGGTGGAAACTCTTGTTAATGAAAAAATCAAAGAATCCCTCCCGGTACAGACAGAGATCATGTCTCTTGAGGAAGCTAAAAAGTCTGGCGCCATGGCATTATTTGGTGAAAAATACGGAGACAGTGTCCGCGTGGTAAAAATGGGCGATTTCTCCACAGAACTTTGCGGAGGTACCCATATTTCCAATACAGGTGTCATCGGATCCTTTAAGATCCTTTCTGAGACCGGCATTGCAGCCGGCGTCCGCAGAATTGAGGCATTAACCGGTGACGGATTAATGAATTATTATAAAGAAACCGAAGCGGCTCTGCATGAAGCAGCAAAGGCTGCAAAAACCACACCTGCTTCCCTGACTGCGAAGATAGAATCTCTCCTGGAGGAGATAAAGACTCTTCACTCTGAAAATGAGAAGTTAAAGAGTAAGCTGGCCAATGATTCTCTTGGCGATGTTATGGATCAGGTGACAGAAGTAAAGGGCACGAAAGTTCTGGCTGTGAAAGTTCTGGATGTGGATATGAACGGTCTTCGGAACTTAGGTGACCAGTTAAAAGACAAGCTGGGAGAAGGCGTAATCGTAATCGCATCTGTACAGGATGGAAAGGTCAATTTAATGGCTGCTGTTACCGATGAAGCTCAGAAAAAGGGAGCTCATGCAGGCAACTTAATTAAGGCCATAGCTTCCCTTGTGGGAGGAGGCGGCGGCGGACGTCCAAACATGGCTCAGGCTGGCGGTAAGAATCCGGCAGGAGTTGATGAATGCTTATCCAAAGTGGCAGAAGTTGTGGGTGAACAGCTGAGATAATTGCCGTAATAATTGAAAAATAATAAAAAATTTTTCTTGACGTATGGCAAAATTATGCTATAATCATATCAGTGCTATAAAATACCCAAACAGTTGTATTATGCACAAGTACACAACTGGAGGGAGGTTAGGTGTGAGCTATGTCAAATGTAATCGTTAAAGACAACGAGAGCTTAGATAGCGCTTTACGCAGATTCAAAAGAAACTGTGCAAAAGCAGGTATCCAGCAGGAAATTCGTAAGAGAGAGCATTACGAAAAGCCAAGCGTAAGACGTAAGAAAAAGTCTGAAGCTGCAAGAAAACGTAAATATAACTAATTCTTAAAAGATGAATCCCTGGTCTCTTTTTTGTGACCAGGGGTTTTTTCGCCTTTTTACGCGCTATAGAATTTTCCATATTATAATTGCATATAGTAGAAAAGAAGAGAAAAGAGAAAGGCGAAAAAGTTATGCTGGAGGAAACAAAAGTAAAAGCAGCTTCCGCCTTAAAACTTCCAAAGGATGTGGTTCTTGGAGAAGTGCTTGTATCGTTTCTGGGCCGCCATAGTGTTGTGATCGAAAATTACAGAAGCATTATTTTATATACGGACTGTTTAATCAAGATTCAGGCAAAAAACTGCCGGGTTATCATAGGAGGCAGCCGTCTGATGATTGAGTATTACACCAATGAAGAGATGAAAATCAACGGTTACATTAAATCCCTGGAATTTGATTAGACTGGGAATAATGGAGGTGTAGTTACGTGCTTACATGGCTGAATCATCACTTTTTCGGATATCTTTTCGTTGAAATGACCGGTTTTTCTCCGGAACGTTTTTTTAATATGTGCAGCGCACATGAAATTGAGGTTTGGGATGTAGTTCATTCCGGGCATGCTTACCGGTTCTTTATCACTGTACCGGGATTTCGTAAAATCAAACCTCTTGTCCGTAAATCGAAGGTCAGACTTAGAATTTTGAAAAAGTTTGGACTTCCTTTTTTTTTATACCGGAACAGAAGAAGAAAATTTTATGCGGCTGGCTTTTTTGGTTTTATGATGATACTTTATGCTTTGTCCCTTTTTATCTGGGATATTGAATTTGATGGAAATCAGATGTATACATATGACACTCTTTTAAAGTTCTGCGAGTCAGAGGAGATTCGTTATGGCATGAGAAAGTCAAAAATTGACTGTGATGTGCTGGAGGAATCATTAAGAACCCGTTTTCCGGAAATTACCTGGGTGTCTGCAAGAGTATCGGGAACCAGACTTTTGGTTAAGATAAAAGAGAATGAAGTGCTTTCTGACATTCCGGTCAGGGATGAAACTCCCTGCGATCTTATTGCCCAAAAGGATGGAACCATTACCTCCATGATTGTCCGAAGCGGAGTTCCTATGGTAAAGGTCGGGGATCAGGTGGCTGCAGGAGATGTGCTGGTCAGCGGCACACTTCCCATCATTGGGGACAGCGAGGAAATTGTAAATACTCATTATGTACACTCTGACGGGGATATAACAGCCAGAACAGAGTATCATTATAACAGGAAGGTTCCGTTATTTAAGACCATTGAGGTGGAGACCGGGAAAGTAAGAAGAGGGCGGTATATAAAAGCCTTTCAGTTTTCCTTTCTGTTAATGAGACCCAGACCGGAAGGGACATCGTGGAAACGAACGATGGAAGAAACCCAGCTTCATCTGTTTGAAAACTTTTATCTGCCCATTTATGTGGGAAAAATAACAGGGAAAGAGTATGTGTCCTATGAACGCCCTTATACGGAAGAAGAGAAGAAAGAACTGGCAGATCAGATGAATCAGAGCTTCCAAAAAAAATTATTGGAAAAGGGGGTACAAATTCTGGAAAATCATGTTAAAATACTAGATAATGAATCTTTGTGCCAGATTACCATGGATTTTGTGACGGAGGAGCCCTTAGGCAGACAGGAAGCGCTGAAGATGCAGACAACAGAGGAACCGGAGGAGACGAATAATTCAAATGAGCGTAATTGAAACTATCATAGATATTCCAATTGAACACGAGAAGAATGTATGCGGTCAATTTGACAGCTATTTAAAAAAGATTGAACGGACCCTGCATGTTACCATGATTGCAAGGGATGGAGCTCTTAAAATCATCGGTCCGGAACAGATGGTGCAGAGAGCGAAAAGTGTATTCAGCAATCTGATTGAGCTTTCCAAACGAGGGAATGTAATCGCAGAACAGAATGTGGATTATGCTCTTTCTCTGTCCTTTACGGAAAGCGACAGTCAGATCCTTGAGATAGACAAAGATATTATCTGCAGAACCATTAACGGAAAGCCGGTGAAGCCAAAGACTCTGGGACAGAAGCAGTATGTGGATCAGATCAGAAAAAAGATGGTGGTATTCGGAATTGGTCCTGCTGGAACCGGTAAAACCTATCTTGCCATGGCTATGGCAATTCAGGCTTTTAAAAACGGTGAAGTAAACAGGATTATTCTTACGAGACCTGCAATTGAAGCAGGGGAGAAGCTGGGTTTTCTGCCGGGTGATCTTCAGAGTAAGATTGATCCGTATTTAAGACCGCTTTACGATGCTCTGTATCAGATTATGGGAGCTGAAAGCTACCTTCACAATGCGGAAAAAGGTCTCATTGAGGTAGCACCTCTGGCCTATATGCGTGGAAGGACTCTTGATAATGCATTTATCATTCTTGATGAAGCCCAGAATACAACGCCTGCCCAGATGAAGATGTTTTTAACCAGAATCGGTTTTGGCTCCAAGGTGATTGTTACAGGCGACCAGACTCAGAAGGACCTTCCGGCTGGAGCTGTATCAGGTCTTGACATGGCCATGAGGATCTTAAAGAAAATTGATGATATCAGCTTTTGTCAGCTGACCAGCAGTGACGTTGTCCGCCATCCGCTGGTTCAAAAAATTGTACAGGCTTATGACGATTTTGAGTCCAGGAAAAAGCCGGCTGATCGAAAAGTGAAAACAGTTACAGGAAGAAAGGCGCATTATGACGATTAATATAGAATACGAAGCGGAGAAAAAGCTGAAAATTCCCTATGAAGAGATTATAACCAGTGTGGCAGAGGAAGCGCTGGATTATGAAAACTGCCCTTATGAGGCAGAGATTAATGTTCTTATTACAGATAACGAGGATATCCGCCAGATCAATCAGGAATACAGGAATATTGACAGTCCCACCGATGTACTTTCTTTTCCGATGATTGAATATGAGACACCTTCTGATTTCGATCATCTGGAAGAGGCGGAGTATGACTCCTTTAACCCGGAGACAGGAGAACTTCTCCTGGGGGATATAGTGGTTTCTGTAGACAAGGTGGAGGAACAGGCGGAAAAATACGGGCATTCCATAGAACGGGAGCTGGCTTTTTTAATCGCTCACAGCATGCTGCATTTATGCGGCTATGACCATATGGAAGACGAAGAACGCCTTGTTATGGAACGAAAGCAGGAAGAAATTTTAAGCCGGAGGGGATACGTGAGATGAAAAAAAAGGTATGGTTTGGTTTTGCTATAGGAATGCTGTCTGCAGCCTTGCTCTCTGGCTGCGGTAAAAAGTACGAGGAAGTATCTGTTACAAACGCCCAGTCAGAATCACAGAAGGAACAATCGACAGAAGAGATCCGCATAAACAGCAGTACAGAGCAATCCCCCGGTGAGGACAGTGAATCCGGTGAATACTATACCAGTGAAGAACGTATCGAGAAAGATGGCAAAATACGCAGTTATTTAACCGGTGAGATGGTGGATGCAGCCATTGGTAACCGGAGGCCGGTAGCAGTGATGATGAGCAATGATAAGGAGGCGCAGCCTCAATATGGAATCAATCGGGCAGGAGTTGTTTATGAAGCTCCGGTAGAAGGCGGAATGAACCGGTACATGGCAATTATTGAAGATTATGATAATCTTTCAAGAATTGGCTCTGTCAGAAGCTGCAGAACGTATTATACATACTTTGCCCGTGAATTTGATGCTGTTTATGCCCATTATGGACAAAGCACCTTTGCCAAGCCTTATCTGTCGAATTTAGATCACATCAATGGTCTGGAGGCCATTGGTTCCGTTGCCTATTTCCGCTCCTCCGACCGGAAATCTCCCCACAATGCCTATACCAGCGGGGAACGGTTAAACAAGTCCATAGAAAAGCTGGGCTTTAAAAGAGAATATAATCCGGAATATAAGGGGCATTATCTTTTTGCAAAAACCGGTCATGAGGTTACTTTACAGGATGCGAACAGTGTAAAGGACGCTTATAAGGTTTACCCTGGCTACGTTTATAATAAGCCGTGGTTTGAGTACCATGAGGATGACGGGCTTTATTACAGATACCAGTATGGAAAGGCTCACGAGGGGGATGAAGGTCAGATCAGGGTGAAGAATATTATCCTGCAGTATTGTCCCTCCGCTCATTATGCCACTACTGAATATTTAAATATCAATGTTCACAATGATTCTTTCGGAATGTATGTGACCGGGGGCCGGGCAATTCCGGTGAAATGGTCCAAGGATGGAGAATTTGGGCCCACACATTATTACGATATGGAGAATAACGAGATCATCCTGAACCAGGGGAAAACCTGGGTTTGTATCATTTCAGCACAGGACTCTCCTAAAGTAGAAATATATGGAAAACAGTAGGACAAGTAAAAAAACGAAAAAAAGGGGTTCTTCTAACTTCCTTCTTCAGGGAATCATCCTTGCGGCTGCAGGCATTATTGTCCGGATAATCGGAATGTTTTACCGGATACCCCTTGCAGATATTTTAGGAGATGAAGGAAACGGATATTACAGTTCCGCTTTTTCAATTTACTCCATTTTATTAATTGTTTCTTCCTACAGCCTTCCCACTGCAGTATCCAAGATGGTTGCTGTAAGGATGGCGAGGAAAGAATATGTTAATTCCATGAAGGTACTGAAAGTATCATTGTTTTATGGAACGGTTGTGGGAGGTTTGGGCGCTGCAGTTCTGTGGTTCGGAGCGGATGTGTTTGCAAATCAGTTTTTAAAGATGCCATATACCAGTTATGCTTTGAAAACACTGGCACCTACTGTCTGGATCATCGCTTATCTCGGGGTTTTCAGGGGGTACTTCCAGGGACTTGGAACCATGCTTCCTACGGCGGTATCCCAGATTTTTGAACAGATTGTCAATGCAGTCATCAGTATCTATGCAGCAGCAATGCTCTTTAAAGAAGGACTTCGTTCCAATGCGCTCTATGGATCAACCCAGTATTCCTTTGCGTTTGGAGCAGCAGGCGGAACCATTGGAACCGGTGCAGGAGCACTTGCAGGCCTTCTGTTCCTTTTGTTTCTCATGTTCAGCTACCGGCCGATCATGAGAAGACAGTCCAGAAGAGACCGTTCCGGATATTTTGAAACATATCAAAGTCTTTCCGGGGTTTTAATCCTGACCGTTCTTCCTATTGTGTTCAGCAGCGTTGCATATAATATCAGCATCGTGATTGATAACAGCATTTACGGCATAGGTATGTCTTCTATGGGTATGGGGGCTCCGGAGATAGCTGCTAACTGGGGAATCTATTCTGGTAAATACAGGCTTCTTTTTAATATACCGGTTGCAATTGCCAATTCTTTAGCATCTGCATTAATCCCATCTTTGTCCCAGGCAGTGGCAGAAAGAAGCAGGAGCCAGATCATAAGAAAGATTTCCATGGTGATTCGTTTTTCCATGATAATCGCAATTCCTTCCACGGTGGGGCTTACTGTGCTTGCAGGACCTATCTGCAATCTGCTGTTTAGCAGAAGCAATAACATTGAACTGATTAAGATGATGATATATGGCTCCTCTGCAGTTGTGTTTTTCTCCCTGTCAACCGTTACCAATGCGGTGCTTCAGGGAATTAATCACATGAAGACACCGTTAAAGAACGCGGTCATTTCCCTGGTGCTTCACGTGGGAATCCTGTGGGTCATGCTGTTTCCGCTTAAGATGGGGATATATGGAGTCTTATATTCCAACATTTTGTTTGCACTTACCATGTGTCTGCTTAATGGCCTCTCCATACGGAAATATTTAAATTATCATCAGGAGATCAGAAAAACATTCTTTCTTCCTACTCTTGCTGCAGGAATTATGGGTGCTGTTTCCTATGGGGTGTATTTTCTGATCCATGCAGTTTTAAAGCATAATATAGTGGGAGTTTTGGCGGCTGTGGCTGCGGCGGTGATTGTATACGGAGTGTTACTGTTAAAATTCCAGTGTGTCGATGAAACCGAGTTAAATGGCTTCCCCGGAGGCAGAAAATTGGCAGGTATTGCAAGAAAATACCATCTTTTATGATTAAAATGTAAGAAGAAAGCAGATACTATACTTACGTGAAGGAGGTATCAACTCATGAAGAAGTATATGTTCTGCTTTCTATTATTTGTTGCGGCATCTGCGATCTGTCTGGGAATTGGCTTTGCCATTACAAAGGACAGTGTCAGACCGGAGGAAGCCCTCCCCGGGGCAACCATAGAAACCGAAACTGTGACAGAAGCGCAGATTGTCATAAACCAGGAAGAGGCAAAGCCTGCCAATGCTGAGAGCAAGGATAAATATTATCTGGTTTCAGAGGATGGGTATCTGCTCGTCCTCTATCAGGATAAAACAACCATCTGCCTTTATACCCATATGCCGGTTACTGATTTTCCGGAAGAAGAGAGAGGGAAGCTGATGGATGGAATCTGGTTTCCCTCGATGGTTGAAGTATTCAATTATCTGGAATCCTATACAAGCTAAACAGAAATCTGATTGAAATTTTATGATAAAGCGGATACAATAAGTCTGACTGAATATGAGGGGGACAGGATGAAACAACAGATCATAATTATTGGGGCCGGAGCTTCTGGTCTGGCAGCGGGTATTTCTGCAGCCAGAGAGGGAGCTTCTGTTACAATTATGGAACATACAGCCAGGCCGGGAAAGAAGCTTCTTTCAACCGGTAATGGAAAGTGTAATATTACGAATTTACAGCTACCGGCAGGGGCATACAGGGGTAATCAGCCGGATTTTGCATATTCGGCACTGAATGCATTTACCGTAAGCCAGACGATGGATTTCTTCAAAGATCTGGGAATCGTTCTGACAGAGCGCAATGGATATGTCTATCCTAATACCGGACAGGCAGCCACAGTCCTGGAGGCGATGCTTTTTGAACTGGAACATCTGGGCGTCCGGATTTTGACGGAATGCCGGGTGGAAGAGATTAAAAAGGATCTGACTGTAGTAACAGAGAAAGGAAAACGAAAAGGAGACAGGATTATTCTCGCTGCTGGTTCCATGGCAGCCCCCAAAACGGGTTCTGATGGAAGCGGTTATGATCTTGCCCGTAAGCTGGGGCATCGTATTGTAACACCTCTGCCAGCTCTTGTGCAGCTTCGCTGTAAGGAAAAATGGTACAGGCAGGCAGCAGGAGTACGGACGGATGCACTTGTGACTCTTAAGACAGATGGAAAGACGGCGGCCTCAGACAGAGGCGAACTTCAGATCACAGATTACGGAATCTCCGGTATTCCTGTTTTTCAGATCAGCAGATATGCTGCAAGGGCCTTAAACGAAGGACAGCAGGTGACAGCACAGCTGGATTTACTTCCTGAACTCTCGTTTTCAGACTTAGAAATGCTTCTTTTGGAGCGGCACAGAAGGTTTGGATACAGACCGGCGGAAGAATTTTTACATGGTGTGTTAAATTCCAAACTGGCTAAGATACTTTTAAAAGAGGCCGGTATTACACGGGCATCATGGGTAAAAGAGATTACAACAAGAGAGATTAAGAATCTTGTCCGCTGCTTAAAGGATTTAAATACAGTAATTGTTTCTACCAATGCGTTTGATCAGGCTCAGGTATGCAGCGGCGGTGTGGATACAAAAGAGGTAGATCCTGTTACAATGGAATCGAAACTAATAAAGGGACTCTATTTTTCGGGAGAAATCCTTGATGTAGATGGAATATGCGGGGGTTATAACCTGCAGTGGGCATGGTCCAGCGGAATTACGGCAGGAATTCATGCAGGAAGAGGATAAATATTATGATACGAATCAATCAATTAAAACTTGCAGTCGATCACACAAAAGAAGATCTGCTGGCGAAAGCGGCTAAATTATTACGAATACCCGTAACTGAGATACAGTCTTATGAAATAATCAAACAATCAGTTGATGCCCGTAAAAAAGAGGAGATTCATTTTATCTACTCCATTGACATTGAGACAAAAAATGAAGAAGCAGTTATACATAGAGCTAAAAATGTCAATGTTACACCGGCAGTGAAAAGGGAATACCAATTTCCTGAGATCGGAACAGAAACAATGACAAACCGTCCGGTCATTGTGGGTGCAGGCCCTGCAGGGCTGTTTTGTGCAGTCATGCTGGCCAGAAGCGGTTACCATCCTCTTCTTTTAGAGCGGGGCGAAGATGTAGACAGCAGGCGGCTTGCAGTGGATGGGTTCTGGAACGGCACACCATTAAATCCGGACAGCAACGTTCAGTTTGGTGAGGGCGGGGCAGGAACCTTCTCTGACGGAAAATTAAATACTCTGGTTAAGGACCCTCTGATGCGAAATCGCAAGGTTTTAGAGCTGTTTGTGGAATTCGGCGCAGACCCTTCTATTTTGTATATAAACAAGCCTCATATCGGTACTGATGTACTGAGCGGAATCGTAAAAAATATGAGAAAGGAGATCATCCGCCTTGGAGGAGAGGTCCGTTTTAACAGCCTTGTTACGGATGTTTTAATGACAGACGGGAAGATCTCCGGCATCAAAGTTAATGAAAGGGAAGAGATCCCTGCTGATACTTTAATTCTGGCCATCGGACACAGTGCAAGGGATACGTTTCATGTACTTGAACGCAGAGGGGTTCCCATGGAAGCCAAAGCGTTTGCCGTAGGACTCAGAATCCAGCACCCCCAGGAGGCTATCAACCGTTCCCAGTACGGGGAGGCTGCTCATGAGATTCTTGGAGCGGCAGATTATAAGCTTACCCATCAGTGCAAAAACGGAAGAGGGATCTATACATTTTGCATGTGCCCCGGCGGATATGTTGTGAATGCTTCCTCAGAAGAAGGGCGGCTGGCAGTCAATGGTATGAGCTATCATAAGCGTGATGGTATCAATGCAAACAGTGCGCTCATTGTCACTGTAACTCCTGAGGATTTTGGCGGCGGTTCACCCCTTGCGGGAATTGCTTATCAGAGGAAACTGGAAGAAGCAGCTTATCTGCAGGGTAAGGGCAACATACCAATCCAGCTTTACGGGGATTTTAAGAGAAACTGCAGTTCAAATACCTTTGGAGATGTGAAACCGGCATTCAAGGGAGGATATGAATTTACAAATATGAGAGAAATGCTTCCTGATTATATATCGGAATCCATTATCGAAGGCGTTGAGGCTTTTGAAGGAAAGATACGCGGCTTTTGCAGGCAGGATGCCATACTGGCAGGCGTGGAAAGCAGGACTTCATCACCGGTAAGGATTTCCAGAGATGAAGCATTTGAAAGCAGGATCAGGGGCATTTATCCCTGTGGAGAAGGCGCCGGCTATGCAGGCGGGATCACGTCTGCTGCGATGGATGGACTAAAAGTGGCAGAAGCCATTGCCAGAAGATATAAAAGCTTTTCTTTCTAAATTGACGTATTTTTAAAAATGATGTAAGATATGAGATAAAAAGTAATTTAGAAAGCGGATGAAGAAGATGAATATTGAGGAACGAGTGAAACTGAAGGATAAAAAACGAATTGTAATTAAAATCGGATCTTCTTCCTTAACCCATACTCATACCGGGGATTTAAATCTGATGAAGATTGAAAAGCTCATCCGGGTAATCAGTGATTTAAAAGGACAGGGTAAGGAAGTGGTTTTAGTTTCTTCCGGTGCGATTGCAGCTGGACGGCAGGCACTTGGCCGTCATACAAGGCCTGTAACCATCTCTGAGAAGCAGGCTTTTGCAGCAGTCGGGCAGGCCAGGCTCATGATGGTATATCAGAAGCTGTTTGCCGAATACAACCAGATAGCGGCACAGGTGCTTCTTACAAAGAATACCATGGTCAGTGAAAACAGCCGCTTTAACGCACAGAATACCTTTGATGAACTTTTAAAGCTGGGTACCATTCCTGTTGTCAATGAGAATGATACTGTTTCTACCTCAGAGATTCCCCTTGTGGATAATTTCGGCGACAATGACAGGCTCTCAGCGGTTGTAGCTGCATTAATCGGAGCGGATCTTCTCATCCTTTTATCTGATATTGACGGACTGTATTCTGATGATCCCAGGCAGAACTCAGATGCAAGGTTCATCAGCCTGGTGAGAGAAATCACACCGGAACTGATGAATATGGGCAAATCCACATCAGGCAGTGACGTGGGCACAGGAGGTATGTCAGCAAAGCTTGCAGCAGCCAGGATCGCAACAGACAGCGGCTGTGATATGGTGATTGCCAACGGTGACCATGTGGAAATTATCAGCCAGATTTTAGAGGGACAGGAGAAAGGAACTTTATTTCTGGCCCACCCCAATCATGACTTTGATTTGATGACCTATATTAATTACGAGTATTAAGGAGACTAAGATGAATCAGGATAAAATCGACCGGATTAACACGCTTTATCATAAATCCAAAGCAACCGGACTTTCAGAAGAAGAGAAGGCGGAACAGGCGGCTTTAAGAAAAGAGTACATTGAAGCCATACGGAACAGCTTAAGAGGAAATCTAAACAGTATCTCCATTCAGGAAACAGATGGTACTGTTACGGATCTGGGAAAAAAGTATGGAAAAGTTGGAGAAGAATGAGATTCGTAAATGGGTGAAGGAACAGCGGAACAGTCTTAGTGTGTCAATAGAGGCACAATGGGATGAAGCGATCTGTGCCAGGCTTTCGGAACTTGAGGAAATAAACAGAGCGTTCTGCATTTACTGTTACGCTTCCATGCGCCATGAAGCAGGAACCTGGAAATTCATGGATCTGTTGTTAAAACAGGGGAAATGCGTAGCTGTTCCCAAAGTGTCAGGAAAGAAACTGGATTTTTATGTTATCACTGGAAAGACCGATCTGGAAGAAGGAACGATGGGGATTATGGAACCCAAGTCAACCTGTTTAAAAATCAATGATACGGAAGCTCCCGTGATAGTGCCGGGAATTGCCTTTGATAAAAACAGAAACCGGCTTGGGTACGGAGGAGGATATTATGACCGGTTCTTTGAAAAGGAACCTGCCCATAGGAGAATCGCCATTGCCTATAATTTTCAGATATTTGACAGGATCCCCGCAGATTCATATGATAAGACAGTAGATATGATTATTATTCCTTAAAAGAGAGGAGACTTTCATGACAATAACTGAGATTGGTAAAAAGGCGAAAGAAGTAACAGGAATGATTGGAATCGCTGGTTCTGCAAAAAAGGATGAAGGGCTGAAACTGGCAGCGGCCGCCTTGCTGGAAGGTGAGGCGGAGATTCTTTCTGCCAATCAGGATGATGTGATTAAGGCGACGGCAGCAGGAATGAACCAGGGACTGGTAGACAGGCTGGAACTGACACCGAAGCGAATCGAAGACATGGCACAGGGACTTCTGGCAGTAGCGGCACTAGAAGATCCTGTGGGAGAAGTTCTTTCCATGAAGATGCGGCCTAACGGGCTTACCATTGGTCAGAAAAGGGTCCCTCTCGGGGTTGTTGGAATTATATATGAGGCCAGGCCTAATGTGACAGCTGATGCCTTCGGACTTTGTTTTAAATCCGGTAATGCAGTGATTTTAAAAGGTGGAAGCGATGCTCTGGAGTCCAATAAAGCCATTGTCAAATGGTTAAGAACAGGGCTGTCCCGTGCAGGACTGCCGGAAGATGTTCTCCAGCTCATCACGGATACAGACAGAGAAAAGACAAAGGAATTTATGCGTCTTCGTGAATATGTGGATGTACTGATCCCAAGAGGAGGGGCAGGGCTTATAAAAAGCGTTGTTGATAACAGCACCATTCCTGTGATTGAGACCGGCACAGGTAACTGCCATATCTTTGTAGATGAATCAGCAGATTTTGACATGGCACTGGATATCATCTTTAATGCAAAAACTCAGAGAATTGGGGTTTGCAATGCATGTGAATCGCTTTTGGTACACAGAGCGGTGGCAGCCCGGTTCCTACCCTTATTAAACCAGCGCCTTTCAACAAAATCAGTGGAAATACGCGCGGATGAGGGGGCGTGTGAGATTGTAAAGAATTTTGTACCGGCTAAGGAAGAAGACTGGGGTACGGAGTACTTAGATTATATTGTATCTTTAAAGCTTGTTGATTCTGTAGAGGAAGCCATAGCTCATATTAACCGTTATAATACCAAACATTCGGAGGCAATCATTACATCCGATTATAATAATGCCCAGAAATTTTTAAATGAAATTGATGCAGCAGCTGTTTATGTGAATGCATCCACCCGGTTTACCGATGGATACGAATTCGGTTTTGGAGCTGAGATCGGAATCAGTACACAGAAGCTGCACGCCAGAGGTCCTATGGGATTAAAAGAACTTACTACCACCAAATATATTATTTATGGAAATGGACAAATTCGGCCATAATATAATTTGCCATCATTGTTTGACAATTCTTTTATTGTGTGATAAACTACCGACAGAAGAAATGGAAGGGGTGAAAGGATGAAGAAATAATTCTTGTAAAGTAACTGCATAATGAAATCAGGATATTTTATATCTTTTTTTATTGTGCTTGTTTTTGCAAGAATATTACTTCATTCTCAAGCCTTTTTTTGTGTCCGGAAATAGACACCATCGGTAAAAGGAACGGCTGTGAGAATTACAATTCTTGCAGCTGTTTTTTATGCAGAAATTTATTTACTGCAATATTTGGAGGGATGTCTATGTCATTGATTCAGGTTACAGATCTTTCATTTACTTACGAAGGAAGCAGTGATCCGGTATTTGAACACGCTTCGTTTCAGCTGGATACAGACTGGAAGCTTGGTTTTACAGGAAGAAACGGGCGGGGGAAGACTACATTTTTAAATCTTCTTATGAACCGGATGGAATATACAGGAAGTATTATATCAAGCGTCAGATTTGATTATTTTCCCTATGAAGTGGAGGACCAGGAAGCGCAGACACTTGATATTGTCAATTCCATTCTTGGCGACTGCCCGTACTGGGAGTTAAAAAGAGAACTGACAAAGCTGCAGGTTTCAGAGGATGTGCTTTACCGGCCTTACAATACGCTGTCAAACGGAGAGCGGACAAAGGTTTTGCTGGCTGCCTTATTTTTACGAGAAGGTAATTTTCTCCTCATTGATGAGCCGACCAATCATCTGGACAGAGAAGGAAGGGCACTGGTCAGCCAGTATTTAAACAGCAAAAAAGGTTTCATATTGGTGTCTCATGACCGAAAATTTTTAGATGAATCGGTAGATCACATTTTATCCATTAATCGGGCTGATATTGAGGTTCAAAAAGGAAATTTCTCTGTGTGGTACGAAAACCGGCAGAGAAAGGATCAATATGAACAATCGGAAAATGAACGTTTAAAAAAGGATATCCGCCATCTTGAAGCAGCAGCCAGACAATCCGGAGAATGGGCGGATAAAGTGGAGTCCACCAAAATAGGAAAAAAGTCCGCGATCTATGAAACATCCATTGATACCCGGGCTTATGTGGGAGAAAAATCAAGGCGTATGCAGATGCGCAGAAAAAACTTAGAGCGCAGGCAGAACCAGGCAATTGAAGAGAAGAGAGGGCTGTTGAAAAATGTTGAGGAAGCAGAAGATTTAAAGCTGTATCCGTTAAAACACCATTCCGGCAGACTGCTTGTTTTAAAGGATGTTGTGCCGTACTATGAGGGACCGGTATGCGCTCCGGTCAGTTTTAACCTTGAACAGGGACAGCGGTTATCACTGCAGGGGAAGAACGGCAGCGGAAAAACAACCATTCTGAAATTGATTTTAGATAATAAAAACCCGGAAAGTCTGATTGATTACCATGGAACCATTGAAGTGGCAAGCGGACTGAAGATTTCCTACGTTTCCCAGGATACCTCTTTTTTAAAGGGAAGCCTGACAGAATACGGAAAGCAGTGCGGTTTGGAGGATTCTCTGTTTAAAGCCTTGTTAAGGAAACTGGATTTTTCAAGAGAACAATTTCAAAAACCCATGGAGGCGTTCAGCGAGGGGCAGAAGAAAAAAGTTCTTATTGCGCGCAGTCTGTGTGAGCAGGCCCACCTTTATATATGGGATGAACCTTTAAACTTTATAGACGTATATTCCAGAATCCAGATTGAAAACCTGATCCTTAAATTTCAGCCGTCCATGCTTTTGGTGGAGCATGATGAGTTCTTTACACAGAATGTGGGTGCTGAAACCGTCTGGCAAAGTTGACATTTTATGGTGTTTCATGTAAAATGCTTTTGATAAAGGGTTTAAAAAACAGAATGAATGAAAGGGATTTTTCAGATGCAGATTGATATAGATCAGATTGATATAAAAGGGGAAGTGCCGGTAAGGGAACCTGAAAGACAATATTATTTTATGGCAAAAGTCAGCAGGTATGTAAAACAGCGGAGTGAAGAGCTTGGACGCCCTATGACCTTTTGTACACAGACATTTGGCTGTCAGATGAATTCCAGAGATTCCGAAAAGCTCCAGGGAATTTTAGAGGCTGTTGGATTTGAACAGACAGACACCGAGGAGGCAGATTTTGTTCTTTATAACACCTGTACTGTAAGAGAAAATGCCAATCAGAAGGTTTACGGGAGGCTGGGAGTTTTAAACAGTCTGAAAAAGAAAAATCCTGACATGATGATTGCTCTTTGCGGATGCATGATGCAGGAAGAAGATGTGGTGGAAAAAATTAAAAAGAGCTACCGGTTTGTAGATGTTATTTTCGGTACTCATAATATCTATAAGCTGGCTGAGCTTTTATACCAGCGTCTGGAAGCCAAAAAGATGGTGGTTGACATCTGGAAGGGAACAGACCAGGTGGTGGAAGACCTTCCGGCTGACAGGAAATATTCATTTAAGTCCGGTGTCAACATTATGTTTGGCTGTGATAATTTCTGCAGCTACTGTATCGTACCCTACGTAAGAGGAAGGGAGCGCAGCCGCAGCCCAAAAGATATTATTACTGAGATAAAAGGACTTGCAGATGACGGTGTGGTAGAGATTATGCTGCTGGGCCAGAACGTAAACTCCTATGGGAAAACGCTGGAAGAACCAATCAGCTTTGCAGATCTTCTTATCCAGGCAGATGAGGTGGAAGGGCTGGAGCGCATCCGTTTTATGACGTCACACCCTAAGGATTTATCCGATGAACTGATAGAGGCCATGAAAAACTCCAAAAAAGTATGCCGTCACCTTCATCTTCCTCTCCAGTCAGGAAGCAGCCGGATCCTAAAGCTTATGAACCGGAAATATACAAAAGAAAAATATTTAGAGCTTGTTGAAAAAATACGTTCTGCCATGCCGGATATTTCACTGACTACTGACATTATTGTAGGGTTCCCGGGGGAAACAGAGGAAGACTTTGAGGAAACACTTGATGTAGTAAGAAAAGTACGCTTTGACAGTGCATTTACTTTTATCTATTCCAAGCGCACAGGTACACCGGCAGCAAAAATGGAAGACCAGGTCCCGGATGAAGTTGTAAAGGAACGTTTTGACAGACTGTTGTCTTTAGTCCAGAAGATTTCATCTGAGGTTTGCGGCAGAGAAGTGCATACAGTCCAGAAGGTCCTGGCAGAGGAAGTAAATGATCATGGAGAGGGTTATTTAACCGGACGGTTAAGCAATAACACGACCGTTCATTTTAAGGGAGATCCTTCTCTGATCGGAAAAATAGTGGACGTATATCTTGATGAATCCAAGGGATTTTATTATATGGGAACGTTAAGACCATAAACAGAAGAAAAGAGGAAACAAAAGAGAATGGCTGGATTATCGCCAATGATGGCTCATTATTTGGAAACAAAAAAAGAATACCCGGGATGTCTTTTATTTTACAGGCTGGGTGACTTTTATGAAATGTTTTTTGAAGATGCGATTACGGTATCCAGAGAGCTGGAAATAACTTTAACTGGTAAAGAATGCGGATTAGAGGAACGGGCACCTATGTGCGGCGTTCCTCATCATGCTGTTGAAACCTATTTAAACCGTCTGGTACAAAAGGGGTATAAAGTTGCCATTGCCGAACAGATGGAGGATCCCAGGCAGGCCAAGGGACTTGTTAAACGGGAAGTAATCCGTGTGGTAACTCCCGGAACCATAACCAGCGCGCAGGCTCTTGATGAAACAAGAAATAATTATCTGATGGGAGTTGTTTACATCGGAGAGGCATATGGCATTGCCGTCACAGATATCAGCACCGGCGATTTTCTGGTAACAGAAGTGGAATCCGACCGGGAACTGATTGATGAAATTAACAAATTTACACCATCTGAAATCATTTGCAATGAAGCTTTTTATGTATCAGGAGTGGATATAGAAGAAATTAAAAACCGGTATCATACGGTTATTTCATCTCTGGATCATCATTATTTTTCCGACGAAGTCTGCAGAAAAATTTTACGTGAACATTATCAGGTAGGCACCCTTACAGGGCTTGGGCTTGATGATTACGATATGGGTGTGATTGCAGCCGGCGCAGTGATGCAGTACATGTACGAAACCCAGAAAAGCAGCCTGTCCCATATCACAACAATCACACCTTATTCCACCGGGCAGTACATGATCATTGATACATCCACCAGAAGAAACTTAGAGCTTCTTGAAACGCTCAGGGAAAAGCAGAAACGGGGAAGTCTTCTATGGGTTCTGGACCGGACCAAAACAGCAATGGGAGCCAGAATGCTGCGCACCTATGTGGAACAGCCCCTGATTCATAAATCTGAGATTATAGGCCGTCAGAATGCCATTGAAGAACTGAATATGAATTACATATCCAGAGAGGAGATCAGTGAGTATTTAAATCCCATCTATGATCTGGAGCGCCTGATCGGAAGAATCAGCTATAAAACTGCAAATCCCAGGGATTTAATCGCATTTAAGAATTCACTGGAGATGCTTCCGTATATTAAAACACTGTTAAAAGAATTTACCAGCGGGCTCTTAACTGATCTGTATAATGATCTGGATCCCCTTGATGATATAAAGGATTACATTGAACGTGCAATTATTGAAGATCCCCCTGTGTCCATCAGAGAGGGCGGAATCATCAGAGAAGGCTTTCATGAAGAGGCGGATAAGCTCCGCAGTGCGAAAACAGAAGGTAAAACCTGGCTGGCAGATTTAGAGGCAAGGGAAAAAGAAAAAAGCGGAATCAAGAATCTGAAAGTGAAGTACAACAAAGTATTTGGTTACTATTTTGAAGTGACCAATTCCTTTAAGGATATGGTTCCGGATTATTTTATCAGAAAACAGACACTGGCCAATGCAGAACGTTATACCACCAATGAGTTAAAGGAACTGGAAGATATCATCCTGGGAGCTGAGGATAAGCTTTTTTCCCTGGAATATGACCTTTTCTGCGAAGTCCGGGATATGATTGCTTCCAAGGTACTTCGAATTCAGAAAAGCGCCAGAGCCATTGCAGGGATTGATGTGCTGGTTTCCTTATCTTCTGTAGCAACGAGAAATAATTATGTGAAGCCCCAGATTAATGAAAAGGGTATCATTGATATTAAAAACGGACGCCATCCGGTTGTGGAAAAGATGCTTCGGGATGATTTGTTCGTATCCAACGATGTTTATTTAGACAATGGAAAAAACCGCCTGTCTATTATAACGGGACCTAACATGGCGGGAAAATCAACCTATATGAGGCAGACGGCGCTGATTGTACTGATGGCTCAGATTGGCTGCTTTGTTCCTGCTGATGAAGCAAACATCGGAATCTGTGACCGGATTTTTACCCGTGTGGGAGCTTCTGATGATCTGGCTTCCGGTCAGAGTACTTTTATGGTGGAGATGACGGAGGTTGCCAATATTCTGCGCAACGCCACCAAAAACAGTCTGATCGTCCTGGATGAAATCGGAAGAGGAACCAGTACCTTTGACGGACTGAGCATTGCCTGGTCAGTGGTGGAGCATATCAGCAATTTAAAGCTCCTGGGAGCAAAGACTTTGTTTGCCACTCATTATCATGAGCTGACCGAACTGGAAGGGACCATGAGCGGGGTCAATAACTACTGCATCGCTGTGAAAGAGCAGGGAGATGACATTGTTTTTTTAAGGAAAATAATTAAAGGCGGAGCTGATAAAAGCTATGGAATTCAGGTAGCCAAGCTTGCCGGTGTTCCCGATACTGTCATAATCAGAGCCAAGGAACTGCTTGCAGAGTTAAGTGATGCGGATATTACAGCAAAAGCGAAAGAAATAGCGGAAGCGAATGGCGGCATATCCCAGCGGAAGGCTGTTCCAAAGCCGGATGAAGTGGATTTGCAGCAGATGTCACTTTTCGATACGGTAAAGGATGATGATATAATCAGGGAATTGGGAGAACTGGAGCTTGGCAACATGACTCCCATTGATGCCCTTAATACGTTATACCGTCTGCAGACCAAACTGAAAAATCGCTGGCAATAGGAAAAGGAGCAGGTGCCATGGCAAATATAACCGTACTGGATCAGAATACGATTAATAAAATAGCAGCGGGAGAAGTGGTTGAGCGTCCGGCTTCTGTGGTAAAGGAGCTTTTGGAGAATGCAATTGATGCAAAGGCGACAGCTGTTACGGTGGAAATCAAAGAAGGCGGAACCTCATTTATCCGCGTGACGGATAATGGCTGCGGTATTCCAAAGGAAGAGGTTCCTCTTGCTTTCCTGCGCCATTCCACCAGTAAAATCAAATCGGTAGAGGACCTGTTTACAGTCTCCTCTCTGGGATTCCGCGGTGAGGCGCTTGCCAGTATTGCATCAGTCTCACAGGTTGAGATTATTACAAAGACCAGTATTGGGTTAACAGGTACCAGATACCAGATCGAGGGAGGAATGGAACGGTCCATCGAGGAAATCGGTGCACCGGAAGGAACAACCTTCATTGCAAGAAACTTATTTTTCAATACACCCGCAAGAAAAAAGTTTTTGAAAACTCCGGTTACGGAAGGCGCGCATGTGGCTGATCTGGTGGAGAAGCTGGCGCTTTCCCACCCGGAGGTATCCATACGATTTATACAGAATAATCAGAATAAGCTTCATACATCCGGAAACCATAATCTGAAAGATATTATATATACCGTATTTGGCAGAGAAATTGCATCCAACCTGTTAGAGGTAACGGTTAAAAAGGGTGAGGTCACTGTAAATGGTTTTATTGGAAAACCGGTGATTGCCAGAGGCAACCGGAATTACGAAAATTATTTCATCAACGGAAGATTTATTAAAAGCAGTATTATTTCCCGGGCCATTGAAGAAGCTTACCGGCCGTTTATGATGCAGCATAAGTATCCGTTTACCATGCTTCATTTTACCATAGAACCGGAACTGCTTGATGTGAATGTTCATCCCACCAAGATGGAACTTCGCTTCCGTGACGGAGAAATGATCTATCATATGGTTTATCAGGCAGTAGCAAATGCCCTTGCACATAAAGAATTGATTCCGGAGGTCAGCCTCAATAAAAAAAGCGAAGAAAAGAAAGAGGAGATGCCTGGAAAAAAGTTCCAGCCTTCACCGGAACCATTTGAAAATCATAGGCTCATGGCTTTGAATCAGACAGCTGTTTCCCAGGAAAAAAAGCCATCTGACGGATTTTCTTTCCCCAAACGCCTGATCCCGCCTCAGCCTGAATCAGTCAGAGAACCGGACACTCTGGAAGAAAACTGGCTGGCTCCTCCGGTACCTGTTTTAGAAGAGAGGCCTGTTGTAAAGCAGCAGTTAAGCCAGATGAAACAGGAACAAAAGGCAGAGCAGCTGGATTTGTTTGACGGAAAGCTTTTAGAGCCGGAGTCCCGTATAAAACATAAACTGATCGGTCAGGTGTTCGATACCTACTGGCTGGTGGAATTTTCTGACCAGCTCTATATTATTGACCAGCATGCAGCCCACGAAAAGGTTTTATATGAGAAAACCATGGCAACACTTAAATCCAGAGAATATACTTCCCAGGTGATCAACCCTCCGATTATACTTACATTAAACCGGAATGAAGAGCTTTTGCTGAACCGCCATTTGTCTGTTTTTACAGACATGGGATTTGAAATTGAGCCATTTGGCGGAAAAGAATTTGCAGTGAGAGGTGTTCCGGCCAATCTTTTTACCATTGCGAAGAAGGAACTGCTGATTGAAATGATTGACAGCTTGTCCGATGATACGTCATTTACCAATCCCTCGATCATTTACGAGAAAGTGGCGTCAATGTCCTGTAAAGCAGCAGTGAAGGGAGGAAATTCCTTATCAGCGGCAGAAGCCAATGAACTGATCGATCAGCTTCTGAAACTGGAAAATCCTTATGCCTGCCCTCATGGCAGACCGACGATCATTTCCATGAGTCGGTATGAACTAGAAAAGAAATTTAAGAGGATTGTCTGATGAAACCATTAATTATTATAACCGGTCCAACAGCCGCAGGCAAAACAGATTTATCGGTCCGTCTTGCCCAGGCAATCGGAGGGGAAATTATCAGTGCAGATTCCATGCAGGTTTACCGTCATATGGATATTGGATCTGCCAAGATCACAGAAGAAGAAAAAAAAGGAATACCCCACTATTTAATTGACGTACTGAGTCCGGATGAGGAATTTAATGTGGCAGTTTTTCAGAAAATGGCAAAGGCTGCAGTGAATACTATTTATTCTCATGGAAATATTCCTATTGTGACAGGAGGCACCGGATTCTACATCCAGGCGCTTCTCTACGACATTGATTTTACGGAAACAGGCGAGGATTCCTCCATACGGGAGGAACTGGAAACCATGGGAAGAGAAAAAGGCGGGGAATACCTTCATGCACTGCTTCAAAAGATAGATCCCGATTCTGCCGCAGAGATTCATCACAACAATAAGAAACGGGTAATCCGAGCTATTGAGTATTTCAGGCAGACGGGAGAAAAAATCTCAGAGCACAACAGACGGGAAAGGGAAAAATCCTCTCCCTATAATTTCCTGTATTATACAGTAAACATGGACCGGGAGGTTTTGTATCAGAGAATTGACCGGCGTGTGGATTTAATGATGGAACGGGGGCTGGTTTCGGAAGTTAAAAGGTTGAAAGAAAAGGGCTGCACCAGAGAGATGGTATCCATGCAGGGACTGGGATATAAGGAAATACTGGATTATCTTCAGGGAATCTGTACACTTGAAGAGGCTGTATATATCCTGAAGCGGGATACCAGACATTTTGCCAAACGGCAGATTACCTGGTTTAAACGGGAAAGAGATGTCAGAAATATATATCTTCCCGATTATGATTATGATTTAGACCGGGTTCTAAAAAAGATTGTGCAGGATACGAATGAGATTATCGGATTGGAGAAATGTTAAATCATGGAAATAGACAGTATGTATGAGGAACTTGGAATCAGCCGGAAGGTTCTGGACTTTGGAACAAAGATTGAGACAGATTTGAAATCAAGATTTGAAGAAATAGATAAAAATGCGGAATATAACCAGATGAAGGTCATTAAAGCCATGCAGGATAACAGAGTCAGTGACATTCATTTTGCAGCAACCACTGGCTATGGGTACAATGATCTGGGGCGCGATACACTGGAGGCTGTTTATGCCAGTGTTTTCCACACGGAAAGCGCGCTGGTAAGACCCAATTTAATCAGCGGTACCCATGCACTTTCCATCGCCTTATCCGGGAATTTACGTCCGGGAGATGAACTTCTTTCCCCTGCAGGAAAGCCATATGATACGCTGGAGGAAGTGATTGGAATCAGGGAGAGTGTGGGATCACTGAAAGAATACGGTGTTGTATACCGTCAGGTAGACCTCCTTTCCGATGGAACCTTTGATTATGATTCCATTGCAAAAGCGGTAAATGAAAAGACACGTCTGGTTACCATTCAGCGTTCCAAGGGCTATGATACCCGCCCCACTTTTTCTGTTTCACAGATCGGTGATCTGATTTCTTTCATAAAAAAAATCAAACCCGATGTTATCTGTATGGTAGATAACTGCTACGGTGAGTTTGTGGAGCGGATTGAGCCTTCCGATGTGGGCGCCGATATGATTGTGGGATCACTGATCAAAAATCCCGGCGGAGGTCTTGCTCCCATCGGCGGTTATATTGCCGGAAGAACAGACTGTATCGACCGTGCTTCCTACCGCCTTACTGCACCAGGACTGGGGAAGGAGGTCGGCGCAAGTCTGGGGCTGAACCAGTCTTTTTACCAGGGACTCTTTCTTTCTCCCACAGTAGTGGCAGGTGCTTTAAAGGGTGCTGTTTTTGCGGCGAATATTTATGAGAGACTGGGATTTCCGGTAGTACCTGATGGAACCCAGTCCCGCCATGATATTATACAGGCTGTCACGTTTGGAAATCCGGAAGGAGTGATCGCTTTCTGCCAGGGAATTCAGGCAGCGGCACCGGTGGACAGCTTCGTTACTCCGGAGCCGTGGGATATGCCGGGATACGATGCCCCTGTTATTATGGCAGCCGGTGCTTTTGTACAGGGATCTTCTATTGAGTTAAGTGCGGATGCCCCAATTAAGCCGCCATATGCAGTATATTTCCAGGGCGGTCTTACCTGGTATCATGCAAAGCTTGGAATATTGATGTCACTCCAGAAGCTTCTGGAAGCAGGTTTGATTGTATTGTAAAAAAGGGTGTACACAGCTGTAAAATTATGCTAGAATATTTTGATAGGTATGGATAATCCTGCCAGGAAACAAAAAGGAGTATCATAACAGATGAGAGGTAAAAACTACTGGGTACTGCTTCTTCTTATGCTTGCCGGTGTTGTGATCGGCGGCTTTGTCGGAGATCTGACTAAGACAATCCCATGGCTGTCCTGGTTAAATACTGGCCAGTCATTTGGATTTGATGCTCCGTTAATTGTCAATTTTGGTATTCTGGTTATAACCTTCGGCATTAATATTAAAATTACCATGGCTGGCATTATAGGAATGGCTGCAGCCCTGGTGGCGTATCGGTTGATTTAAATCATACATGTGTCTGTTGCGTACCTGGAGAGTAACCGTAGGAGGCATATGGAACGTATAACGATGAAAGACATCCCTAAGGATGAAAGGCCCTGTGAGAAGTGTTTAAAAGAGGGTCCGGAAGGTTTAAGTGATGCAGAACTTCTGTCCATTATTATCCGGACAGGTTCCAGAGAGGACAATTCCCTGGCACTGTCACAAAAGATACTGGCCTTAAACTATCCGCGAGAGGGTATTTTAGGGCTTTTGCATCTTTCCATGCAGGAACTGATGCAGGTGAAGGGAATCGGCCGTGTGAAAGGTGCACAGCTTTTATGCATCGGAGAACTTTCCAGAAGAATCTGGAAGAGGACGGCCTGCCCCAAAGGAATTAATTTTCACAGTCCTCAGGATATCGTCAATTACTTTGTGGAAGATATGCGCCACAGAGAGCAGGAGCAGGTTTTTGTCATGCTCTTAAATACAAAAGGTGCCCTTATAAAGGACATTATGATCTCTCAGGGAACGGTGAATACTTCCGTTGTTTCTCCCAGGGAGATTTTCATTGAAGCAGTCAGACATCATGCAGTCAGCCTGGTTATGGTCCATAATCACCCCAGCGGAGATCCGGCTCCCAGCAGAGAGGATCTTTCTATTACCCGCAGGGTGAAGGAGGCAGGGGATTTAATTGGTATCAGACTGTTGGATCATATCATTATAGGAGATAATTCCTATATCAGTTTAAAAGAACGGGGAATCGTATAGATGGAACCAAAGCGCAGTAAATATATTCTGATTGCATTAACAGTTTTTTGTGTCCTCTTAATTGGACTGACTTCGATTCATGACGAGTGGCTTACGCCTCTTCGGACCGGCGTGGGATATTTCCTGATCCCGGTACAGTCGGGAGTCAATTCGGTGGGATCTGCTATTTATGATGAGTTCACGGATTATTCCAAGCTTAAGGATGCGATGATTGAAAATAAGGATATGAAAGATCTTATTAACCAGCTGACTGAGGAAAACACCAGGCTGCAGTCAGAAGAATTTGAATTAAAACGATTAAGGGAACTGTACAGTCTGGACCAGGAATACGGACAGTATACAAAGGTTGGAGCCAGAGTAATTGCCAACGATTCAAGCAACTGGTTTAAAGTGTTTCGAATTGACAAAGGTTCCAGGGATGGAATTGCCACAGATATGAATGTGGTGGCAGGCGGCGGCCTTGTGGGAATTGTTACCGACGTAGGTGCCAATTATGCTACCGTACGGTCCATCATAGATGATTCCAGCCGGGTCAGCGGTATGGCCATGCAGTCCGGAGACAGCTGTATTGTTGCCGGCGACTTAACCCTGTTTAAAGATGGCAGGTTAAGGATTACCAATGTATTAAAAGAAAGCGATTTAAAAGACGGAGATAAGATCGTAACATCCAATATCAGCTCTGTGTTTTTACCTGGAATTTTAGTGGGATATGCTTCCGATATCACCAATGATACGAATAATGTGACTAAATCCGGTTATTTAATTCCGGCAGCAGAATTTGACAGCCTTCAGGAGGTGCTTGTAATTACCCAGCTGAAGGCCGATATGATGAAGGAAGGGGAATCAGCCCCATCTGCAGAGGGAGAAGAGACTGCACAGACGACTGCGGAATCAGCCCAGACTTCAGAAAGTGAAAGCGCTTCTCAACAGTGAAAAGGAGTAACATGAGACGGATTTTATTCAACGTACTGCTGATTATACTGGCATTTACCATTCAAAACTGCATATTCCCCCTGCTTCCATTTTTATCGGCTGCACCCAATCTGCTTTTAATTCTTACATTTTCCTTTGGGTTTATGCATGGGAAAGAAGCCGGGATGTATTATGGCCTTTTATCAGGTCTTCTTATGGATTTGTTTTACAGCGGACCCTTTGGTTTTTATACCCTGATTTTCATCTTTATGGGATATGCTAACGGAATATGTACCAGGTATTACTATGAAGACTATATAACGCTGCCATTAATTCTGAGTGTTTTAAACGAACTGGCATACAATTTATATATCTACGTGTTCCGCTTTTTAATCCGGCAGAAACTGAGGATTGGTTTTTATTTTATTAATCTGGTCCTGCCGGAGATTATTTTTACCGTTGTAACCACGCTTCTTCTTTATCGGGTATTCCTGATTATGAACCGTCATTTGGAAGAGATTGAAAAAAGAGGTGATTCGACTATTGTTTAGGGAATTGTTGGAGATCATAAGAGATTTAATCAGGAAAGCGGCATCATCCCGTCTTTTTATTCTTGCGATCATCTGCTTTGCCATGTATACCGGACTGGTTCATAAGCTTTTTAATATGCAGATCATTCATGGTGAAAAAGCGCTGAATGATTATTTACAGCTTACCGAGCAGACCATTACGACTGCAGGTACCAGAGGGAACATCTATGACAGAACCGGAAAGGTGCTGGCATATAATAAACTGGCCTATTCTGTTATGATTCAGGATACTGGAGCCTATAAGAATTCGGATGATAAAAACCGCATGTATTTAAGACTGGTGCAGATTCTTAGAAAGCATGGAGAGACCGTACAGGGTAAATTTGAAATAGCTGTTGATTCCAATGGCGATATGGTTTATACTTCTTCTTCTGAATCCGCAAGGAAACGTTTTCTACGTGATTATTACGGCCTGAAAAAAGTGGAGGATTTAGATGACGAAAAGGGCCTTTATCCTTCCAATTTAAGTGCCAGGGAATTATTTGAACAGATCTGTGAGGATAACGGATTAAACAGTTTAAAAAATTCTGACGGCGCAGCCATATCTGTTACGGATCAGGAGGCGCTGGATATTATAAATATAAAATATGCTCTGCGTCTTATGCTGTACCGGAAGTATGAGGCGACGGAAGTAGCCACGGAAGTATCTGATGAAACGGTGGCTGATATTCTGGAACACATTGGAGATATGCAGGGAGTTACGGTAGAAGAGACAACAATCCGTGCCTATAATAACAGTGTTCCCTTTGCCCCTGTGATCGGATATACCGGAAAGGTTCCGGAGGAACAGCTGGAAAACCTCCAGAGCCGTAAAGATGACTATGATATCAATGATATTGTAGGCCGTACAGGCATTGAGTATACCATGGAGCACGATCTGCAGGGAACCAAAGGGAAAAAGACCATCTACAAAGACAGTGTAGGCAGAATCCGGGAAACCAAGGACGAGACGGATGCTTTGGCTGGCAATGATGTTTATTTAACGCTGGATGCAGATCTTCAAAAAGGGATTTATCATCTGATCGAGCAGTCTCTTGCAGGCGTTTTGATTAAAACCATAGTTAATGGAGACTATCAGGCGGGCAGCACGACTGACGGATCCAATATGAAAATTCCGGTAAAAGATGCTTATTTTCAGCTGATTAATAACAATGTCCTGTCTTTAAGGGATATTGAGGCAGAGGATGCGTCAGATACCGAGAAAAACATATACCGGAAGTATGAAGCTTCCCAGAAGCAGATATTTAACGGTCTGCGAAACGAACTCATGAGTCCTCATGCAACGGATATGAAAAATCTTCCGGAAGATACGAAAGCCTATATGTTCTATATTTACAGCTATCTTTCCGGTCCCACAGTGGGAATTATTAAAGAAGGGGCCATGGATACAACCAGTGATGAATTTAAGGCGTGGAAATCAGATGAGATCAGCTTAAGGGATTATCTTTATTATGGAATTGCAAACGGCTGGGTTGATACGACAAAACTGGAGACAGATACCAAATATTCCAGCGCAGATGATACGTTTGAAGCACTGGTAAATTATGTGCTGGGCAAACTGGAAGAGGACAGAAATTTCACCAAGAAGATATACCGGTATTTAATCAATAATGATACTATTACCGGACAGGAACTTTGTCTGGCTTTATATGATCAGGGCGTATTAAAGGAAAATGAACAGGACATTGCTGAATTGAGAGCAACGAAAGATGCTTACAACTTTCTTCTAAAAAAGCTGTCTGCGCTTGAAATCACTCCGGCTCAGCTGGCATTGTCACCCTGTAACGCAGGAGTGGTAGTGACCAATGATAAAACAGGAGAGGTTCTTGCACTGGTGTCTTATCCTGGATACGATAACAACCGGATCGGGGATGGCTCTTATTTCAGCCAGCTTCAGGCGGATTTATCCCTTCCCCTTTATAACAATGCCACACAGACGCGAAAAGCGCCGGGTTCTACGTTCAAGCCGATTACGGCAGTAGCTGCTCTTGAAGAGCATGCGATCACTGCAGATGAGACGATTAACTGTACAGGAATTTATACAGATGTGGAACCTCCCATTAAGTGCTGGATCTATTCGGGTCACCATGGTCCGCTTAATATCGTGGGGGGAATTGAAAACTCCTGCAACTATTTCTTCGCGGATTTAGGACACCGCCTTTCCACAGATGGCAGCGGAATCTATACTCCGGATTTGGGACTGGATGTTTTGCGGAAATATGCATCAAAATTTGGACTTGACCACAAATCCGGTGTGGAGATTGGGGAGCTGGATCCTCAGATTTCCAAAGAAGCGCCGGAACGGTCCGCCATGGGACAGGGAAGCCACGCTTATACCAATGTCCAGCTGTCAAGGTATGTGGCTGCCATAGCAAACAGGGGAACTGTTTTTGAACTGAGTTTACTTGATAAAACAACGGATTCTGAAGGTAATCTGATCAAAGATTATACCCCTGAGATTTCTTCTCATATTGACGCGGCGGGCTCAACGTGGGATACTGTACAACAGGGAATGAGAGAGGTGATTGCTAACGGTTCGACAAAGAGATTATTTGCTGACCTTGAAGTGGAGATTGCCGGTAAGACGGGAACTGCCCAGGAGGCCCGCAATAAGCCGAATCATGCGTTCTTCATTTCTTATGCGCCATATGACAATCCGGAAATCTGTGTAACAGTGAATATTCCGTATGGCTATTCATCATCGAACGCCGCCAACATTGCGAAAAATGTCTATAAGTATTATTATGGCTATATAGACTTAGAATCCATTGTAAACGCAGGCGCCCTGGATGCAGCAAAGGTCAACATTCGCGACTAACGAGGATAAGAGGTGATATGATGCATGATACCGTAGTAATAAAAAGCAACAAAGCAGGTATGACTGTTATCCTGGATCCGGATATCCCCTTCCCTCAGCTTCTTTCTGACATTGGGAAGAAATTCGGAGATCATGCCAAGTTCTGGGGATCCGCACAAATGACTCTGACAATCGAAGGCAGAGAAGTTACACCCGAAGAAGAATTCGCTGTTATAAACCAGATTACGGAAAATTCCAATGTGGAAATTATCTGCCTGGTGGATACCGATGCAAACCGTATGAAGAGGTGCGAAAAAGCACTTAATGAGAAACTGATGGAACTTTCCTGTCAGACAGGCCAGTTTTTCAAAGGCAATTTACAAAATGGAGAGACTTTGGAATCAGAGGCAAGCATTGTGATCATCGGGGATGTCCTGAAGGGTGCAAAAGTTATGGCAAAGGGGAATGTAGTTGTTCTTGGAAAGCTTTCCGGCACTGTTTGTGCAGGTGTGGCGGGAAATAAGGGTGCGCTGATTACAGCGCTTGAAATGGCACCTTCCCAGCTGAGAATTGCAGATTGTACCTCAGGACTTGACGGCAGAGGCCGCCGTCTTGGACGCGGACCAATGAAGGCATATCTGGAAAATAATAAAGTCCTGATAAAACCAATGAAAAAAAGTGTGGAAATATTCCGAAAATTAAGGTAAAATAGAATGAGGTATAAAAAACAGGAGGATATGGTATGAGCGAGATCATCGTAATCACTTCTGGAAAAGGCGGGGTAGGCAAGACGACAACTTCTGCCAATGTTGGTACCGGACTGGCGATTCTGGGTAAGAAGGTAGTCCTGATAGATACAGATATCGGGCTTCGGAACTTAGACGTGGTTATGGGTCTGGAAAACCGCATTGTCTATAATCTTGTAGACGTGGTAGAGGGAAACTGCCGTATGAAGCAGGCCCTGATTAAAGACAAAAGATACCCGAACTTATTTTTACTTCCATCAGCGCAGACGCGGGACAAGACTGCAGTTACGCCTGGGCAGATGGTGAAACTGGTGGATGATTTAAGAGATGATTTTGATTATATTCTGTTAGATTGTCCGGCCGGAATTGAACAGGGCTTTCAGAACGCAATAGCAGGTGCTGACAGAGCCATTGTTGTAACAACTCCGGAGGTGTCCGCAATCCGGGATGCAGACCGGATTATTGGTCTTTTGGAAGCTGCCGATATGGGCAGCATTGAACTGATTGTGAACAGGATCCGGGCCGATATGGTGAAAAGGGGAGATATGATGTCTCTTGATGATGTCATGGACATTCTGGCCATCGATATTATCGGTGCTGTTCCGGATGACGAGGATATTGTCATTTCCTCCAATCAGGGGGAGCCTCTGGTAGGCATGGGGACTCCAGCCGGACAGGCCTATATGGACGTATGCAGGAGAATCATCGGTGAGAATATTCCGATTCAGAATCCAGCGGTACGGGAAGGTCTGTTCTTTCGACTCTCGCATCTCTTAAAGAGAGCATAGGGGGGTCTGATATGAGCCTGTTTCCTGTATTCCGTAAGAAGAATTCAGGAGAAATTGCAAGAAATCGTCTGAAACTTTTGCTGGTTGCGGACAAGGCTGACTGTTCTCCTGAGATCATGCAGATGATAAAAGACGATATGATCCGTGTTATTTCACGATACATGGATATTGATTCCGACAGAATAGAGATACAGATGAAAAAATTAAAGCAACCGGATTGTGAACGTTTTACACCGGTGCTTTATGCAAACATCCCTATTCGCGATGTACCTGACAAGGGGATATACTGACTATGTTTTCTGACTACAATTTTAAATATTATAATTACCGGTTAGTTTTGTACATGCTGTCACTGGCTGTGATTGGAATTTTAGTGGTGGCAAGCGCCTCCAACCAGGATTCAGGTATTGTGACAAAACAGATTATCGGCGTAATGGTGGGATTTGCACTGGCAATCGGGCTTTCCATCATAGACTATCGTAAGCTCGTTAAGCTTTATGTTCTGGTTTATGGACTTTGCATCCTACTACTGGGAGCGGTTCTTGTCATGGGACATACCGCAGGAGGCGCGACCAGATGGATCAACATCCCGGGCATCGGGCGGATCCAGCCTTCTGAATTTGTGAAAATCGGACTTATCGTATTCTTTTCCTGGTATTGGAATAAATACCAGGAAAGGATGAATACGCCTGTTATGGTGGGGCTGGCTGCGTTGCTTGCGGCATTTCCCATAGGTCTTATTTTTGCAGAACCCAATTTATCTACCAGTCTGGTTGTTACCGTCATCATACTGTGTATGGTGTTCTCAGCCGGAATCAGTTACCGATGGATCGGCGGTGTTCTGGCAGTCGCGGTGCCGGCAGGCATGCTGTTTATATTTCTGCTGACGAAGGGCTTAATTCCTTTCATACACGATTATCAGGCGCGGCGTATCCTTGCGTGGATTTATCCTCATGCGGAACAGTATGCGGAAAACTTATACCAGCAAAAGAATTCAATTATGGCAATCAGTTCCGGACAGCTTCAGGGAAAGGGACTTTTTAATACAACCATTGCTTCTGTGAAAGACGGAAACTTTTTATCGGCCGGTGAAACGGATTTTATCTTCGCTATTATCGGAGAAGAGATGGGATTTCGAGGCAGTGTGATTGTCATTGCTCTTATTGGACTGGTTGTATTTGAATGTCTTTATACTGCATCCAAAGCAAAAGACATGTCCGGCAGGCTGATTTGCACCGGTATGGCAGCCCTGATCGGTTTCCAGGCTTTTTCCAACATCGCGGTAGCGACACAGATCTTTCCAAATACAGGTCTGCCGCTTCCCTTTGTCAGTTCCGGAGTGAGCTCTTTAATCAGTATTTTTATGGGAATGGGTCTGGTGCTGAACGTTGGACTGCAACGCAAAATCGGTAATTAAAAGGAGGTATATCGTTATGAATATAGGACTAGTTGCTCATGATTCAAAGAAAAAGCTGATGCAGAATTTCTGCATTGCGTACAGAGGTATTTTAAGTAAGCATATGTTATATGCAACAGGAACAACGGGACGTTTGATTGAGGAAGTTACGAACTTAAATGTTCATAAATATCTGGCAGGTCATCTGGGAGGAGAACAGCAGTTAGGATCCCAGATTGAGCACAACGAGATCGACCTTGTGATTTTCTTAAGAGATCCTCTGACACAGAAATCACATGAACCGGATATCGTAAATATCATGAGAACCTGTGATATGCACAACATCCCTCTTGCAACCAATCTCGCCACAGCAGAATTATTGATTAAATCTCTGGAGCGCGGTGATCTGGAATGGCGAGAGATGTATAAATAACAGAGGTAGATATAAGTGAAAAGAAGAGTTTTTGTGACATCAGGCTGCATCATCTTAAGCACACTTTACCTGTCGGGCTGCGCCGGTTTTCATAAACTTGACAATCCTTATGTGTTTTCTGAAAGGACCGCCCTTTACCAGTCTTCTTCTGTGGCTGGTAAATCGGAAACCTTTGCCCATGATCTTTGTGTAGTATCGAAAGATACTCCTGATTCAGATGACTCAGTGACAGCAGAAGCTGCCGCTGTATTTGATTTGTCTGATAATACTGTATTATTTGCAAAGAATCCTTTTGAGAAATTATATCCTGCCAGTATTACCAAGACTATGACTGCGCTTTTGGCAGTTAAGTACGGGAATCTCTCGGATGAGGTGACAGTAACGAAGGATGCTGTGATTAAGGAATCAGGTGCCAGTTTATGCGGAATAAAACCAGGAGATAAGCTGACCATGGAACAGCTTTTATATGGTCTTATGATTCCGTCCGGGAATGACGCAGGTGCTGCTATCGCTGTGAATATGGCGGGAAGTGTTGATCAGTTTGCCCAGATGATGAATGACGAGGCGAAGAAGCTTGGAGCGACTGGGACACATTTTGTAAATCCCCATGGACTCAGTGATGAAGATCACTATACAACAGCTTACGACCTGTATTTAATATTCAATGAAGCTTTAAAATACCCGGAATTCCGCAAGATAATCGGTACGGTCCAGTATAAGACATCTTATCAGGGAAGTGACGGCAAGACGGTAAACGCCACCTGGAAGGGTACCAACTGGTATATGACAGGGGAGCGCAAGACTCCGGAGGGACTTACAGTCCTGGGAGGCAAAACCGGAACCACACTTTCAGCTGGAAGCTGTCTTATTATGGGGAGTTCAGATACTTCGAAAAAAGAGTATATTTCAGTCGTTTTAAAGGCCCCGGATCATGCCGGACTTTATGATAACATGTCAAATATCCTGAATAAAATTGTAGAATAGTGATTGCCTTTCTTATGAATTTGTACTATAATTATATTAATCCGAATAGACTTTTTATACAAATCATATAACGCAAGGAGGAGAGTGCTATGGTGCAGATAATAGCAGGAAAAAAGGGTAAGGGGAAAACAAAGCATCTGTTAGACAGAGCTAATTCCGCAGTAAAAGACTCAAAGGGCTCTATTGTATATTTGGACAAAAGTTCGAAGCATATGTACGAGTTAAGTAACAAGATCCGTCTCATTAATGTCAATGAGTATCCGATTACTTCAAGCGAAGGATTTATTGGTTTTATCTGTGGTATCATATCTCAGGATCATGATTTGGAGATGATGTTCTTTGACAGCTTTTTAAAGCTGGCCTGCCTGGAGGGAGAAGACATATCAGAAACCATAGCGACTTTGGAAAAGATTGGTGAAAAGTATCATATTACCTTCGTTCTCAGCGTTTCTGTTGATGCGGAGAATATACCGGGGAACACCAGGGCTAATGTGGTTGTTTCATTATAATCATAGATAGGAATCGGGGACTGCGTGCCAGTCCCCTTTATTATTTTGTGAATAAGAAATGGAAGGCATTTACACGGCTTCCATGTTTTGCTTGAATTTTTTAAATTTTCCTTTTATAATAGCTAAAAGGGAAAGGAGGCGTCAGGTTGGCTAAACAAAAGGCAACACAGCCATCAAAGAAGGCTGTACATCCTAAAAAAAACAAAAAGATCATCCGCTATCGGCGGCCTCTGAACATCAATGTTGGTATGATTATTTTTGCTCTGATTTTCGTATATATGGTCTTTAGTGTAATTACCTATGCACGCAGAGACAAGGTGCAGTTTTATGAAGTGCAGGAAGGCAGTATTGTTAACAGTAAAGATTATACGGGAATTATACTTAGACAGGAAGAAGTGAAAAACGCAGACCGTTCCGGCTATGTGAATTATTATGTGCGGGAAGGGAAACGGGCAGCTGCCGGGACAAGAGTTTATTCCATTGACGAGACCGGAAGCATTACTACGTTTCTTGCAGAGCATTCACAGGACAATGTAACATTGACTTCGGAGAATCTTGCAGAATTAAAAAAACAGCTGACCGCATTCAGCCTTACTTATGACAATAACCAGTTTCGTTCTGTATATGATACAAAATATACACTGGAAGCTGAAGTAATGGAATATATGAATCTTAATGCCCTGGATAATCTGGGAAGTATGATGGATGAGGCAGGGATCAGTTTTGAACAGGTGAAAGCCGATCAGGCAGGGATCGTGTCCTATGGTGTGGATTCTTATGAAGGATTGCAGCCTTCGGCAATTTCTGAAGCCGTTTTTGACCGCAGCAGCTATACAAAAAGCAAGACACAATCAGGAAAGCTGATTGAAAAAGGAGCGCCAGTCTATAAAACTATTACCTCCGATCAGTGGTCGGTGGTATTTCCCATGTCAGAGGATGATATAAAAGCTTATGGAGATAAAAAGAATCTGACTGTGGGATTTTCCGGCCGTGATTTAAAAGCTACAGGAAGCTTTTCCGTAATGACTGGAACAGATGGGAAAAGCTTTGGCAAGCTTGACTTAGACAAATATATGGTGCAGTTTGTTTCAGATCGTTACGTAAATTTTGAAATTGTTTCAGACCGGGTTGACGGACTTAAAATCCCTGTGACAGCTGTGACAAAGAAGGACTTTTATCTGGTTCCCATGGACTATATGACTCAGGGCGGTGACAGCTCTGATACCGGTTTTAATAAAGAGGTCTATTCGGAATCGGGAACTTCCGTGGTATTTGTTCCCACAGAAATCTATTATTCTGAGGGGAATAATTATTACATAGAGATGGATCAGGCTGACGGCTTTAAGGCTGGGGATTATATAGTAAAACCCAATTCTACAGAACGCTATCAGATCGGGGCCAGCAATTCCCTTCAGGGAGTTTATAACATAAATAAGGGATATGCTGTTTTTAAGCAGATTGATGTCCTGGTTTCCAATGATGAATATTATACGGTTAAGAAGAATATGACATATGGACTTGCTGTATATGACCATATTGTTCTCAATGCAGAATCTGTCAATGAGGGAGAATTGATTTATAAATAAGAGGTGATAAACTTGGTAAAAGAAAATCTTTTAATAGTACAAAACCGAATAGAAGAGGCATGCAAAAGATGCGGACGGGACCCGAAAGAGGTTACTTTAATAGCTGTCAGCAAAACAAAGCCTGCTGAGATGATTACTGACGCCTATGAGGCAGGAGTCCGTGATTTTGGAGAAAATAAAGTCCAGGAGCTTTGTGATAAATATGAGCTGCTTCCTGACGATATTCGCTGGCACATGATTGGTCATTTACAGCGCAATAAGGTAAAACAAGTGATTGACAAAGCTGTGCTGATACACAGTGTTGACTCTGTCAGGCTGGCAGAGCAGATCGAGGAAGAAGCAGCAAAGAAACAGATCTGTGTGGATATACTCCTGGAAGTGAACGCTGCTAAAGAGGAATCCAAGTTTGGTTTTCATTTGGAGGAGACAGAACAGGCGATTCGCCATATTTCTCTTTTTCCCCATATAAGTATAAAAGGACTCATGACTATTGCACCTTTTGTAGAAAATTCTGAGCAAAATCGTCCTGTTTTTAAAAAATTAAATAAATTTTATGTTGACATGCAAAGGAAAAACATTGATAATGTTAATATGAATATGCTCTCAATGGGTATGACTGGAGACTATGAAATTGCCATAGAGGAAGGAGCTACTCTGGTAAGAGTCGGTACCGGAATTTTTGGTACAAGATATAAGATTGGAGAGAATGAAGTATGAGCATTTTAGGCAAATTGATGGATAGCATGCGCTTGAATGATACAGATGATGAAGACGATTACTATTTAGATGACGACTATGAAGATGATAGCGATAAACATGCGAAGAAACCCCTCTTTTCCAAAAAGACAGAAGATGATTACTACGATGAAGAGGAGTATGAACAAAAGCCCCGTTTCTTATCACGCTCTCCCAAGGTAGTTCCCATGAAGCAGTCTCGTACAATGGAGGTTTCCATGGTTAAGCCTACCTCTATTGAAGATGCGAAGGAAATTTGCGATCATATGCTTGCCGGTAAGGCAGTTGTACTTAATATGGAAGGAATTCATACTGAGGTAGCTCAGAGAATCATAGATTTTACATCCGGTGCTACTTATTCCATGAATGGTAATTTGCAGAAAATATCAAATTATATATTTATAGCAACGCCGGAGTCCGTTGAGCTTTCCGGTGATTTTCAGGATTTATTAAACAGCGGAAGTCTGGATATGGGCGGAATGAATTTACGCCTTTAACAGATTTTTTTCAAAAAAATAATGGTTTCTCTTAATGGGACAAGCAGGCATTTTTCCATATCAGCAGCTTCTTTTTTGTAAAATCTAATGAAAAAAAGAAGTTCAGGGAAAATTGTTTGCTTTCTTCCATATTATTGTCCACGTTTTCTGGACATAAAGGGGTGCCCGAAGGGTGTTCCATATTATTGTCCATGCTTTTTGGACATAGAGGGGTACCCGAAGGGTATTTCATAATAGAGGATAATGATAAGACGAAGTGGAGGAAAAGCAGCATGGGTAGCAGAATGCCGGTACATTTGGACGGTACCTTTATTTACGACATAGTGATGGAGGCTTCGTTTGATGGTTTAAAGGAAGAACTGACTAAAATGAACTTAGGAGAGCGTAAAGTCTGTATCGTCACAGATACTAACGTAGCTCCTCTTTATCTGAATGAGGTTGAACAGATTATTTCCGGCTGCTTTCATAAAACAGAATACTTTATTTTCCCTGCAGGAGAAGAGCATAAGAATCTGGATACAGTGCGGAAGTTATATGAGACTCTCATTGTTAAACAGTTTGACAGACACGATTATCTGCTGGCATTAGGCGGCGGGGTTGTTGGTGATCTTTGCGGATACGCAGCGGCCACTTATCTGAGGGGAATTTCCTTTATTCAGGTGCCGACCACACTCCTTTCACAGGTGGATTCAAGTATCGGGGGAAAGACAGGTGTTGATTTTGACGCCTATAAAAATATGGTCGGTGCGTTTCACATGCCAAAGCTGGTATATACCAACATCGCTTCATTAAAAACATTATCGGAGGAGCAGTTTTCTTCCGGCATGGGTGAGGTTATTAAGCACGGTCTGATTCGGGATGCTTCCTACTATCAGTGGCTGTCTGATCATGGCAGTGAAATACAAAACCGTAATCTGGATATTTTAAGTGAGATGGTTACAGTCAGCAACCGGATTAAGCGTGATGTGGTGGAAAAGGATCCCACTGAGCAGGGAGAACGTGCGCTTTTAAATCTGGGACATACATTGGGGCATGCCATTGAAAAACTGTCTGATTTCAGCCTCCTGCATGGACATTGCGTCGGCCTTGGGTGCATTGCCGCTATGGCAATCTCTGTAAAAAGAGGACTCATCCACGAAGATCAGATTCCTGTACTTTCAGAATTGATGAAACGTTACCGTATGCCGGTTACAGTAACTGGATTATCTCCGGTTGAAATAGTAAAAACTACGAAGAGTGATAAAAAAATGGATTCGGGAGCTATCCGCTTTGTCTTATTGGAGCAGATTGGCAAAGCCTTTGTTGATAAAACAGTTACCGAAGAGGAAATGACAGAAGGGCTTGCCCGGATTTTAGCTTAAGGAGAACTCATGAAACAAAAATCATATTTAATCATTGGAATGTTTATTGGCTTTTTTTGTGCCATAGGATTGGATCAATGGACGAAATTACTTGCAGTCAGACATTTAATGGGCCAGAAGCCCTATTCCGTATGGAGCGGAGTATTTGAATTATATTATTCGGAAAACCGTGGGGCAGCTTTCGGCATGCTGCAGGGAAAACAGTACTTTTTTCTTCTGATTGCTGTATTGGTATTAGTCTGTGCCGTTTATTGCGTCAGCCGGATGCCGGCGGCCAAAAAATATCTGCCGTTACATTTAATTGCCATGTTTTTATCAGCAGGTGCAGTTGGTAATATGATAGACCGGTTCACAAGAGGCTACGTGGTGGACTTTTTATATTTTAAATTAATAGACTTTCCTATATTTAATGTAGCTGACTGTTATGTTACTGTTTCCATGTTCTTTTTTCTGCTCTTATTTTTATTTTACTATAAGGAAGAAGACTTACAATGCCTGTCTTTAAAAAAGAAGGAGGAACAGGCTTGAATCAGGAATATTTTGTGGAAACAGGCGAAGCAGGAATCCGCATAGACAAGTATTTAAGTGACCGTAACCAGGAGATATCCAGATCTTATTTACAAAAGCTTCTAAGGGATGAGAAGGTTCTGGTAGGTGAAAAAACGGTAAAGAGTAATTATAAAGTCTGCGCTGGCGACAGAATACAGTTAACGGTTCCTGATGCAGTTGAGCCTGAGATTGAACCGGAAGAGATGGATCTGGATATTCTTTATGAGGATAAGGATATTATTCTTATTAATAAGCCAAAAGGCATGGTGGTTCACCCGGCCGCAGGCCATTACAGCGGCACACTGGTGAATGCTTTGATGGCCCATTGCCGTGATGATTTATCAGGAATAAACGGGGTTATGCGTCCAGGCATTGTTCACCGCATCGATATGGATACCACAGGTGTATTAATTGTCTGTAAAAATGACAGCTCCCACAATTTAATAGCCAAACAGCTGAAAGATCATACAATTACGAGAAAATATTATGCAATTGTACATGGGGTGCTGAAAGAAGAGGAAGGCACGGTCAATGCGCCCATCGGCCGCCATCCAATAGACCGGAAGAAGATGAGTGTGAATGAAAAGAATGGAAGAGAAGCAATTACTCATTTTCGTGTTTTAGAGCGTTTTAAGCAGTTTACCTATGTGGAATGCCAGCTGGAGACTGGACGGACACACCAGATCCGCGTTCATATGGCCAGCATTGGTCATCCGCTTTTAGGAGATTTCGTTTATGGCCCTCAAAAGAGTCCTTACAAGCTTACTGGGCAGACTCTGCATGCAGGAGTATTAGGTATTATTCACCCTGCAACAGGAGAATATATGGAATTTCATGCACCTTTACCCGATTATTTTGAAGAATTACTAAGAAAGTTGCGCGCCACCTAGATCAATTCCAGGTGGCTTTTTGTTTTCAGAATAGAATTGATAAAAAAACCAGGACATAAATAACTGTTAAATATAGAATAAAATATGGATTTTTCAGAAATTTAGTTGTATAATAGTAATATAAGAGAACTGGAAGGAGTGATCGATATGAGTGAAAACTTAGTGATTGCAATTGGAAGACAATGCGGAAGTTCTGGTAAGATCATTGGTGAGAAGCTGGCAAAAGCGCTTGGTATCAAGTGCTATGATAAAGAATTACTGGCTCTGGCTGCGAAAAATAGTGGTTTATGTGAGGAGTTATTTCAAAGTCATGATGAAAAGCCAACCAACAGCTTTTTATATTCTCTTGTTATGGATACATATAATGTTGGACTATCAAGTTCCGGTTATATGGATATGCCCATTAATCACAAGATTTTCCTGGCACAGTTTGATACAATTAAGAAACTGGCAGAGGAAGAGTCCTGTGTCATTGTAGGAAGATGTGCGGACTACGCCCTGGCAGATAATCCCAATCTTGTTTCGGTATTTATTACTGCGGATGATAAGGATAAGATCCAGTCTTTAAAGGAACTGTATCAGATTGATGATGCAAAAGCGAAGGAAGTCATGGTGAAAACAGATAAAAAGCGTTCCAGCTATTATAACTACTATTCCAACAAAAAGTGGGGAGATGTAAGAAGCTATGATTTATGCATCAACCGAAGCCGGATTGGAGCAGATGGAGCAGTCGATATTATACTTAAGTACATTGATGTGAAAATGCAGGGGAAAAAATAATAATTGGTTGAGTCAACGGACATTTCTTTGAAAAGAGGGAATGTCCGTTGACATTATATGCTAATTGTGGTATTGTTTGAATATACAAAATAATGTAAATTGATGAGAGCGTGATGAAATGACAGTAAAGAACCTGGTGTATGGAAATTTATATCAGAAAACTGGAGTAGCTAAGAGCATGCTGGCTCTTGACTTAATGTCAAGGAATGCAGGAGACAGGCTTCTTCCTATATCAGAGTATCAGGAAAGATTTGGAGTTTCCCGGGGAACTATACAGAATGCTTTTGCCTGTTTAAAGGAGAGCAATGCGGTGGTCTTGGAAAACCATGGACACCAGGGGACTTATATCATGTCCCTGAATAATAAGAAATTACAGGAGCATTGTATGCCAAGGGGAATTCTTGGCATTATGCCGCTGCCGTATTCATTGACGTATGAAGGATTGGCTACTGCCATGTATGAACAGTTTTATTCTTTGAACTTTAACATGGCTTATGCAAGAGGCGCAGTAGGACGTATAGAACTGGTAGAATCCGGAACTTATCATTTTGCAATATGCTCCCAGTTTGCTGCAGAGCAATCCGTAAAAGAAGGAAAGCAGATTGAAATAGCAATGAATTTTGGTCCTGGAAGCTTTCTTTCCAGACATGTGCTGCTATTGGCTGATTCCAGATTTGACAGCATTCAGGATGGGATGAGGGTGGCTTATGACAGCAATTCCCTAGACCAGAGCTGCATCACAAGAAATATCATTCATGGCAGGGACGTAGTCCTGGTTCCGATCAGAACACAACAGACTGTAACTGCTTTAAAAGAAGGAATCATTGATGCCGGAGTCTGGAATTATGATGATATACTGGAAAATAAGCATGACTCTTTCAAAGTGGCATTTTTAGATGATTCCGATTATAATAACCTGTTTTCGACGGCTGTTCTGGTAACTGGAAAAGAAGAAAAGTGTTTAAAAGCAATGCTGATGAAATATATAAATTCAGCACAGGTAATGACTATTATACGTGATGTAAGAGAAAAGAAAAGAGAACCCTATTTTTAATTGGGTTTTTCATTCATCAATGTACAAAATATTGTATATTAGAATTTTTTGGGGAGAAAATTATGAATTTAAATGAACTTTTGATGGAGCGTATAAACATTCTGGAAGAAAATCATGTAATTTGTAATGAAGCTGGCAATTTATCAAAAAAAGCTGTCATGCTTATACTGTCGGAAGTACCTGATTTAGAAGAAACGAAAGCGGTAATGTTCATTACACATCTGGCTATGGCAGGACAGAGAATTTTGGGCGGTGAAAATGAAATTCCTCTGGACCCACTGGTTTTTAAAAGTGTTATGGGTGAACCTGTTTATAAACAGGCACAGGCACTTAGAGATGAACTCTTACAGGAAACAGATATTCCGTTTCCGCAATCAGAAAAGGATTTTCTGACCGTTCATTTGTGTAATTTACTTACATATTAGAGGGTATTAATGCAAAAGTGCATTTATATATAAAGGAGAAAAAAGGAGGCAGCAAAATGAAAATTGTGGTTGGGGGCCAGATTGACAAGGAAGAAATCGCCAGCCTTGTGAGTCAGCTGATGAACGGAAAGGCTGAAATTGAGATCAGGGGGGATCTTGATGGGGCGATGGGAATTAAGGAAGGGAAATACGATTATTATGTGGGGGCTTGTAATACAGGGGGTGGCGGAGCACTTGCAATGGCTCTGGCACTGCTGGGTTCTAAATCCTGCTCTACTATTTCCATGCCGGGTCAGATTAAAAGCGGGGAGTTTATAAGAGAAGAGGTTAATAAAGGAAAAAAGGCTTTTGGTTTTACAGCGCAGCATAAAGAAGACGTTCTTCCTGTCCTGTTAAAGGCGATTTGTGAGAAAGAGGGGGTATAAAAATATGAAATATATTGTCATTACATTAATAGGAGCGTTGGCTTCCGTTCTTTCCAACCAGGGAATTGCAGTATTTAATGATGGCTTTCGTCCAATTGCAGGCCAGTATTTTAACGGGGAGATCAGCCGGAAGGAATTAGCTGCCATGAGCTTTGCCATCAGCTTTGGATTGGTGATCGGCTTTGGCATTCCCACTTCCATAGCGGCAAGTATTATACTAATTCACTGTTTATTGCTGACAACTGATATGATCGGTTCCTTTTGCAGTAACAGCAGAAACGGAATGATATTGTCGGCTGCAATCGGAGCCGTATATGGTGCTGCGATTCTGGCAGGACTTGAATTTATAGTAAAACTGTTTGGCTATCTGCCGTATAACTTTACAAGTGATTTAGGAAGTGTGTCTGGTTACATAACAGTATCATTTGCTATTTTTCCAGCGGTTGGTATTGCTTATCAGCATGGTTTTAAGAAAGGAATGGCGGCTGGTGGTGTCACGATCCTGGTTTATTATCTGATTAAGAAATTTGGAGTTTTCGCTCTTGGAGCAGGTAAGGTAACTTTAAACGCGGAAGGCATGGCGATGCTGGCAGGAATGATACTAATGATTGTTTATGCAGCACAACGCAAAGGAACAGAGAATACCAATGAGGTCCTTACTCAGGGGTTTGAAGGCAATATTCTCCGGATTCGCAAGAAATGGCTGCTGCTGGCAATTATGGGCGGACTTCTTGCGGCAGGCACCAGTCTTTCCATTGTAGCAGGTGATCCGGCTTCATTAGCACTGTTGGCAAAGCAAGAGTATAGTAACGCCGGTTTAACTGCACTTGCAAGAGCAATTGGCTTTATTCCTCTTGTATTTACTACTGCCATTGTCACCGGAGTATATGGCGCGGCAGGATGTACGTTTGTTTTTGTGGTTGGATTATTTTTCCATGGGAATACCATTGTTGCCTTTATACTTGGTTTTGCAGTTATGGTTGCTGAAATTTATCTGATCAATATATTTGCAAAAGGCATGGATCGTTTCCCAGGTGTGAAAGACATGGGTGAATATGTAAGAACCTCCATGAATAAGGTTCTCGAGGTTTCGCTGCTGGCAGGAGGAATTGTGGCAGCGGAAAAGATGTCTGTTTCTGCCTCTGGATACACCGGAATTGGAGCTCTGTTTGTAATTGGAGCATTTCTGTTAAATAAAAAATCCAGGAAGCCGATCGTAGATCTTGCAGTGGGTCCGGTAGCATGTATTGTATTTGGTGTACTGATGAATCTGCTTCTCCTGATCGGACTCATCGCAGTTCCTGTTGCGAAATAGAGAGGGGATACCAGATGGAAACGATTGAGCGTTATGCAAAAAAGACATTTCTTGCACTGAAAGATCCCTATCATACCGTTGTTTCTGTGAAGCCAGGCATTATTGACAGGGTATCTTCTTTTTTGGAAAAACAGGGTACCGTCTGGTACACAGGAATTAAGAATACAGATTCCATACCAGCAGAACTAAAAGAACGGCTGGAGAAGAAAGGCTTTCTTATTCACACAACGGATAAAATGGCTTTAGGAGGAAGAGCAGTTGACTTACAGCTTGTTAATCCCATCACTGGCAACTGGATGACCGGTTCCAGCAGCGGTACGGCCTTAAATGTATTCTATGGAATAAATGATGCAGGTATCGGAACGGATGGCGGGGGCAGTGTGCTGGCCCCAGCCGCCGCTCTCAATCTTTATGGGTTTATTTCCCCTATGATAGAACAGGAGAAAATGATTCAGTATCATAGGATTTCAACAGATGGGATTGGTTTTCGACCTGCCATCGGAGCAATTACCAGGGACCTTGAAACTATGGAAAAGTTAGTAAGTCCCATGTTTGGATATGACTTATCAGAGTTTATGCCCCAGGAAAACAATTATAGAATCATTGAGATGCAGCAATTTGATGACCAGCCGGACATTTATGGAAGCCGGGAACCCTTGATAAAATACTTGAAAAATACAGTGAAATCCGGTACTGTCGTTATTTCCGCGGAAGGACCGGTGGACGTAAATGCACCTGGTGACAGCATATATGGTCATTTTGATGAAGTTACTGCCAAATGCCAGGCCCGATCGGGAAAAGGACTGATGCGTGTTGTTAATATGAGCGGGAAATCAGCACTGACTGTTCCGGCTAAAGGTCTTGGCCGCTGTACAGTTCTTATCTGTGAGAGCAGACAGGAGGACATTGCTTATATGTTCAGGAAAGCAAGATTATTTCAGACTGAACCTTCCGCTTTAATTCAACGGTATTTCTTGAATTTTGATATGTATTTTCAGTCGTAAAATCAGGAGGAGAAAATGAAAAAAGGATATACCCTGATGCATGAACACATCACCATAGATTTATCCGGGATCAAGAACGATGAAGACTGCCGTCTGGACTGCTTTGAAGAGACAGAAAAAGAGCTCAGCCGCCTGCATGAGCTTGGGGTAAGACGAATTCTGGATGTGACAAATATAGGCATGGGACGGGATCCCCAGTACTGTTTTCGCATGGAAAAGAAGACCGGAATTGAGATTCTTAGAGCAACAGGATTTTATAAGGAACCATTTCTTCCGGAGTTTGTATATAACATGTCTGTAAGAAATCTGGCGGAACTTGCTATAAAAGAAATCTTAGAAGGGATTGAAAATACAGGAATAAAAGCAAGAATTATTGGGGAATTCGGCACCAGTAAGGATACCTTTACAGAAATGGAAAGAAAGGTTTTCGATTCCATGGCTCTTGCAGCCGTGCAAACCGGTGCGGTTGTTACTACCCATACTACCCTTGGAACCATGGCTTTGGAGCAGGCAAAATATTTAAAATCTGAAGGAGTAAAGCCGGAGAAAATCATTATCGGGCATTTAGATCTTTCTCAAAATCCGGATTATATTCTTTCGGTATTGAAAGAAGGAGTAAATATCGGGTTTGATACGGTAGGAAAAAATAATTACTGTCCGGATTCGTTTCGTGCCAGGACTCTGAAACGAATTGCTGAAGAAGGATATCTTGAACAGGTAGTGTTATCCATGGACATTACCAGAAAGTCACATCTAAGGAAGTGGGGAGGACCCGGCTATGCTTATCTGTTTGAAACATTTCTTCCCATGCTTCTGGAATACGGGTTATCTGAAGAGCAGATTGAGCTGTTAATGATAGATAATCCAGACAGGATACTTGAATAGGAGGCAAAAATGAATACCAGTCCACTTAGCAGCTTATCAGTGCAGGAAGCAGCCAGCCTGCAATTTAAAATCATAGACTGCATTACGAAGAGATTTGAAGGTCATGAGATATTGACCAGGGGAGATTTAGGAGTAATTCCGGGTTTCAATAAACCTGTCATAACACAGAAAGCAGAACAGGTAATTGCAGATATTTTTGATGCAGAAGCCTGCATTCTGGTGAGAGGGGCGGGAACCGGCGCCATACGTCTTGGACTTCACAGTATACTAAAACCAGGTGAAAAAATTCTGGTCCATAAAGCGCCTGTCTACAATACTACCGCTGTTTCCATGGAAATGATGAACATTTCCCCGGCAGTGGCAGATTATAATGACTTAAGCGATGTTAAACGGGTGATGATTAACAACACGGACATAAAAGGTGCACTCATCCAGTATACCAGGCAGAAACCAGAGGATGCCTATGATATGGCACAGGTAGTGAAAACAATTAAGGAAACCAGCAGTCTGCCTGTGCTCACTGATGATAATTATGCCGTAATGAAAGTCAGCCGTATAGGAATCCAATGCGGAGCTGATCTTTCCTGTTTTTCGGCTTTTAAACTTCTGGGGCCGGAAGGTGTGGGCGTAATTGTCGGAAAGGCAGTTTATATTCAAAAGCTGGTGAGAGAAAATTATTCCGGAGGTATGCAGGTGCAGGGGCATGAGGCACTTGATGTACTCCGAGGCTTTGCATATGCGCCGGTGGCTCTTGCCGTACAGGCAGAGGTTAACGATGAATGCGTAAAACGGCTGAATTCAGGTGAGATCCCCTGTGTAAAACAGGCATTTCTTGCAAATGCACAGTCAAAGGTTCTTCTGGTGGAATTTAAAGAAGACATCGCCGGGAAAGTTCTTAAGGAAGCAGAAAAATTAGGAGCAGCGCCTAATCCAGTGGGAGCTGAATCAAAATATGAGATCGTGCCGATGTTTTACCGGATATCAGGAACGTTCCAAAGTGCAGATCCGGCACTTAAGAACCGCATGATTCGCATCAATCCCATGCGTTCAGGGGCTGATACCATTTTACGTATATTAAAAGAAGCTGTAGAAAGAGTGATATAGATGTTTTTAACGCAGACAGTAAAACGGAACAGGGAATTAGTCGAAACTTCATTTCAATTACATCAAAGCGGACTCATAGAGCCGGATTCCTATGTGATAGACGTGGATACATTTATGGAGAATGCATCTCTGATGCTTAAGGAAGCCAAAAGAATGGGGATCCGGTTGTTTTTTATGCTTAAGCAGATCGGCAGGAATCCATATCTTGCAGGGAAATTGATGGAACTGGGATTTGAAGGAGCAGTAGTAGTTGATTATAGGGAAGCCAGAATCATGATGAATCATCGGATCCCCATAGCCAATATTGGTCACCTGGTACAAATACCCGACTCCCGGATTGAAGAGTTTGTGGCTTACCGCCCTAAGATGATTACTGTATATTCGGAAGAAAAAATCAGCCGGATACATCAGGCAGCTAAGAAAATGGGAGTGATTCAGGATGTGATTTTACGCGTTTATAATGATTCGGATATGATATACTCCGGTCAGACGGGGGGATTTCATCTGGGAATATTAGAAGCGCTGACAGCACGGATAAAATTTATGTATCCCTGTGTTAATATTGCAGGTGTAACTTCTTTTCCCTGTTTTCTATATGATGGTGCTGCCGGTGATCTGATAGCCACTGAGAACATGAACACAGTAAAACAAGCTGTGAAAATTCTTGAAAGAAACGGAATTAACTGCAGTATTATAGATACTCCGTCTGGGACCTGTATCCATGCTTTAAAAAAAATAAAAGAGCAGGGTGGAAACTGCGGAGAACCGGGTCATGGGCTTTCAGGAACAACGCCAATGCATGCAGTAAAGAAGATGCCGGAGATTCCGTGTGTAACTTACGTAAGTGAAGTATCCCATAATTTCATGGGACAGGCTTATTGTTATGGAGGAGGTTATTACAGGCGCTCTCATCTCATGAAAGCACTGGTTGGAAAATCCTTTGAAAAATCGGATGAATTAGGAGTAATCCCTCCATCTGATGAAAGTATTGACTATTATATTGGCTTGGAAAAAGAGTGTGCAGTAGGCGATACTGTTGTGATGGCTTTCCGTTTTCAAATATTTGTAACCAGGTCTGATGTTGTGCTGATAGAAGGATTAAAAGAGAGAAAACCGTATATTTCCGGGATTTATAACAGCATGGGGATGAAAAAATGAAAAAAAGGTTTATTATCATCGTATTAGATGGATTCGGCATCGGAGCTATGGAGGATGCAGGCACGGTCCGGCCGGGAGATGAGAGGGCCAATACGTTAAAAAGCATTTTAAAGGATTATCCGGATTTAAAGCTCCCTGCTCTTGAACGGTTAGGTCTGATGAATGCTTATGGGGAGGAATGTGTTTCCATGAAATTCTCCCCGGAAGCTAATTTCGGAAGCTGCCAGCTTATGCATTTTGGAGCGGATACATTTATGGGACATCAGGAAATAATGGGGACACTTCCGAAAAAACCCAAGATTCATCCGTTCCAGGAGAAAGTTGATGAAATAAAGTATCATCTGGAGGCCGGCGGCCACGATGTTCGGACCATTGATAAACAGGGGCTGCGTTACCTTCTCGTTGATCATTATGTAACGGTAGCAGACAATCTGGAAGCGGATCCTGGCATGTGCTATAATGTAACGGCTCCTTTGGATTTTGTATCTTTTGAGAGAGAGTACGCGATTGCCCGGAAGGTGAGGGAGATTGCCTTAGTCGGCCGTGTCATTGTATTTGGCGGGAGAGGAAACACAATGGAGGATCTATGGAATGCAGAAGAAGTGAAGCAGAACCGCTTTATCGGTATCTCCTCTGTTAAATCAAAATCCTACGAACATGGATATCAATGCAGGCATTTGGGATACGGAGTGGACCAGAACGTACAGGTTCCTACGATACTGACAAAAGCGGGATATTCCTGCACACTGATCGGTAAGGTGGCAGACATTGTTGCAAATGATAAGGGATTAAGTATTTCATGCGTACCCACAAAAGAGGTTATGGATTTAACAATTCGTGAGACGAAATCAATGAATCAGGGATTTATCTGTACCAATGTACAGGAAACAGATCTGGCCGGGCATTCTCAGTCTTCCAGAATTTATAAAGAGATTTTGGAGACCGCTGACAGGGGAATTGCTGAATTGCTTCCGGAGCTGACTTCCATGGATATTCTGGCAGTAATGGCTGACCACGGAAATGACCCTGATATTGGTCACAGCAGGCATACAAGAGAATGTGTCCCTCTTTTGATTTATAAAAAGGGCATAACAGGCAGAAATATCGGACGAAGAAAAAGTCTTTCTGACGCAGGCGCCTCTGTCTGTGACTATTTTAATACATTGAAACCACAGAATGGAGAATCATTTCTTACATATTTAAATAATTAAGCATAAAAAAGGCAGAATGCTCTGCCTTTTTTATGATGGTTCCTCATTATTCTACAGTTACTGATTTGGCCAGATTCCTCGGCTGATCCACATCTAAATTCTTTCCCACTGATGCATAATAAGCGATGAGCTGTAAAACCACTGCAATCGGATATACTGTGAAACGGTCCCCGATATCAGGAATATTAATCTGGATATCAGCAATGCCGGGCTCTACATTTAAACTTTCCTTTGTAAGAAGAATTACAAAGGCACCTCTTGCCTTTACTTCCCTGATATTGGAAATAGTCTTTGAAAAAACATTTTCCTGAGTGGCTATGGCAATCACCGGTACATCCTGTGTAATAAGGGCGATGGTTCCATGCTTTAATTCTCCGGCTGCGTAGGCTTCCGCATGAATATAAGAAATTTCCTTCAGCTTTAATGCACCCTCAAGAGAAAAGGCGTAATCAAGTCCCCGTCCAATGAAAAATGCATCCGGTTTATTAATTAAATGTGTTACCAGTGCTTTCACCGCATCTTTCTTTTCTATCATGGCTTCCATGGCGGGAATGGAATCAAGTAGTTTCTTCATAAAATCTTCCGCTTCCTCTACGCTGTATTTCCCTCTTACAAGGGCCATACGACAGCACACCATATAAAGGGCAGCCAGCTGAACGGAATAAGCTTTTGTGCTGGCTACTGCGATTTCAGGACCTGCATGGGTATAAAGTACATAATCGCTTTCTCTGGCTATGGTAGAACCCTTAACATTAACAACCGAAAGTGTCTTAGAACCATAACTTTTTGCCAGACGAAGTGCAGCCAGGGTATCGATTGTCTCGCCGGACTGGGAGATTATAATAACCAGGGTCCTGTCATTCACCAGGGGATCTTCATACCGGAATTCCGATGCGATGGAAACAGTGACCGGAATTCGAAGGAGAGGTTCCATTAAGGCTCTTGCAGCCATTCCAGCATGCATGGCAGTGCCGCAGGCAACAATATGAACCTGGTCACAGTCCTCAAATACGAAGTCAGGTATCTGATCATCTGTAAAATCAGGCAGGCCTTTTGCAAGGCGTGGTAAAATCGTGTTTTTTAAAGCGTCCGGCTGTTCATGAATCTCTTTTAGCATAAAATGAGGAAATCCGTTCTTCATGGCAGCATCCATATTCCAGTTCACTTCCAGGATTTCCGGTTCCAGCTCCTTTAAATCCAGGTCATATAAACGGACTTTGTAGGAGGTGAGCCTTAAGATGTGGTCTTCCGGAACTACAAAATATTGTCTGGTATAAGGAATCAATGCTGTTAAATCCGATGCCACAAACGAACCTGAGTGGGTATATGCAGCCACAAGAGGACTTACATTCCGGATCGCATAGATTTCACCTGGGTGATCTTCAAACATCATACAGAAGCTGTAAGACCCCTTTAAATGTGTTACCAGCTCTGCAATGGCTTTTGCAGGGTCCCCGTCATAAAGACTTTCAAGAACCCAGGCAGCCACTTCACTGTCTGTTTCAGAAAGCAGCTTTCCTTCCAGGTGAAAATCAGTGGTAAGCTGGTGGTAGTTTTCAATAATGCCATTGTGAACCAGAATGACACGTCCTGCTCTGTGGGGGTGGGTATTTTCCGTAGTGACACCGCCGTGAGTAGCCCATCTGGTGTGTCCCAGTCCGCAGTGGGATACCTGGTTAATTTCCTCGCATCCCTTTTTTAAATTAGAGACTTTTCCCGTATGACGGACTAAATGGATTCTGGAATTTTCCATGCACAGTGCAATTCCTGCACTGTCGTATCCGCGGTATTCCAGCTGGGAGAGTCCTTCCAGCAGTATTTTTTTTGAGTCTAAAGGTCCGGTATATCCAATGATTCCACACATAATAAAATCTCCTTAATTTTTGTTTTATGGTTTTCTGTTCTTATTTTGTTAAATACGCACACAAAAACAGGCTGTCTTCTATCGTTTGTAAAACGGACAGCATTTTTGTCTACCCAATTTTTCCTGCATATACCGGTTCCAGAGTGTTTGTTTTGCAGTTACCTGCATATTTCACACTGGATACACGCCCGGCTGGCATGGAAGGGCATCCGCCGAATATTCGATCACCCTTCACCTCGTTAACCCTGGATACCGTTTTCTTAAGAAAACGTTCACGATCGTATCCTCAGGTGCATGGCGCTTAGCTTTGCTATTTGTATTTATGCCTCCTTCATAAATTTAGTTTATTATAACTTTTCTTTCTTTGTGCGTCAATACCATGATTTACATCCATTTTACTAAAAGATTCTTTTTCATTTTACATCCGTTCTCTAAAATATAGTCAGGATATAAGAAAGGAAGCAGTTTTATATGGCAAGTCTATCTTTGGTAAATGTATGCAAAACATTTAAAAATGGCCAGGTTGCGGTGAAAGATTTTAATCTGGATATAAAAGATCAGGAGTTTTTGATCCTGGTGGGTCCCTCAGGCTGCGGAAAATCCACCACTCTGCGGATGATTGCAGGTCTTGAAGAGATATCTTCCGGGGAGTTATGGATAGACGGAACACTGATGAATCTGACTGCTCCCCAGAAAAGGGATTTATCCATGGTATTTCAGTCCTATGCTCTTTATCCCCACCTGACTGTTTATGAGAATATGGCATTCAGCTTAAGAGTACGAAATGTTATGAAAACGGAAATTGATAAACGAGTGAGAAAAGCGGCAGATGTTTTATGCATCAGCCACTTACTGGACCGGAAACCCCACGCTTTATCCGGCGGACAGAAGCAGAGAGTCGCAATCGGAAGCGCTATAGTCCGTGAGCCAAAAGCTTATTTAATGGATGAGCCTCTGTCCAATCTGGATGCAAAGCTGAGGACACAGATGCGGGTAGAATTATCCAAGATACACAAAGAGCTGGGAGCAACCATTATTTACGTAACTCATGACCAGGTGGAGGCCATGACACTGGGAACCAGAATTGTGGTCATGAATTCCGGAGTGATTTTACAGGCGGCAGAGCCGAAAGTTCTCTATCAAAATCCGGTAAATAAGTTTGTAGCCGGCTTTATCGGCTCCCCTTCCATGAATTTTATTCCCGTCTGGGTGGAGAGGAGAGAAGACCGGATCTGTGTGGAATTTTCCAAAAACAGACTGTTTGTAAATGAAGAATGTGCGAAGCGGCTCATTGATGGTGATTACCTGGGCAGAAGAGTATATCTTGGAATTCGCCCGGAAGATTTGCACGAAACCGGATCCAGGGAACAGGAACTTAAACTGAACGTTGAGATAAAGGAAGTTCTGGGATCAGAAATCCTTCTTCATGGGAAAATAGGCAGGAATCCGGTCTGCGCAAGACTGAAACCGGATTTTCCGTCAGAAGCCGGAAAAGAAGCTTCCATCTTTGCAGATATGAGCCGGATTCTGCTGTTTGATATGGATACAGAAGAAAACATATTATACCGTTAAGGAGCAGTCTTATGAAGTTTAAAATAGTTACAAGAAATTTAAGTCCCTATGCATATATCGCTCCAGCCATGGCAGTTTTTGCAGTTTTTCTATTTTTCCCATTTTTCAAAACAATTTATTTAAGTCTTTTTAAAACCAATAAAATGGGCCAGGCAAAGCTGTTTGTAGGAGCAGGAAATTATACCGAGCTTTTAAGCTCTCCATCATTTTTTAACAGTCTTTTTGTAACAGCGGTATTTGTACTGATTGTAGTGAGTGTCAGCATGCTTCTTGGTCTGATCACGGCTGTACTGTGCAATCAGTCATTTCCGGGTATCCGGATATTCAGTACTGCCTATGCACTTCCAATGGCAATAGCTTCAAGCTCCGCTGCCATGATATTTAAAATCATGCTTCATCCGTCTATCGGAATTGTTAATAAGATCCTGGGATTACATATTAACTGGATCAGTGACCCAAGGTATGCGCTGGTATGCGTGGCACTTTTAACTGCATGGCTGAACAGCGGCATTAATTTCCTGTATTTCAGCGCCGGTTTAAGTAATATTGACGAAACCATTTATGAACGGGCATCGGTGGACGGTGCGAATTCCTTCCAGAAGTTCTTCCGGCTGACTCTGCCCGGGTTGAGCCCCATTCTGTTTTATACTCTGGTAGTTAATATTATTCAGGCGTTTCAGTCCTTTGGCCAGGTTAAGGTATTAACCATGGGAGGCCCGGGGGAATCTACAAATTTAATTGTTTACTCCATTTACCGGGATGCATTTTTCAATTACCGTTTCGGCAGTGCGGCAGCCCAGTCTGTAATCCTGTTTATCATTATTATGGTGCTGACTTTATGCATGTTTCGTTTGGAAAAGAAAGGAGTACACTATTGATGGAATCTGTTATTTCCAGGGCTATGAAAGATACAGGCAGAGAAGAACTTGAGAATCTTAAGAGAGAAGCGTTAAAGAAAGCTTTGTTTCGCCGCAGAGCCGCTAAGCTGGCCCTTACCGGACTGAATCTGCTTATGGCACTGTTTCTTCTGCTTCCGCTTTTATACGCAGTCAGTATTGCGTTAATGCCTTCCAGTGAGCTGTTCACAACGAGTATGAACTTAATACCGGCAACGCCCACACTTGATAATTTTCGTCAGGCAACGGTTAAGATACCTTTAACCCGTTTTATTATTAATTCATTTATAGTAGCAGGCTGTATCACTGCAGGACAGATCATATCCTGTTCCCTGGCGGCATTTTCCTTTTCCTTTCTGGATTTTAAAGGTAAAAATCTGCTTTTTATGCTTGTAATGGCAACCATGATGATACCGGGAGAAGCAACGATTATATCTAATTACTTAACGGTAAGCGGGTTTCAATGGCTTAACAGCTATAAGGTTTTAATTGTTCCTTATCTGACTTCGGCTATGGGAATCTTTTTATTCCGGCAGTTTTATAAATCCTTTCCCATTTCATTATATGAGTCGGCCCGGATTGATGGCTGCTCTAACTTAAGATTTATTTACAGCATCCTGATACCCCTTACCAAATCAGCGATAGGTGCCATGGCAGTATATACATTTATAAATGCCTGGAATATGTATTTGTGGCCGCTTCTTGTTACAGGTTCCGATAAAATGAGAACGGTTCAGATAGGGATCGGCATGCTGGACAGCGTGGACTCCCAGTCAATTTCCATGATGATTGCGGGAGTAGTCATGATTATCGTTCCATCGATTTCTGTCTTTATCTTAGGACAGAAACAGCTGATCAGAGGAATGTTCTCAGGCGCCGTAAAAGGCTGACCTGGTTCAGAATAAATATTACATAAAATTTGGAGGACAAACATGAAAAAGAGAGCAGTTTCCTTTTGTATGGCAGCTTTTATGGCTGCAGGAATGCTGTCCGGCTGTGCAAGTCAGACCGGATCCGGAAATACCGCTGCATCTGAAACAAAGGAAGAGGTTACAACCACCGCAGCTCCTGTTGCCGCAGATACGAAGGCAGATACACAAAAGACGTCCATTACGTTCTGGCACTCCATGGGAGGTGTCAATGGAGAAGCCATTGATGCACTTGTAGAAAAGTTTAACAAGGAAAATACTTCAGGAATCACCGTTGAGGCCCAGTATCAGGGCAGCTATGACGATGCCATTAACAAGTTAAAGAGCGCTCAGATCGGTAACATGGGAGCAGATCTCGTTCAGATTTATGACATCGGAACCAGGTTTATGATAGATTCCGGCTGGGTAGTCCCGATGCAGCAGCTGATCGATGGGGATAAATGGGACATTTCCCAGGTAGAACCCAATATTGCAGCATATTATACGGTAAACGGCACTCTGTATTCCATGCCATTTAATTCCTCTACGCCCATTCTCTACTACAACAAAGACATGTTTAATAAAGCAGGTATTACAGAAGTCCCTGACAGCCTGCCGGGGATTGAACGGGTTTCAGATGATCTGCTTAAAAAAGGCGGAGCCGGAGAGGTAATTTCTCTGGGTATCTACGGCTGGTTTTTCGAGCAGTTTACCTGCAAACAGCAGGCCCATTATGCAGATAACGGAAATGGAAGAGAAGCAGCGGCTACTGCGGTTGATTTTGATAAAAATGGAGCCGGTGTTAAAACACTGACTGCATGGAAAGAATTATCAGTCAAAGGATATGCTCCCAACGTCGGCAGAGGAGGAGATGCAGGACTTGCAGATTTCAGCTCCGGAAAATCTGCCATGACACTGGGTTCAACCGCATCCTTAAAACAGATCTTAAATGATGTGAATGGAAAATTTGAAGTAGGAACCGCTTATTTCCCGAAGGTCAGTGATGATGATAAGGGAGGCGTTTCTATCGGAGGAGGCTCTTTGTGGGCATTAAATAATAATGACGCCGGTAAACAGAAAGCAGTATGGGAATTCGTTAAATTCCTTGTTTCACCGGAAAGCCAGGCATTCTGGAATTCCCAGACAGGATATTTCCCGATCACCACCGCAGCTCATGAAGAACCTGTCTTTAAGGATAACATTGCAAAGTATCCTCAATTTCAGACTGCCATTGATCAGCTTCATGATTCCACACCTCAGTCTGCAGGCGCTCTGTTGAGTGTATTTCCGGAAGCAAGGCAGACGGTGGAAACAGAAATCGAAAATATGATTAACAACAATGGCACACCAGAGGATGCAGTTAAGAAGATGGCAGAAAGCATAAATAAATCCATTGCCGATTATAATCTCTTAAATAAATAAATGGCACCAGAAAGGATATTAGCAGATGAAGACAAAGGTTTGGGCTCACAGGGGGGCTTGTGCATATGCGCCGGAAAACACACTGGAAGCATTTGAACTGGCAGTCAGGCAGCATGCAGACGGAGTGGAATTAGATGTGCAGGTGACGAAAGACGGAAAACTGGCAGTGATCCATGATGAAACTATTGACCGTACCTGCAATGGTACCGGCAATGTAAAGGATTTCACCATGGCTGAATTAAAACATTTTTCGTGCAATAAAACACACCCGGAATATACTGCAGCTGTTATACCAGAGCTAAAAGAAGTTCTTAAGCTGTTAAAACCTACTGACTTAACTGTTAATATCGAACTTAAAACCGGTATATACCGTTATAAGGGGATAGAAGAAAAAGTATTAAAGCTGGTTAAGAAAATGGAGATGGAGGAGAGAGTGATCTATTCCTCTTTCCATCATCCCAGCATAATAAAAATCAAAAAGCTGGATCCAGAAGCAAAAATCGGAATTTTATACTCTGATGGCTGGATTCATGTAGTCACTTACGCAAGGCTGATCGGGGCAGATGCCCTTCATCCGTCTGTCAACAACTTACGGTCCGAAAAACTGATCAGGGAATCCAAAAAGAAGAAGATTCCTCTGCATGTGTGGACTGTAAACGATGAAACTTTTATGGAATACTTGGCAGGGAAGGGGATTGGAGCCATAATTACCAATTATCCTGACGTTGCAAGAAGAATAGTAGATGAGAAAGGATAAAAATTTATGATTCGATTAGTAGCCTCCGATATGGATGGAACACTTTTAAACCGTTATGGAAAAATATCTTTAAAAAACCAGGCTGCTGTTCATGCTCTGAACAGAAGAAATATTGATTTTGTTGTATGTACAGGACGCAATTATGCTGATGCTTATGCTCCTTTAAAAGAGGCGGGCATATCCTGTGATATCATCTGTATGAATGGCGCAGCTGTATTTAACAGCAAGGGGGAGCAAATCCGCAAGCAGACTCTGTTAAAAAGTCAGGTTAGCCGTATTCTGACCATCTGCCGGCCGTACTCCGTGCTTTACGATTTTATGACTGATGATGGAAGCTATACGACATCAAGTCTTGAAGAATTCAAGGAAAGTTTTGAAAATAAAATCTTCCTTTCCATGGTTTCCGAAGAACATACCTTTGAAACCATTGTGAAACGCTTTCAGTTTATATCTGAAGAGCATCTGCTTCATTCTGAAACCGATATATACAAAATGTCAGTTGTACATGAAGATCCTCAGGTTCTGGCATATATTCGTTCCTGTCTGGAAAAAGAAGAAGGAATCTCCATTGCTTCCTCTGCTTCTACCAATCTTGAATTGACACATTTTAATGCTCAAAAAGGAAATGCACTGCTTGAATATGCCATAAATACTAAAATTCATCCCAGAGAGATTCTCGCGATGGGAGACAGTGAGAATGATTTATCCATGCTTATTCTGCCGTTAGGCTATACGGTTGCTATGGATAACGGATCAGAGAAAATAAAGAAAAGTGCCCGGCTGGTCACCAGATCCAATGAAGAGGATGGGGTAGCGGCAGCCATTGAAACCCTGGTCTTATCAGATGCAGCCTTAGCAACCGGTTAAAAATCTGAGCCTGATAATATATCTTATGAAATTATGAAAGCATGTAAATGTATAACCGTCTGAATTCATATCTGAGTTCATATCTGATATCATACCTGAATCCTCATTCCATTCATCGTTCATCTGTTTCCTTTTTTCTGAACAATTGGATCCTTTCCCTATTTCATTTTTTGATTGACTGAGAAAATTAAGAGAAAAGCAAGAAACAGGAGTTGCTTTTCTGATAAAATATGTGGGGTTGTCTAAGACGACATGGGAAAGGATTGAGGATAGAGTCATGGATAATGAGGATGAATTGGACCGTATGCGGGCTCGAAAAAAAAGAAGCGATAACAGCAGAATGAGGGAGAAACCCAAACAACATTCAACTGAAAGAAGTAGTCAGGCCCAGGATCATATACAAGCTTCACATGGTGACAGAACGTATTACAGTACGGGTGACGGAAGAAATCCCCGCGTCAGATACAGCGGTCAGCAGACCGGTACGAACCATAAGAAGAAAAAGAGACATCATAAGAAACATAAAATCATTGCGAAACTGGTTATCATTGCTGCGTTGCTGATTGCAGGGCTGCTTCTTTTTAATCAGCGGACCCATCAGAAAGGCTATTGGACCATTGCTGTCTTCGGTGTGGATTCCAGAGATGGTAACTTAGAAAAGGGTGCGCTATCAGATGTGGTTATGCTATGCAATATTAACAAGGAGACTGGTGAGATTAAGCTGGCATCCGTATTCCGTGATACATACTTAAAAATTAACAGCAAGGGAACCTATCATAAAATAAATGAAGCTTACTTTAAGGGCGGGCACAAGCAGGCGTTAGAAGCTCTGAACGAAAATCTTGATTTGAATATCGATGATTACGCAACCTTTAACTGGAAGTCTGTTGCAGATGCCATTAATATACTGGGTGGAATCGATCTGGAAATCACAGAACCGGAATTTGCTTACATAAATGGTTTTATCACAGAAACAGTGAATTCCACAGGAGTTGGTTCTCATCAGCTGAAGCATGCGGGAATGAATCACTTAGATGGTGTACAGGCAGTTGCTTATGCAAGACTCCGTCTGATGGATACCGATTTTAACCGTACCGAGCGACAGAGAAAAGTTGTAAATCTTGCGATGGAAAAAGCTAAGAATGCAGATTTTGCCACAAGAAAAAACCTGATAACAGCTATTTTCCCGCAGATTTCCACCAGTGTCGGCATGAATGATGTTCTGGCTGTTGGAAAAGGCATCAGTAAATATCACATCGGTGAAACCGTCGGTTTCCCATTTTCACGTACTACTATGAAGATTGGGAAAATGGACTGTGTGATACCAACCACACTGGAGAGCAATGTAGTGCAGCTGCACCAGTTTCTATACGGCCAGGAGAATTATGCTCCGTCTTCTGCAGTAAAGAAGATCAGTGCATCAATTTCAGAAGAAAGCGGTATTACAGAACCAGGTAAGAACGCTCCTTCCGGAGGCGGCTCCAGCAGTAAAAAGAAGAAGAAACAATCTTCAGATGCACCTGCAGAGACAAGCCAGGCACCGACAGAGACTGTTGTTGAAACATCAGAAGAAACGAAAGAGACCAAAGAGACAGCTAAGGAAACAACAGTACCTGAAACCAAAGAGCACGAGAGCGGTAAAGTCCCCACTAATGAAGACGGAAGTCTGATTGGACCTGGAGCAAAAGTTCCGAATACAAAGGAAGAAACAACGAACGAAACGAAAAAGCCAGTCAGCTCAGAAAAAACTTCAGACGAAGAAATAACCACCGAAGCAGAAGCGAATGCAGGTCCAGGTGTATAAATATAATTGATATCATAGATTATATTATTTAAAATGACAAAACATTAAAATGCCAACATAAATTGGTATGGTTTTGTCATTTTTTATTTATATAAATAACTTAAGGCTTAATGTTACTTTGTCGCAAACTCTTGAAGAAGAACAAAGCGAAGAAAAAGTAAAAATTATAAGTTCTTTTTTAGAGATAAATGGAACGTTTCAATATATTTTGAGTAATATATATTAATATCCAGTTTGTAGATAGCTATTAGTAATTTTATATATACAGAGAAAGCTAACTATTGAAAGGAGTTTATTTGTATGAGTTTATTATCTCCAAATCATTTTCATAATGATAATGAACTTTGTAAGCAAAGCTCAGTTACTTTAAAATGTGTATCAACTGGAACAGTGACAATACCAGTAGGTGCCCCAAATACACAAATTTCTATTATAAGCCTGCCATTAAATATATCTGCATTATGCAATCAAATAATAAAAATTGAATTTGTATGTAATATAACTTTGATACAACCACAGACTGATTCAATACTTTTAATGTTTCAGATTAATAGGCATTGTAACAAGATGATTCAAAATATCCCTATTGGACAAAGATGGATATTTTCAGATATTTCAAATTTTGTGAGTGCCGGAACATTTTCATTCTTTGTATGTGATAGTGATTTTAATACAGAAGAGTGTTGCACATATACAGTAGATGTAACTCCTTTAGTTACCACTTCAGGAGCTATTATAACAAACTCAATTATTTCTGCAACAGCGGTTAGCAATGTACAATGTAGTTAAAAATGCCAGGGAGGATATCCAGAGCAGCAGTTACAATAATTTAATAAGAAGCAATATAGAACTGCATATATCTTCCTCCCGGATTTAAAAAATCCATTATAAATCTTTCATTTTAATACCAATAGTTTCTTGATATCATCAAGATGCTCTTTGGTTGTTACTCGATAATGTATCCAGCCTCCGTTACCGCAGGGATATCTCGCGTCTATTTGTTCCTGCGTATATTCTAAAAGGAAAGGATACGCTTTTTGAAATGAATCATCGGATAATCTGAGCATAATATTAAGAGCACCACGTTCAGCGAATATATCACAAAGAAGCTTTTTCTTTCTGCGGTAAGTAACGCACCATCCGTAGCTATTTCCGTAAGGAAAGCGTATCTCGCTTTGCGCACATATTTCCTCCGCCATAAATCGATCCAGATCAGAAAATAGCATTCCACTCGTGCCACACCATTCGACCAATTGAGAGATATCGGGGCGAATTGATTTGTCAAGCATTCTTTCATACATAGTCTTACCTCCATTCAATCATATATTTACCGGATTTTTAATTTTCTAATTCAAAGCTCATCAAAAACGACTTTACATCATCGCATGTCATAAACCCACTCATGATACAGGCTCCTTTGGCTCCTGCTTTACAGACAGAACGGGCATTATTACATTCAATCCCTCCGATCGCATAAACTGGTATAGATACACTTTTGCAAATACATTCCAGGAAGCGGACACCCCGCCCGGGTAATCCCTTCTTGCAGTCGGTTGCAAAAATATGCCCGGCGATAATATAAGTACAGCCAAGTCTCTCAGCTTCCTTGGCCTCCTCTGCCGAATGACAGGATACACCAATTATTTTAAAGTGCCTCTTCTGTACATCGGTCATTTCCCGCATTTTCGGAAGCGGAAGGTGTATCGCCTCCGCATTCAGCTCTATGGCAGTATCAACAAAACTATGAAGTACACATGGAATCTGGTGCTTTGTACAAATTTGAATGACCTGTTTTGCAAGCTGCCTGTATTGTACCTCTGATAAGTCCTTTTCCCGGAGGATGATACCTGCAGGATGGCTGAGAGCAATTTTTTCTATTCGATGCAGAAAATCTTCCTTACACAAAATCCGGCTGGTAATACAATAAATATTAAACATAGAGATAATCATTCAAAACGGGCTGCAAGCCTTCCTTAGAAATGTGCTCATACATTTTTTTGAAGCTGCGACTGTCATTAATTTCAAACTGTTCATCGCCTTGTGTTCCGTCTGACTCCTTTCCCCTGTATTTGCTTTCATGATCGCCAATTCCTGTTGAAACTCCTGCAGAAACTTTCGTGGCTGCAATTTTTACAATACCATTGCGGAAAGCCTCACTCTCACGGGAAGAAACAGTAATTCCCACAAACGGCAGAAAAATGCGGTAAGCACAGATGACCTGACAAAGCTGCTTTTCACCCACATCAATAGGATTTATTTTCTCATTATTAATGATGGGGCGAAGTCTGGGACAGGAAAGGGACATTTCTGCATGCGGGTATTTTCTTTGTAAATAATACACGTGAAGTGCACTGGCAAGTGCATCCGTACGAAAATCGGAAAGGCCCAGCAATGCAGAAAATCCTACGCCCCGCATACCGCCTCTGAGAGCTCGTTCCTGCGCATCAAAACGATAGGGCCACACCCGCTTGTGCCCATATAAATGTATGGTTTCGTATTTATCTGCATGATAGGTTTCCTGAAACACCGTTACATAGTCTGCTCCACATTGGTGGAGATACCGATACTCGTCTGTATTTACCGGATATATTTCCAATCCAACCATGCGGAAAAATCTCCGGGCCAGCTTACAGGCTTCACCAATGTAGGCCACATCACTCTGAGTACGGCTTTCTCCTGTAAGTATCAGGATTTCCTCCATACCGCTGTCTGCAATAATCTTCATTTCATGCTCAATCTGCTCCATGCTCAGCTTCATACGTCTGATATGGTTATAACAGTTAAATCCGCAATACACACAGTAGTTTTCACAATAGTTTGCAATATACAGCGGAGTAAAAAGATATACTGTATTGCCAAAGTGCCTGCTGGTTTCCAGTCTCGCTTTGCGGGCCAGCTGCTCAAGAAAGGATTCTGCCGCAGGTGATAACAGCGCTTTGAAATCTTCCAGCGAACAAATCTCATGATCCAATGCTGACATAACATCTTTTGCAGTATATTGGGAGTAGTCATAGGACTTCATCTGAGATATAACCTTTTCGCAGATACCGGATTGAATTTGTTCCATTCCAGGCAGATACTCCATGTGATTTTTGCGGCATGACGGATCCGTTTCCAGTAGATGTTTCTTCTCAAGAACGGCTTCTGACAAATACTCAGAATCAACCAAAAATTTATTTTCCATATAATGCCCCCCTAGTTATGCAGAAAACCGGTCAGAGGGTCGGAGGCAGCTGCTCCGCGTACAAGAACTCTTCCAAGACCAGAAAGATATGCCTTTCTTCCCGCATCGATTGCCTGACGAAATGCAGATGCCATCAGAGGGAGGTTCCCGGCTGTAGCAAGAGCAGTATTTGCCATAATTGCCGCGGCGCCCATTTCCATTGCCTCACAAGCCTGGGAAGGCCGGCCAATGCCGGCATCAACTATGACTGGAAGATCGATCTCATCTATTAAGATCTGAATAAACTCCCGTGTAGCGAGTCCCTTGTTGGAGCCGATGGGAGAAGCAAGCGGCATAATAGCAGCAGCACCAGCACTCACCAGATCACGAGCTGTATTCAAATCGGGATACATATAAGGCAAAACCACAAATCCTTCGTTTGCAAGAATTTCTGCGGCCTTGATGGTTTCCTGATTATCGGGCAGCAGATATTTGGAGTCCCGCATAATTTCAATCTTCACAAAGTTACCGCACCCTAATTCTCTTGCAAGCCTGGCGATTCGCACTGCTTCCCCGGCATCTCTTGCGCCGGAAGTATTGGGAAGCAGTGTGACCCCTTTCGGAATGTAATCCAGAATGTTTTCCTGTTCTTTCGTATTGGCTCGGCGAACGGCAAGGGTAATGATTTCTGCACCGGCATCCTTTACCGCTGCTTCAATCAGGCTCAGGGAATATTTTCCGGAACCCAGAATGAACCGGGAACTAAATTCCTGATCGCCAATAATCAGTTTGTCGTTTGATTGCATAATGTCTACCTTCTTTCTGTAATTCAAGCTTCATATTTTTCTGCAAGAATGCGGAGCACCATATGTGCCTGATGTGCGGCGCACAACATGACTCGTGAGGACATAAGTCCAATATTATCCTCTACATCACTAACTTCATCTCCACAGAGGTAGAAATGATCTGTAATTCTTCTGGTTCTTACAACGTTAGCGGAATCAATTCCTGCCATTCCGGAAGCGGCGATCAGATACCTTTCAGACATCTTTTCCAGCACACTGTTTACCAGCATAGCTTTAGCCTCAGCCCCATCGAAGGCCTCACAAATGATATCCGCATTACAAAGCATTTCATTAAAGTTATTCTCATCGATTTTCCTGGTATGTGTGATGACTCTTATATATGGTGCGATTTCCTTTAAGTTTGCAGCAAGAGCCTCTGTTTTGAAACAACCGGTTTGGGAAGCCTTATACTGCTGGCGGTGGAGATTAGAAACATCCACTTTATCAAAATCAATCAGAATCAGCCTGCCCACGCCTGCACGGGCAAGGGAAACAGCAATATTTGATCCAAGACCTCCAAGCCCGCAGATAGCGACAGTGGAGCTTGCGAACTTATCCTGCAAAGACTTTCCGTTCCGATTGTCAAGAGCTCTCCTCATTTCATCCATTGTAGGAATGTTGTTCATATCAACCTCCTCCTACAAAACTGACTACCTCAACAACATCACCATTTTGAAGTACTGTTTTCTCATAATGCTCTTTTGTAACGATTACTCCGTTCCATTCAACAGCAATCCGCTTGGGATTGTATCTGGTACCTGCCAGATATTCTGCCAGAGTTTTTCCTGCTGCTTCATGAAAAATGCCATTGATTTTTATCATGATTTTAATCCTCCTTAAAAAAATAGGAAGCTGCCTGATTGGCAACTTCCCATATTACTTATAAATTCAGTCGTCCCTACGTTGGCATTATCCAAATCAGGTTAATGGGTCGAAAGTCACACCTTCCTCTCAGCCTGTTTGGGTAAAAACACCCGCAAGCTCCCCGGTATTAAATTGTTATGAATAATAATACTACTATACGTGTGATTATGCAAGACAAATAAAAGGAAAAAGAGATTTATTTTGAATGCTGCATTTCCGTTCAGGTGCATCAGAGGAAGAAGCCGGGAGAGATGCAACAAGGGTAAACACCTGTGAAGATGATAAAATGGTTATTTTCTGCTTACGTTGCATTGAAATTTCACTTAACAAAGTTTCCGGGAAATCCTTTGTAACAGCAGAAGAGAATTCGTTCTGTATTTCATCAATTGCAAATTTCATACCATCATCACAATTGTGGTATTTTAACAGATCACTTAAGCTCTCCAAAGGTGCATTCTGGTACTAAATACCACACCATAGTCATGGTTTTCCCGGCTCCCTGCCTGCCGCAAAACATTTTAAGCCCAAAGGGGCGAAAAGACAACGATTCCTTGCTTTTCCAACTTTAATTTCTTACGCAGATCAATCAATTTCCACCTAAGGAATACCATAAAATGACCAAACTAAATGGCAGGAAGTTTCAGGCAGAGAAACGCAAAACAGATAAATCCTATAAACATTTTAAAAATTATCATAATACCTCCTTTAAATTTCAGTTTTCTGGATTAACTACAATAAAAAACTACCAGTTTATACTGATAGTTAGGAATTCTCTTTACATATTCAATTTTATTGGCCTTACATTATGCTCATAATATTTACTATAAATTATAACTGTTTCTTTAATGTATATAGTCTGATATCATCTGGAAAACCGTTGACTTCCCCACAAATAACATATCCTTGCTTTTGATAAAAAAGTGGAGCTTGAAAAGAATATGTCGTCAGGTGAGCAATCTGGCATCCGGAGGCTTTTGCTTGATGTTCAATTACTTCCAATAAACGTGATGCTATTTTTTGTCCTCTATAAGCTTCCTGCACCCAAAGAACCTCTATTTCTAAGGATGAGAGATAAGTAGATCCCGATACACCTCCCACAATAACTTCCTTTTCATTTCGTGCTATATTTGTAAACTCTATATTTGGTACTTTTAATTTACCGTTTGTTTTTTTCATATTGTGCTCAAGCATTCCATTTATACGAACTGAATTAAAAAACTCTTGTTCATCACAATCATTATAAATAGTTATAGACATTTTTGTCACCTCCATAAAACCAGTGTAATAATCTTTTTATAAGTAGAATATCATCAAACCTGCTAACTATCAATATTAAGTTTTCAATGTACACTAATACGTTAAATTCTAATTTAACTAATACCAAAAACCTGAAAACAAAATAGTTTATTTTCTCTTCCAGATAGCCATAAGCCGGGATAAAGAGAAACATCAAAATATGTTGGATGGTATAAGTATGCCACGGTCTTTCGAAATCATCAGGCAGTAAAGCTACAGCATGAAGATGGTAAAGTGTTTACTAATTTATACAATATTTTAGCAAAAAAAGAGAATGTTGTCTTACTCTCCAGAAGTGTTAGATTTAAAAAGACCGAATGGTGGGCACCAAGGACAAAAGAAAATAAATTTGGATTTGGCCAAGTCAATTTATGGTATCCGGCAAATAATGAAACGGATTCATCTAAAAGATATATTAGTAGAGTTGTTAAACTTATAGAAGAATATTGCGGTGAGAATTGGATTGACTGGTATGAATAAGTTGTTTTTATTTGAAAAATCAAGGAGACCATTTTTTCTATTTATAAAACGTAAGGATATTGTTTGCGTAAATTCAACAGCGTTTCATGTGGAATTTTATAAAAAGGTGCTGTATAATATACTTAATATAAATCCCCATTATCTGGACTTTCTATTATGTTGGTGCAGATAGAAAGCAGCCTGCTGGGTGGTTACGTACTGAATAAGAATTTTGTGTTATCTGGGAAATATACAGAAAAACGACAAAATAGTAGTAAATATAACCGAAAAATTACCGACAAAACTCCGGAAGTCCGGGAACCCTTATAAAGACTGGGTAGGAATGGTTTTATCGCAGATAATTTAAAAACGACAAAACCCTATAAACGACAAATCGAATAGGCATGGTTTTGTCGTTTTTGCATTAAAATATCTAGTAATGAGGCAAGCAGGAGATTAGAAAAGCGACAAAACGTAGTTTGCTAAAAGGATAAGTGGCATAAGGAATTGCCCGACTGGATATTTGAATATTTTATTTGTGAAGTTATTTTCTCTAACAAAAAATCAGATAAGGAAGTGGCAGTATGGTAGACGGTCATATTCATATTGAACGAGGAGAATATACGTATGAATGGGTAAATCAATTTGTTAACAAAGCAGTTGAAAAGCAATTAGATGAGATTTGGCTACTTGAGCATTGTTATCGGTTTGAAGAATTTGTTCCTATGTACGATTCTGTTTGTGCTTATAGCAATTATGTAGATACATGGTTTCACAGAAAAGCAGGAGTTCTGAAACTGGAAAAATATTTGTCACTAATCAAGCAAATTAGAAACAATCAATTCCCTGTTAAGATTAAGTTTGGTCTTGAGATATGCTATTTCAAAGAGTTTGAAGATTTAGTTGTAGAATTAACTAAAGATAAAGATTTTGATTTTTTGCTAGGTAGCGTTCATTTTGTTGATGATTTTGCCTTTGACCATAAGGAGGAGCATTGGAATGGAATTAATGTCGATGAAATATACCATAGATATTTTGAAACATCTGTTTCACTTGCTAAAAGTGGCATATATGACGGTATAGCTCATCCCGATGCGATTAAACTTTTTGGACATAAACCATCATATTCTCTAACAGAATACTACGCTAGTTTAGCAATGGAGCTTTCTAAAAATGATATGTACGCAGAACAAAATAGTGGAGTATTTCGACGTTGTCCTAATACAGCCACACTAGGTATGGATGAAGAAATGCTAAAAATAATGAGTAATAATAATGTCAAAATCATTACAGCATCGGATGCTCATTGCCCTGAAGATGTTGGTGATAGAATACTAGAACTTAACAATTGTTTAAGAAATAATTAGGTGCAAACTAGGTGCAACGGTGTAACCAGTATCAGAGATTGAAAACCATCCTTTCTATGTGTCTGCCAATTACATGGAACAGACTTTGACTATATCAATAAACAAAAAAACAAACTTGTAAAAGGTGTGAAAAATTTCCGACAAAACTACGGAAGTCTGGGAAGTATTGAAAACAAAGGGTTGAGAGGGTTTTGTCGCAATTATGTAAAAACGACAAAACTCCAAAAAGCGACAAAACAATTCAGTATAGTTTTGTCGCTTTTTTATTAACAATATGTAGTAATGGTGGAAAGAAAAAATTAGAAAAACTGTCTCCAATGGAATTTCAGACGCATTAGGAAGGCTTAAGAAAAGTGGACTTCTTTTTAATAATTATTTTTATATAAACGAATAATAAAAATTAATGATGGAAATAATTATGTTGTATCAAATTAATAAAAGTATAAAGGAGAAAAAACTATCCAATGTCGAATATCCATAATTTTGAAGTTAATAAAACGATTAAACTTGATAGCAGTATAGAAGAGCAATTAGCATTAAAACGATATGTTAGCAGAATGATACCGAGAGAAAATACACTTTTTAAACTACGAACTCATAATCCACTGGAAATTGATTCACCAAATCGTGTTGCAGCCAGAAAGGCAATGATCAACCCTAAAGATTTATATTCATTAGAGGCTATAGTTGGAAATAATGATATGTTTCCAATTCATTATCTGGAGAAAGGTCTTATAGCTGCTAAATCCGTATGCAGGATTATAATTAATGATCATAACGGTAGATTATTGGGGTTTGGAACTGGCTTTATGGTTTCACCCACTTTACTAATTACAAATAATCATGTCCTGCCTAATTTAGAAATTTCAGTAAATAGTATTGCTCAATTTAATTATGAACAAGATTTAAATTTTATAGAACGTAAAACTGAAAAGTTCAAATTGAGACCAGATACTTTTTTTATGACTGATGTAGAACTGGATTTTACATTAATTGCAATTGAAGAAATATCATTATCCAGTGTTAACATCAATGATTTCGGATATTTACCATTAATTAAACAAACAGGAAAAGCATTATTAGGGGAATATGTATCTATCATTCAGCATCCCAATGGTTGGTATAAATCCATTGTATTACGAGAAAATGAAATTATTGATATGTTTGATCATTTTATACATTACACAGCGGATACAAATGAGGGGTCCTCAGGTTCGGTTGTTTGTAATGATTCCTGGGAAGTGGTAGCGCTTCACCATGCGGGGATAAAAGATCCCCAAAATCCAGGAAATTATATTGCAAATGAAGGGATCCGTATTAGCAGTATTTTACAATATATAGAGCAAAATAAATATTTACTGAATGATAAACAACAAAAACTGATTGAAAATTTAGGAAAAGATATTGATGTTCAGTTAAATCAAACGACAGACGGCATTACAAATACTAATAATGAGGAAGATATTGTAGCTGAAGACTTTAGTTTAGATAGATATATTGATTTAAATGGGCATGATATAAACTTTCTTGGGGAAAATCATAAGATTCCATTGCCTAAGATACGGGCTGATTTAGAAAAGGATATCGCAGAAACCGTGAGTGGTGAGAAAATTTTAAATTACACACATTTTTCAATCATGATTAGCAAATCAAGACGCTTAGCGTTCTATACAGTTGTTGATATTGATGGAAAACAATTAAAAGAAGAAAAAAGATCCAAGTGGCGTTATGACCCAAGAATAGACCGTAAATATCAATGCGGAAATGAACTTTATAAAAACAATAAAGTGGATAGAGGCCATTTAGTCAGAAGAAGAGATCCTGTTTGGGGAGAAGATTCTTTCAATGCAAATGAAGATACATTTCATTATACGAACTGTGCTCCACAGCACGAAAAATTTAATCAAAGTACAAATTTATGGCTCGGTTTAGAAGATTATTTATTAAATATCTTTGAAGGAACCCACAAGGCCGTTGTTTTTACAGGACCAGTATTCAGAGAAAATGATATAAAATTTCGTGATGTAAAGATACCGGAAGAATATTGGAAAGTTGCTGTTGTAATGAAAAGCGATACCGAACTGTCTGCCACTGCATATATTGTGTCACAGAAGGAATATCTTAACGATTTAGAAATTGCAATTCCCGGCGAATTTAAAACATTTCAAATAAAAATTTCAATTATAGAAGCATTAACCGGTTTGGATTTTAATAATCTTCGTAATTATGATCCATTAGAACGCTTCGAATCCACCACGTATGGTACTCTTATTAAAAATTTTAATGATATCATTTTTTAGATGCTATTGAAGAGTGCTTTTTATCGCAACTATATTTATCCATGTAAAGCTGTTATATGGGATTCAGTTGGATTTCCTTTTATATACGAATGATTTTTCTCCAATAATAGTATGCATGAGGGGGAGAATCCAAAAGTTTGTGTAAATCTTCAAACTGATGTAAAATAAAATTACTCAGTTTGGAGGTTTATTTTATGGAGAAAAGAAAAAGGGACGAGTCTCCCGAAAGGCAGGCTCTGCGTGAAATGGTATACGGATACTTGAAAGAAAACCTGGTTACGCCTGGTTAAGAACGGAGTGGATATCAATACTCTCATGAGAGAAAGGCTATATTTGTAACGATTTTACTTACTGGTATGATGATTATACCTGCAAGTGCTGCTGAGGATCAGGCTATTAACTTGGGAGATGAAAGATATCAGATTATGGTACCAGGTTTTATTGAGACAAGAGACATGACAATTAACGGTCAGAACACAACGGTAATTGTTGTTCAGAAACCAGAAGAAATTAGTAAGTATCGGTATCAATTTTTTGATGTAGTAACAACTGATGCAAATGCAACTTACATTATTTCATTTGTCTATAATATGAAACAAGAAGTTGTAGGAGATTATGTGACTGATCTTGAAAATGGTCGTACCAGCTACGTTCCATATTTATATGATGATTTTGATGATTTATCCAAAGAACCTATTTATTGTAAGATTTCATTTACCGGAATTGGTGATAAAACAATTTATGATTTTCCAATTTGGGTCTTGTTTGAAGATAAGAAATAAATTTTTATAAATATAGTTATTTTGGGCGGGACTATTGGTAAAGTAGAGAAATCTATGGTAACGAATAGTCCCATTTTTATATTCTAAAGTAGCGGGACACATCAGTTGGTATTAAGTTTCGTATTGATGCAGTTCTTGACTATACTGCATAGTAGGAGAGACCAATTACATCTATTTCGTAATTGAACCTGAGATGAAAATACAGGGCATTGTTACGTTGCAATTGGATTATGTTTGGCGAACAGGAGGTAAGGATGAATGATCTATCCGATGAAGAGGAAGTGGAACTTACCAAGAAAGTGATTCATATTATCGGGTTTGATACAGTAGAAGAAGTTGAAAAGGCCTTTTCAGTACTTAGTGATGGCGGAGAGGTAATTAGGCCAATTGAAAGACCACCGTACATGTTAATAATTGGTACTGTAAAGGATCGTTTTGGAGTTAAATGGGAGCTGATGTGTGACTTTTAATGGCAAAGGGTGGAATTGAGAAAACGCTCATCATAACTTAAAACGGGATCATTTTTCATTTTAACTTGACAAAAAAATATATTATAATATAATAATTATAAACTTATAGTTAAGAGGTATGTTAATGAAAGACCATTTAAAAAACACGGCCGAAGTCTTTAAATCCCTTGGTGAGGAGAAAAGAATAAAAATAATAAAAATGCTTGCTTCCAATGTTAATGAAGTCTTTTGTGTTTCTGATGTGGCCCAACAACTTGGCATCTCCCAGCCTGCTGCGTCTCAACATATAAAAATTTTAAAGAATATAGGGATACTGGAGGAGAATCGCAGGGGTTTTAAAGTATTCTATACACTTAATTTGGAGGTGTTGACTGAATACAAAAAGAATATAGATGACCTGTTTAAAAAAGCCTTTGAGAAATGCCAATATGATTTTTCTTGTGACAAATGTCCCTATAATAACAAATGCCAATAAGAAGAATTTATTGTGCCGAAACTATAAGTATATGCTTATAATCTTATTTATAAATGAAGAGAGGTGAAGATACTTATGAAAAAAGGAAATTCATTATTAGAGGTTGATGAAGTAAAAATAACAATAATCATGGATAATACTATCGATGCATTTTTGACAGGCAGTGAAATTGTACATAGATTTAATATGTCTAAAGGTCCTCTTATTGCAGATGATGGTTTTTCAACACTTCTAGGTGAGCATGGATTTTCGGCGATGATCCAGGTTAAATGTGGGAAAAAACAAGCAACTGTATTATTGGATACAGGTATGAGTCCCAATGGTATCTTACATAACGCAGCTACAATGGAAATTAATTTAAATGTTATACAAGCAATTATACTCAGTCATGGTCACGTTGACCATACTATGGGGTTACCTAACTTGCTTGATAAATTAGACTCACCTCAAATACCTCTTATATGTCATCCTGACGCTTTACTAGATAGAAAATTGATAATGCCAAGTGGATATGAAGTAAATGTTTCCGCCCCTAAATTAACTACTTCACAACAGATGAAAATTGCTATGGTTAACAAAACCGCCCCAACTCTATTAGTTGATAACATGGTCCTCGTTTCCGGCGAAATTACTCGGACTACGGATTTTGAAACCGGATTTCCTATCCACTATACAAAACGCGGAGAACGATGGGAAAACGATCCGTTAGTAAGGGATGATCAATGCGTCATTGTAAATGTACGAGGAAAGGGGCTCGTTATAATTACAGGGTGTTGTCATGCCGGACTAATTAATACTATTAACTATGCGCAAGCATTGACTAATTGTCAACAAATTTATGCTGTATTAGGAGGTTTTCACTTAACAGGTGGAATTTTTGAAAAAATTATTCCTAAAACAATCGATGAATTACAAAAAATCCTTCCAACCTATTTGATGCCTGGTCACTGCACAGGGGCATCTGCTATTAATCAGATTGCTCATGCAATGCCTAAAGCATTTATACCGAATAATGTTGGTACTACATTAGTATTTCAAGCTGAAAATTAATTTGAAAAAGTCAGTAAAAAAATATAAAAATCGAGGAAAAATATATGGCTAAAATAGCAATCATAAGCTGCAACAATATAAAGAATGAACTTAGCTGTCCAGCGGTAGGCTGTTTCAAATCATTCAATAATCACAAAGGCATGTTTGAACGATATAAGGAAAATGAAGAAGTGCAAATGGTAGGTTTCAGCACTTGCGATGGTTGCCCAACACTCTATGGTTTCGAAAAGATATTAATTAAAGTAAAGCCCCTGGTCGAAATAAGTAAGGCGGATACCATTCATTTTTCAAGCTGCATGGTTCAACTTTGTCCATTCGTCCAAAAATATAAAAATGTAATTAATGCAGCATACCCTAATGTGGAAGTGGTGATGGGTACGGATGAAAATACGTCATTGGAGACGATGAAGTTAATGTTAAAAAATGTCCTTACGGATAACAGCCATGGTATTACCGAAGAGTTTAAAAAAAATATACCAATGGATTAATACATAAAACCATTTGACTTCAGTAATGAGCATATTACATGACCACCTTACGAGCAGAACTTATAGAACCATCTAACCAACGAATATCAAAAGTGCCATCAGGATTATGTCCCATAACTTGAAATGAAGTTACGTTAGCTTTCGCATGTTCTGTAAAAACCGTGTCAGCAGCCGAAGTATATTTAACTGTACCAGAACTTGTCATAATATCACCGTTAGCGGACAGATAAGTCAAATACCCCCAGATATTCGGGAAAGACGATAACTGTTCCCAATTCTCAAAAGTCCCCGGGGTCCAAATAAAGGCAACATATGTACTACTGGTGGAGGGATAAACAATAGCAGTAGGAGAATAAAACAAATAATAGGAGGAGTTATTATTCCGGTAAAACAGTGCGTAATACTGATAAAACTAAAGGAAAACAACTCTAGGTAGCCAGGAGAGCGGAAGAAGCGTAACAGGGAAAGCAGAAGAGAGCGGAGAGCAAGACAGCTAAAGCCAAACGAACACTCATAGATACCTCCATACACCAGAGAAGTAAAAGAGGGACTTCCGATAATCGAAAATCCCTCACAGCCATTACAGGAACTTATAAATAATACGTGGAATCAAACCAACACCAACCATAATACCCATAATTGTTAATCCAACTGGAATTAATATGGTGGTATTACCTGTAATAGATGTTACAATCGGTTCAAGCATTTCCGCAGTGATAACCATAAATTTTCCTCCTTTCCGAAGCCATTACCTTAAGAAGTAGAAAACTGGCTTCATGATGATATATACAACAATCAGAGCAAAACCAACGGTAACAGTGAATCCAACATATGCATTGATTTGCGTCAGGTTATCCATTCAAGACCAGAGGAATCTGCGTCCGAAGCAGTAGCGATGTAGGACTGCATATAAATTTCCTCCCGAATATAAAAAAAACCAACAACTTGTAAAAGATGTTGGAATTATGATATAATTATGCGTGGCGGTTATAGGTGTAAGTGACGCTTCAAACTATTCGCGAAAGTCTAGTTAATTGCGAATAGTTGCTAAACCGAAAAAGCCCAGACATAAATTATATCAAAAATTCCTTTTTTTCTCAAGTAGCAGTGAGAGAGCAAAAACCAATTTCAAGATTGACCTTTTCTTTGAGAGCCGTCAAAACGGCTGTTTCAGCTTCCAAATTCCCGATTTTACGCTGTTTCAAAACGATATCGTCCGAATCTCCAAAAATGCGGAGATTCTTCTGGAGACCTCTGTCAAGAGATTCCAGACGCTCCACCAGAAGTCGGCGAAGATAAAGCAGTTCCAATTCCGATAATTTCATCTCATGTACCCCCATAAAACACAATCCGTGTGAGCGGTCCCCCCGGCGATGCCCCCACTCACCGACCAACGGTAACACATTCCAATACGGTATACGGTAATCAAGGAGAATGCAAGATACCGCCTCATACTGGCAGAAGCCGGGGAATCATTATAGTCTGATATTACTTACCAGAAGCAACAGCAGAAGCTTTATTAACAGGTGCCATTGTAACAAGGTGCATAGCGTACCGGACTTCCTTTGCAACTGGGTTATAATCAAGGACCACTTCCACATCCGAATACGGGGGGATATCCTTGTATAGATTAAACTCGGTAGAATCAAGATACATACGCAAGCTATCCATACCCTGAGCCAGACCAACAACATAATTTGTTTGTGACGGGTCCTTAAAACCGGATTGAGACTCAACACCCATTAATTTAAAAATACCAGTAACTTTCATAAAATTTAACCTCCTTAACGTTTTTACTATTTTTTATGTAAAGATTCATAAACTTCCACCCATTCCACCAGATCCACTTTACGAGCAGAACTTACAGAACCTTCTAACCAACGAATATCAAAAGTACCATCAGGATTATGTCCCATAACTTGAAACGAAGTCACCCAACCATCACGAACAGCTGAATAATGAGTACCATCACTAAAATGCATTTAATTCCCCCTTAACTTTTCGAAATCTTCAAGAGAATCAACCCGCAACATAATACCTGCAATCCTATTTACTATATCAAGTTCTGTGATCAACCAGACCACATAATGATAATAACAAGAAGCATCGGAAAACGGCAAAACCAATGTCCCGGAATATGCCGAGCCATCATAAGCCAAAATACGAAGTTCATCAACTGGCAAACATTCTGAAATATCACCCAAAGTCACTTTTTTCATGATATCAACCTCCTGAACAATAAAAACACCACCAATTAACGAGATTCACAATATATACAAAAATCTGAATGTATGATAAAATGGACATACTCCTATGTAATCTACCATACATTCAAATTCTCGGACTGGACAAAGGCAAAACTTACGAATATCTGTTAAAATAGCAGTGGTCTATTGCCTATACACCCTAACGAGACTTACCCAGAATGCTTATGTCCTTACGCATTCCGAATACAGACGGTTTCCTATGCACCGACAACGACCGAGCCAGCAAAAAGGGGATTAAAGGTTACTCCCTTATATTAACCAAAATACCACAAAAGGGATTAACTGTCAATCCCCAAAAACAGAAGGAGTTTTTACTATGCCAACAAATAAACCAAAAGTCCAGATAATACTTGACGAAGATATATATATAAAATTAAAAGAAATAGCTGAAAAAGACAAAAGAAGCATAAGTCAAATGGGCGGAATAATCATTGAAAAGTACGTAGAAGAGTATGAAACCCAACATAAGAAAGAAGAACGAAAGCACGAATTGGGACAATCATCAAATTCAAGGACTGGTTAAAAAAAAGAGATAGGAGAGGAGCAGTGGCTACCAAACCTATCTTTTTTAAACATTATGTACAAACAAAATCATCTGCAGGCGCTCCGATCGGCACCGATCTAGCAGTCATTCATTGTGAAATCTGTACAAGATTGAAATATCTCTAAACAATTTCAAATTATTAATTTAACCATTGACAACACTTTACTTATTAACTATACTTATATTACAAATCGAATATTTCAACTGATTGGGTCATTTCCCCATACTGTACAGTGCTAATCTTCTTAAACTTTGAACTTTCCCCAAGTTCATCGGAGAGAACGAAACGGGCAGTGCCGTCCATGTGAAACACCTCTTCCAAAGGTGTCAGCAGATTTCTGGACGACCAATAACGCTTGCGACCAAACGAGGAATCACATAATTCCTTTGTTATGTACTTTGTGATGTAGGAAGTGACCCTTTCTTTTTCTTTCACTCTAGTGGCGGTCATCCATCCTAACCTATAACTCCCAAACTTATAAATCTTCTCACCAGTCCGTTTAAATTGACTACGTCCTAACCCCTTAATTCGCTTTACAACGTATTTTCCAGTCCAAACTATCTGTTTATCATCTAACCCACTAAAAAGCCCGTGAAAGTGATATGCACCGTCCTTATGCTTCTCTGGGACAACCAAATAGGAGAGAGCAGGAGAAGAACGTCGAAGAACCTTTAACCAGTTAGTAAGCTTTTCTACACATGAATCATAATCATATCTATTAACTTTTTCCGGACTAAATGTAAATGTCACAAACCAATCCCAATTATTACACCTCGCATAATTGTAAACCTTACCTTTTGTACGCTTCATAGAAACTTCCGCCGTATGCTCATAATGCTTTTGAATATCACCCTTAATAGTTTTCGTCCATTTATCATCAAATGGATTCTTAAACCGATCCTCACGATAATACCCCTTATATACAATGTCCCTATAATACACCCTGTACTGCCTTGAAAGGTCAGGATATGTAATCACCTTAACATTATAAGGTTCCATCAAATCACCTCAATTCCTGCTTAAATATTTCCTTTCACTGGTATAGCATCATTGACCCAAGAAGACAGCCAGAACAAACCAATTATCATTACACAACCAATAATTACAATTACATAAATCGCTAAAGTCCATTTAAGTGCAAATAGAGCGGATTCAATTAAAAGCTTACCTTGCACCAGATTTAAAATAGTTATCAAAAGAAACATTATTAAAAATATTATGCCACAAGCAACTAATAACCTAAATGTTAATATTTCCATGAATTTCCCCTTTACTAAATCTGAATTTTACGATTTTCACCTCTGTTTTTATCAAAAAAGTTCCTTAAGTGTTTATACTGTCAAGTAATGGTCTAGCGTCGCGCCGGGGGCGCTGACGCTTAGACCATATTCCATGAATGAGCAGACAGCCCCCAGAAGAGCAGATAATAATTTGAACCCCCAACAGAGATAATCATCGTACCACTTTTGGAGCAAAGCCCTGTCTGGACAATCGCTGAACTTTTTCATAGGTATCATAGGATTCCCTAAGATCATCAGTCTGGATAAATGAGCGTACCCAACGCTTCGGAAGCTTGAATTTCTTTTCAGGACTGTAATTGTCAATGACAGAACAATAATCATCTGCATCATAGCATTTTACCCGTGTCCAACGTCCAAAGAATGTACGGCATTCCATAACGTCATAACATTGTTCCCGGAGTGGTTTTGCAACACGGGTAAATACCTGCGAAGATGATAAAATGGTTATTTTCTGCTTACGTTGCATAGTAATTTCACTTAACAGAGTTTCCGGGAAATCCTTTGAAACAGCAGAAGAGAATTCATTTTGAATTTCATCAAGGGCAAAAATAATACCATCATCACCGTTACGATATTTCAGTAGGTCATTTAAGCTTTCTAAGGGCGCAGTTTGGTACTTGTATGCAAAATTGGTATAAATACACGCCTTGGGGTATTTCCGCCGAAGATTGTCCAAATACCAGACCATAGCCATGGTTTTCCCGGCTCCCTGCCTACCACAAAACATTTTAAGCCCAAAAGGACGGAAGACCACAACACCTTGTTTTTTCAGTTTTAATTCCTTTTGTAAATCTATCAATTTCCACCTGATGAACACTACAAAATGACCAAACCAAACAATCATGGCCGGAAGCTTAAGACAGAGAAATACGAAACAGATAAATCCTATAAACATTTTTAAAATTATCATAATACCTCCATTAAATTTCAGTTTTCCGTACAAAAAAACTACCAACCTAATTGTTAATAGTTAGTAGTTCTATAATATTTCACCTATTAAATTATACTTACATTCTCCATTCAATCACGTCAATTGCGTTCTTACGTGGACGATGTTTGGGGCATTCATCTGCGTATCCAAAAGTCATAGCTGCTATTAATGTTCCTTCTACACTTAACCATGTACTCAACTCTTCATATGCAAAGTAAATATCACAAATCCATAGACTTCCCAAACCTAATTCAGTAGCTGTGAGTGTCATATTTTCCATAGCTGCACCGATGGATTGAGCATTACATAGTTCATAAATTCTTTCTTCTTGGCTAAGATTATTTGATAAGTTTATACCAAAGGGATTTGTCACAAATACAGTTATAGGCGCTTGTTTCATGATTTCCAAAGTATATTCAGCCGCCTTCAAATGACGATTACTATCAGGAAGCAATGATTCTCCTTCACGTTCTCGCAAAAGACCTTTATTCATTGCTGCAAGCATTTTATTTTTTGATTCACCGCCAATAACAATAAAATTCCAAGGCTGTCTATTTTTTGACGATGGCGCAAGCATTCCTGCATTCAGAATTTCATTTATCATTTCTTTCGCTATTTCTGCCTCTTTAAACTTTCTTATACTACGTCTATTTGATATTGCCTTTATCATTATATCCTCCAGAATAAGCTAAAATATTTGTCTCATAGTATATCATAGCTCATACTAACTATCAATATTAAGTTTTCAAAGTACTGTAATCCGTAAAATACTAATTTAACTAATACCAAAAACCTGAAAACAAAACCACAAATGTAACAACCAACAAAGAAATACAAGAATCCATGGAACATAAAATGGGTTATTTTCTCTATCATAACCCAATTTTTTATATTCCAAGTAATCACTATAAATCCATAAAGCATGTGTAAATGTAGACATGAAAAGAGCAATAATAATTTTATTCATAATCATAACTAACACCCCCTAATTCATTAAGTAAAGGGCAGTAACCGCCAGACGAACAGAACCAAACCTATCCCAATTTTGACCGTTGTCCAGGTAAAGACACAGGTGGCAAATATGAGCAGAAGATCAGAGCCGACGACCCAACTCCCATATGCCGATACCGTAGTTATTGCCGATATCATGTCGATCGGCAACGTAACCATGGAAACTGCACTGATAAGAGTATCTAAAAATGCCACGAACATATTAATAAAAAATTCAATAATCACACCATCACCCCCTATGAATCCTCTGATCGTTCCATGTGATTTTTAATCCCTATTAAAGCACCCAAAGTAATAGGAGCCTGACCAATAAAAGCTAAAAACTGATTGATATTGTAGAAGAGAAGCAGGAGAGTAATAAACCCACGTATGACTTTACGGAATTTTGTCAATGCTTCAATTACGTAATCCATATTTACAATTGTGGCAGTAGTTCCGTACATGGTAACTGTTATATCTGACAGTTCCTTTTCCGATGAGAACACGCTTGACATATCGTAAGGAGTTACTGCAAAGGCTCCCTTAAAGCGTTCAACAAGATAATTGATTTTTTCTTCTAAATATCCATCAGCCGGGATAAAGAGTGACTTTAAAATATCAAGAATCGCATTGCCGATTTTACCGGGGAGAGACGAGATCGCATTCACTACATTACGCAGACCGGATATAATACCGGGACTTGGGTCATCGTCACCGCCACTAGAATTATCCCAATAATCCGAGTAAGCAGAGAAGTTCGCTTTTGCATGTTCTGTAAACACCGTGTCGGAAGCCGAAGTATACTTAACCGTACCAGAACTTGTCATGATATCACCGTTAGCAGACAGATAAGTTAAATATCCCCAGATATTGGGGAAAGACGATAACTGCTCCCAATTCTCAGAAGTCCCCGGAGTCCAACTGAAAGCAACATAAGTACTGCTAGTGGAAGCATAAACAATTGGAGTAGGAGAATAAAACAAATAGTAAGAAGAATTATTGCTACGGTAAAACAATGCGTAATACTGGTAATATTCTGCATTCATGTTAGGTCTAGCCGGGATCTGTTTCACATCCGCATAAGACGGAAAAGTCATGGCAAGAATCATACAAAGCAAAATTACAAATCGTTTCATAGAACCCCCTTTCTGAGATAAAAGAAAACAACTCTATAAATTATTTTCAAGATAATGCGGATACTGATAATAAGGACAATTACAACAATAAGAGAAATCACAACCCTATAAATAAGCTGAATTAGATCAGAAAACATGGGTTGTTGTTCAAACGTGGAAGTCACCGGAAAATAATAATAAAATACCTTAAGTTTATCCTTATAAACGATTGTTGTAGTACTCATAATAAGTTTATCTCGCTCTAAATCATAATTATTGAGCAGACCATATTCACCGCCAAGTTTTACCCACTTTTCCAAAGAAAGAGAATACATAAAAGCGTCATAATTCCAACCCAAATGCCCTGTAAAGTGAAGCGTATTATCTTGAAAACCATATCCACCATAAGTGACAGCAGGCGGAGAGAAGAATGCAAACAGAATATAATCTGCATAATCTTTATTCATGGAATACGATACCGTATTCTTTATAATCACATAGCTTGCATAACTGTCACTTTTCGGCAAATCTGGAATGTCATATCCCTTTAATAAAGCATTAGAGGGAGAAGCCGAAGAAGCATAGCAAGGAAAGCATAAGAGAGCGGAAAGCAGGACAACCAAAGCCAAACGAACGGTCATAAAAACCTCCATATACCAATGAAGCAAAAGAGGGACTTCCGATAATCGAAAATCCCTCAAAGCCATTACAGGAACTTGTAAATAATACGTGGAATCAGTCCAATACCAACCATGATTCCCATAATCGCTAATCCGACCGGAATTAAAACAGCGGTATTACCTGTAATAGATGTTACAATCGGTGCCAACATTTCTTCTGTAATAACAAAAGCAGCACCCGTAGAAGCAGCAGCTAACATAAAATTTTCCTCCTTTCCAAAGCCATCACCTTAAGAAGTAAAAAACTGGCTTCATGATGATATATACAATAAGCAGAGCAAATCCAACGGAAACAGTGAATCCAACGTATGTATTGATTTGCGTCAGGTTATTGTTAATCGAATAAAGTAATTCTTGGGAGGTCTGGTCAAAATCCTCGGAAACCTCCAAGTCCTGAAGAGATTCCCATTCCATGTCAGCGGAATCTGCATCAGAAGCAGTAGCAATGTAGAACTGCATATAAATTTCCTCCCGAATATAAAAAACCAACAACTTGTAAAAGATGTTGGAATTATGATATAATTATGCGTGTCGGTTTTAGGTGTAAGTGACGCTTCCAACTATTCGCGAAAGTCTAGTTAATTGCGAATAGTTGCTAAACCGAAAAAGCCCAGACATAAATTATATCAAAAATTCCTTTTTTTCTCAAGTAGCAGTGAGAGAGCAAAAACCAATTTCAAGATTGACCTTTTCTTTGAGAGCCGTCAAAACGGCTGTTTCAGCTTCCAAATTCCCGATTTTACGCTGTTTCAAAACGATATCGTCCGAATCTCCAAAAATGCGGAGATTCTTCTGGAGACCTCTGTCAAGAGATTCCAGACGCTCCACCAGAAGTCGGCGAAGATAGAGCAGTTCCAATTCTGATAATTTCATCTCATGTACCCCCATTAAACAGAATCCGTGTGAGCGGTCCCCCCGGCGATGCCCCCACTCACCGACCAACGGTAACACATTCCAATACGGTACACGGTAATCAAGGAGAATGCAAGATACCGCCTCATACTGGCAGAAGCCGGGGAATCATTATAGTCCGATATTACTTACCAGAAGCAACAGCAGAAGCTTTATTAACAGGTGCCATCGTAACAAGGTGCATGGAATACCGAACTTCCTTTGCAACGGGGTTATAATCAAGAACCACTTCCACATCAGAATATGGAGGAATGTCCTTGTATAGATTAAATTCAGTCGCGTCAAGATACATACGCAGGCTATCCATGCCCTGAGCCAGACCAACAACATAATTTGTTTGTGTAGGGTCTTTAAAACCGGATTGAGACTCAACCCCCATCAATTTAAAAACACCAGTAACTTTCATAAAATTTAACCTCCTTAACGTATTTACTATTTTTTATGTAAAGATTCATAAGCTTCCACCCATTCCACCAGATCCACTTTACGAGCAGAACTTACAGAACCTTCTAACCAACAAATATCAAAAGTACCATCAGGATTACGCCCTATAACTTGAAACGAGGTCACCCAACCATCACGAACAGCCGAATAATGAATACCATCACTAAAATGCATTTAATTCCCCCTTAACTTTTCGAAATCTTCAAGGGAATCAACCCGCAACATAATACCTGCAATCCTATTTACAATATCAAGTTCTGTGATTAACCAGACCACATAATGATAATAACAAGAAGCATCGGAAAACGGCAAAACCAATGTCCCGGAATATGCCGAGCCATCATAAGCCAAAATACGAAGTTCATCAACTGGCAAACATTCTGAAATATCACCCAAAGTCACTTTTTTCATGATATCAACCTCCTGAACAATAAAAACACCACCAATTAACGAGATTCACAATATATACAAAAATCTGAATGTATGATAAAATGGACATACTCCTATGTAATCTACCATACATTCAAATTTTCGGACTGGACAAAGGCAAAACTTACGAATTTCTGCTAAAATAGCAGTGGTCTATTGCCTATACACCCTACCGAGATTTTCCCGGATATGCTTATGTCCTTACGCATTCCGTATACAGACGGTTTCCAATGCACCGACAATGACCGAGCCAACATTGTGATATCTAGGTGATATCACCTTGAACATATGATATCATAGTGATATCACTTTTACAAGTACTTTTTGAAAGGAAATATTAAAATGCCAAGCAACAAACCTCAATTTATATTCCGTACAGATAAAGAAATTATAGATAAACTCAAAGATATTGCAGAAGAAGAAAACCGCACGGCAAATAAACAGCTTGAGCATATTGTCAAAAAGTACATTGAAGAGTACGAAGCCAAGCACAAAAGAGAAGAGCGGAAAAGTAGCTTGGGAAAATCATCAGGTTCAAGGACTGGTTAAAAAAAAGAGATAGGAGAGGAGCAGTGGCTACCAAACCTATCTCTTTTATACATTATGTACAAACAAAAGTATCTGCAGGCGCTCCGATCAGCACCGTACTAACAGTCATTCATTGTGAAATCTGCACAAGATTGAAATATCTCTAAACAATTCCAAATTATTAATTTAACCATTGACAACGTTTCATTTATTAACTATACTTATATTACAAATCGAATATTTCAACTGATTGGGTCATTTCCCCATACTGTACAGTGCTGATCTTCTTAAACTTTGAACATTCCCCAAGTTCATCGGAGAGAACGAAACGGGCAGTGCCGTCCATGTGAAACACCTCTTCCATAGGTGTCAACAAGTTTCTGGACGACCAATAACGCTTGCGACCAAACGAGGAATCGCATAATTCCTTTGTTATGTACTTTGTGATGTAGGAAGTGACCTTTTCTTTTTCTTTTACCCTAGTTGCGGTCATCCAACCTAGTCTATAACTACCAAACCTATAAATCTTTTCATCAGTTCTTTTAAAACGACTACGCCCAAGCCCCTTAATTCGCTTTACGACGTATTTTCCAGTCCAGACTATCTGTTTATCATCTAACCCACTAAAAAGACCATGAAAGTGATATGCACCGTCCTTATGCTTCTCAGGAACAACCAAATAGGAGAGAGCAGGAGAAGAACGGCGAAGAACCTTTAACCAGTTAGTAAGCTTTTCTACACATGAATCATAATCATACCGATTAACCTTTTCTGGACTGAATGTAAATGTCACAAACCAGTCCCAATTATTACACCTTGCATAATTGTAAACCTTACCTTTTGTACGCTTCATGGAAACTTCAGCCGTATGATCATAATGCTTTTGAAGATCACCTTTAATAGTTTTCGTCCATTTATCGTCAAATGGATTTTTAAACCGATCCTCACGATAATATCCCTTATATACTATATCCCTATAGTACACCCTATACTGCTTTGAAAGGTCAGGATATGTAATCACCTTTACGTTATAAGGCTCCATCAAAATCACCTCAATCCATCATTAACAAAATCCTGATTTTACGATTTTTACCTCTGTTTTTATCAAAAAAGTTCCTTAAGTGTTTATACTGTCAAGTAATGGTCTAGCGTCGCGCCGGGGGCGCTGACGCTTAGACCATAACTGATAATTGACCAGACAGCCCCCCAGAAGAGCAGAAGAGCGGATAATAATTTGACCCCCAACAGCGATAACTATCGTACCACTTTTGGGGCGAACCCTTGTCTGGATAACCGCTGAACCTTTTCATACGTATCATAGGATTCCCTAAGATCATCAGTCTGGATAAATGAACGTACCCAACGCTTCGGAAGCTTAAATTTCTTCTCCGGACTGTAATTATCTATAACAGAGCAATAGTCATCCGCATCATAGCATTTTACCCGTGTCCAACGACCAAAGAATGTACGGCATTCCATGACGTCATAACATTGTTCCCGGAGTGGTTTTGCAACACGGGTAAACACCTGTGAAGATGATAAAATGGTTATTTTCTGTTTACGCTGCATAGTAATTTCACTTAACAAAGTTTCCGGGAAATCCTTTGAAACAGCAGAAGAGAATTCGTTTTGAATTTCATCAATAGCAAATATAATACCATCATCACCGTTACGGTATTTCAGCAGGTCATTTAAGCTTTCTAAAGGGGCAGTCTGGTACTTATAAGCAAAATTGGTATAAATACACGCCTTAGGGTATTTCCTGCGTAGATTGTCCAAATACCAGACCATAGCCATGGTTTTCCCGGCTCCCTGTCTGCCACAAAACATTTTAAGCCCAAAGGGGCGGAAGACTATAACACCTTGTTTTTTCAACTTTAATTCCTTTCGTAAATCTATCAATTTCCACCTAATGAACACTATAAAATGACCAAACCAGATAATCATGACCGGAAGCTTCAGACAGAGAAATACGAAACAGATAAATCCTATAAACATTTTTAAAATTATCATAATACCTCCCAAAATAAAATTAAGTAAACGGCAGTAACCGCCAGACAAAGAGGACTAAGCCTATCCCGATTTTGATCGTTGTCCAGGTAAATACACAGGTAGCAAATATCAACAGGAGATCAGACCCAACAATCCAACTTCCATAAGCTGATACTGTAGAAAGTGCCGATATCATGTCGATCGGCAACGTAACCATAGAAACTGCGCTGATAAGAGTATCTAAAAATGCCACGAACATATTAATAAAAAATTCAATAATCACACTATCACCCCCTATGTATCCTCTGATCGTTCCATGTGATTTTTAATCCCTATCAAAGCCCCCAAAGTAATAGGAGCCTGCCCAATGAAAGCTAAAAACTGATTGATATTGTAGAAGAGAAGCAGGAGAGTAATAAAGCCACGTATTACTTTACGGAATTTTGTCAATGCTTCGATCACGTAATCCATATTTACAATTGTGGCAGTAGTTCCGTACATGGTAACTGTTATATCGGACAGTTCTTTTTCTGATGAGAATACGCTTGACATATCATACGGAGTTACGGCAAAAGCCCCCTTAAAACGTTCAACAAGATAATTAATTTTTTCTTCCAAATAACCATCAGCCGGGATAAACAATGATTTTAAAATATCAAGAATCGAATTGCCAATTTTACCGGGAAGTGAAGAAATTGCATTCACTACATTACGAAGACCGGATATAATACCGGGACTTGGATCATCATCACCGCCACCAGAATTATCCCAATAGTCTGAATAAGCGGAAAAGTTCGCTTTTGCATGCTCTGTAAATACCGTTTCAGCAGCCGAAGTATACTTAACCGTACCAGAACTTGTCATAATATCACCGTTACCGGAAAGATAAGTTAAATATCCCCAAATATTGGGAAAAGACGATAACTGTACCCAGTCATCAGAGGTCCCCGGGGTCCAACTGAAAGCAACATATGTACTGATGGTAGAAGTATAGACAATAGCAGTAGGAGAATAAAACAAATAGTAAGAGGAATTATTACCACGGTAAAAAAGTGCGTAATATTGGTAATATTCTGCATTCATTTTAGGTCTTGCCGGGATCTGTTTCGCATCAGCATAAGACGGAAAAGACATGACAAGAATCATACAAAGCAAAATTAAAAATCGTTTCATAGAACCCCCTTTCTAAGATAAAAGAAAACAACTCTATAAATTATTTTCAAGATAATGCGGATACTGATAATGAGGACAATTACAACAATAAGAGAAATAACCACCCTGTAAATAAGCTGGATTAGATCAGAAAACATGGGTTGCTGTTCAAACGTGGAAGTCACAGGAAAATAATAATAAAATACCTTAAACCTATCCTTATAGACGATTGTCGTAGTACTCATAATAAGCTTGTCCCGCTCTAAATCATAATTATTGAGCAGACCATACTCACCGCCAAGCTTCACCCATTGCCCCGTAGAAAGAGAGTACATAAAAGTGTCATAATCCCAACCCAAATGCCCGGAAAAATGAAGCGTATCATCTTGAAAGCCATATCCTCCATACATGACGACAGGCGGAGAGTAGAACGCAAATAACACATAATCCGCATAATCTTTATTTATGGAATATGATACCGTATTCTTTATAATTGCGTAATCTGAATAGTTATCACTTTTCGGCAAATCCGGAATATTATACCCCTTTAATAACGAACTAGAGGGAGAAGCCGGGAGAGCCGAAGAAGCATAACAAGGAAAGCAGAAGAGAGCGGAGAGCAGGACAGCCAAAGCCAAACGGGTCATAAACACCTCCATACACCAATGAAGCAAAAGAGGGACTTCCGATAATCGAAAATCCCTCACAGCCATTACAGGAACTTGTAAATAATACGTGGAATCAGTCCAATACCAACCATGATTCCCATGATCGCTAATCCGACCGGAATTAAAACAGCGGTATTACCTGTAATAGATGTTACAATCGGTGCCAACATTTCTTCTGTGATAACAAAAGCAGCACCCGTAGAAGCAGCAGCTAACATAAAATTTTCCTCCTTTCCAAAGCCATCACCTTAAGAAGTAAAAAACTGGCTTCATGATGATATATACAATAAGCAGAGCAAATCCAACGGAAACAGTGAATCCAACGTATGTATTGATTTGCGTCAGGTTATTGTTAATCGAATAAAGTAATTCTTGGGAGGTCTGGTCAAAATCCTCGGAAACCTCCAAGTCCTGAAGAGATTCCCATTCCATGTCAGCGGAATCTGCATCAGAAGCAGTAGCGATGTAGAACTGCATATAAATTTCCTCCCGAATATAAAAAAACCAACAACTTGTAAAAGATGTTGGAATTATGATATAATTATGCGTGGCGGTTTTAGGTGTAAGTGACGCTTCCAACTATGCGCGAAAGTCTAGTTTAACGAATAGTTATTAAGAAAAAATAATAGAATACATATATCAAATATAATTTATACAGTTTACCAAAGCTTCAGCTCTTACTTTGCATTTACCATTACCGGTTCCATTCCCATTAAACTATTACTCAACAATCACTGCGATCAGGGATCTTATTGGTTTAACCTATTCCTGTGTAAAGTATTCCGGGTAAAGTAAAAACTACGGCATATATAAAATAATTTATACATAAACAAGAGGTGAATTCATGAAAGCTATTCTCTCCTACCATCAACAAAAAGATATTGAAAACGTAAAGCATCTGCGTGAGCTGATCAAAGAACTTCCTCATTTCTGCGGTGATTTTTTCCGAGGCATTGAACCACGTACATCTTCCCGTACCAGGATCGCCTACGCCTATGATTTAAAGGTGTTTTTTGAATTTTTGCAAAAGGAAAATCCGGTCATTCATAAGCTTGAGATGAAAGAAATCCCATTGGACTTTTTAAATACACTTAAGGTTGTTGATATAGAGGAATATATGGAGTATTTAAAGTACCGGTTTAATGATAAAAGTCAGGAAATAACAAACAAAGAGCGTGGAATTATGCGAAAGATCTCCTGCTTGAAAAGCTTCTACAATTATTATTACCGGAATGAAAGGCTTCAAAACAATCCGGCTGCATTAATTCAGCTTCCTAAGCTGCATGAGAAAGAAATTATACGTTTGGACGTAGATGAAGTTGCGCTGCTTCTCGATGAAGTAGAAAAAGGAGAATCTCTAACAGAGAAACAAAAAGCCTATCACGAGAAAACGAAAGTTCGGGATCTGGCACTGCTTACACTTTTGCTTGGAACTGGAATACGTGTATCAGAATGTGTAGGTTTGGATTTGAATGATATTGATTTTAAAAATGGAGGCATACGCATACATAGAAAGGGAGGAAAAGAGGTAACTGTCTACTTTGGAACTGAGGTTGAGGATGCACTCCTGGATTATCTGGAAGAGCGAAATCAAATTATTCCTGAAGAAGGTAATGAGAATGCGCTCTTTCTATCCATGCAGAAAAAGAGAATTGCTGTTCGCAGTGTAGAAAATCTGGTAAAAAAATATTCCAGACTGGTGACACCTTTAAAAAAGATTACTCCCCATAAACTACGCAGTACCTATGGAACCTCTCTTTATAAAGAAACCGGTGATATCTATTTAGTGGCAGATGTTTTGGGACATTCTGATGTAAATACTACAAAAAAACATTATGCGGCATTGGAAGACGAACGTCGACGCAGTGCCAGAAATAAAGTAAAACTGCGGGAAGATTAATATTCACTCTTCTGCCGCTGCACCTTCTGGTATCTTAATGCGTCCCATTACCAAATTGCTGCAAAAGCAAAGGCCGAATTTGCTGTGCAAGATAAAGCGAGCCACAAACACAAATGGGGTCAGACGGCATAGTTATCTCTGTGGCAAAATCAAGTGCTTGCTGCATCTCATCAAAATTGTGTACATTACTGCAATAAGTCCTAGCCGTCTTAGCAAGGCTTTGAGATGACAGCGCTCTTGGATTATCTGGTGTTACAGCTATAAAATGATGAGCAAGTCTGGCAATTTCTTTAACCATAACATTATAATCTTTATCAGCTAATACTCCCATTATCACCGTTATTCGTTGACTGGGTAGCTTATATAGACTATCCTTGAGTGCCTTTGCTCCTTCCGGGTTATGACAGCCGTCCAATAATACAAGAGGCGAGGTTCGAATTATCTCCTGGCGTGCAGGTATATTAGCGTTTTTTACCCCCTCGGTTATAGCCCTCTGTTGAATGGAAAAACCCATTTCTGCAAGAGTAAAGGCCGCAGTAATTGCAGTAATACAATTATAAATCTGAAATCTGCCAGTCATGGACTTTATGTATTGCTGCCCCTTATAGAGAAAGCTGTTCCCTGGGAAGGTGTCCTCCATCACATTAAGATGTTGCAGAGAAGGCACGATCAGTTTGCTGTGTTCTTCGTCACATTTATGTTTAATTATGTTCAAAGCATCGGGCTGCATCAGTGGATAGCATATCGTGATCCCCCCTTTTATAATCCCAGCTTTATGCATCGCTATCTCTTCCAGCGTATTTCCCAAAATCCCCATATGGTCCAAACTTACCGAGGTGATAATTTGCAAAAGAGCGGGAGGAATGATATTTGTGGAATCCTCTTTTCCGCCAAGGCCACATTCCAGACAAACAAAATCACAGCCGCTGCGATAAAACCATTCAAAGGCTATGGCTGTAATTACCTCAAATTGAGTAGGATACTCTCCTTCAACACAGGAATTTTCCCAGCTGGAAAAAACATATTGCCCACAACTTTCCAGCTGACTATGAGTGATAGGCAGATGATTGATCTGCATGGTTTCATTAAAATTCAATACATAAGGACTGATAAAAAGCCCTGTCTTGTAACCACTCTCTTTTAAAATATAGGATAGTATAGTACAGGTGGATCCTTTGCCGTTTGTTCCCGCAACATGTATAAATTTTAACTTTTTCTGAGGATTCCCCATGTTGTTTAACAATTTCTCAATACGCTCAAGTCCTAAATTTATACCGTATTTTGCAAGAGAATTCAGCTTGTCCATCACAGACATATTTACCATATTAGTCAAAAAAACACGCCCCCTTTCTGTTTGTGCAACAATTCAGCTATATGCTACCCTAAGGAATCACATTAATTTTAGAATAATTATGAAAGGTCTTCAAGCAATCTTTTGACGCTCATTTTGCGTATTGGGTGTATCAAATGAGGGTCGATTTCGCACAAAGGTACAAGAACAAAATCTCTTATATCCATCTCCGGATGAGGTACAATCAAATCTTCCGTATAAATGATTTTATCTCCGTACATTAGAATGTCTATATCCAAGGTACGTTCGCCCCAATGGCGCAGTCGAACTCTGCCCGCAGCTTGCTCCAGGCTTTGGCAAAACTGCAGCAGCTGATTGGGGGTATAAATAGTTCTCATCTTGATTACTGCATTCAAAAAAGAAGGTTGATCAGTTACCCCATAGGGAGGAGTTTCAATATAATTTGAAACTGCCATAAACTGACAGCTTTTATCCTGTACGATTGCCGCTTTTACAGTGTCCAGATATGCCTTTTTATCTCCTAAATTGGAACCGATTGCCAGGTAGCAGATTTCCCGTTTCCTGGTTACGCAAAGTGAAACATCAGAAAATTTTGTAGCAATAGGTGCATGCGGCTTGTGTACAGTCAAAGATATCTCCTCAACTAAAGGGTACTCATACATTAAATAAGACACCAGATTGTTAGCAAGGCTTTCAAGGAGATCATATCGATTGCTGCAGGCAAAGCTTTTTATCTTGAGTGCTACATCTCCGTAATTTACTGTTTTTTTAATCTCATCATTGCAAAAGGATGTGTCTAAGACCAATTCGCAATCAACTGCAAACATTTGGCCCAGTTGCTTTTCACTCTCCAATACTCCATGATAAGCAAAAAATTCTACACCATTCAGTGTTATTTTATCCATTTATCTTCCCTTATTATTGATTTTACCATTTTTATAGTGTCGAGATTTTGTTCAATGTCATGTACCCTTACAAAACTTGCACCCTTCATAACACCAACGGCAGTTGTGGCAAGTGTACCATAAAGTCGTTGATCGACAGGTTTTTCAAGGGTTAGTCCAATTACTGATTTGCGTGAGGTGGCTAACATGACAGGATATCCCAGACTGCACAGGCGGTCGGTGTTATTAATTACATGCAGGTTTTGGCTGTAATCCTTGGCGAAGCCCACACCTCCATCCAAAATGATTTTTTCTTTTTCTATACCTGCTTTTTCTGCCTTTTCAAGGCTGTCATTGATGTCTGATAAATATTCTTCCGAGAAATTTTTATATTGATTGCTGTGGCGGTTGTGCATCAGGCAATAGGCCAGACCGGATTTTGCAACCACTTGAGCCATCTTATCATCATATTGCAGGCCCCAAATATCATTTACCATATCAATTTTGCTGCTCAGGGCCTGGACAACCTGCCATTTATAGCTGTCCAATGAAATTGTAATGTCAAAGTTTTCCTTCAGCTTTTCAATCACAGGAGCAACCCTATTAATCTCCTGTTCTGTAGATACTGTTGTATGCCCAGGACGTGTTGACTCTCCGCCAACGTCAATAACATCTATACCCTGACAGATCATTTCCTGTGCTTTCCTCAGGGCATCATCTAAGGCATTATACTGACCTCCGTCAGAGAAGGAATCTGGTGTAACGTTTAATATTCCTACAATATATACATTGTTATGCGTGTCAAATACTTTATTGCCTATAATCAAAGGCTGACCTCCATATTTCTATCCTGTGGTTTCCAGTTGCACTGTGCCTGGGCGTTGCATAAAAAGCAATTACGGCTTTTTTTATCTGCAAACTGCAAAAGCTGTGAAAGTGTATGGGAAGTGTCTTTCACGTTGTGATTTGCGATTGCAAGGGTAATTTCATCTACTTCATGGCGGCAAAATCCCGCACCTTCCAGCAGCTCTTTTGCAATTACTGCTCCTTCCCGGGCGTGATCCGCCCCTGCGCTGTATTCTATACTCCTGCCAATGTCGTGCAGCAACGCTGCCGAATACACTAGTTCCTGAGAAAAATCATACCCTTTGGTCAAAGTTTCCAGATACATAATTCTGGCCACATCCAGAAAATGGGAAAAGCTATGTCCGCAAAAAATTCTGTTTTTCTCAGCTTGATTAATTTTAGATAACCAATTAATATATTCCGGACTATTAATAATTTTATTTATTCTTTCCATCACTTTATAAAATCCTGTATGCTTTTCTGCAGTGCAAGATCTCCTTTCAGAATACCTCTGGTTGCAACCGTTACCGTTTTAGTGCCAATTTTTTTAACCCCTCGCATGGTCATGCAGGTGTGAGTGGCTTCTACAATTACCATTACCCCTAATGGGTCAAGGCTTGTGTATATGCTGTCAGCAATCTGGTTTGTCATCTGTTCCTGTATCTGCAGGCGCCGGGCAAATACTTCAGTTACTCTGGCAAGCTTGCTTAATCCCACTACTTTGCCGTTTGGAATGTAGGCAATATGCACCTTACCAAAAAAAGGAGCAAGGTGATGCTCGCACAGGGAATGAAATTCAATATCCTTTTCCAATACCACGTCATTGTTATCTGAATGAAACATAACTGATAAAAGTTTTGTAGCGTTCATATCGTACCCCTGAGTAAGCTCCTCATACATTTTTGCCACACGCGCAGGTGTGTCTGCAAGCCCCTCCCTCATCGGATCCTCTCCTATTGCCTCCAGTAAAAGGGCGATGGCCTGTTCTGCTTTCTGTAAATTCATCATAATTTTATTCCTTTCTATTTTTACAAATAGAATAGCGCAACCAGAGAAGCCTAGCCTATATAAAAAACAGGACAGGCAATAAGCCTATCCCGCAAATATACAAACTTAAATAACAGCGGGATGCAAAATTTATACCGCAGGGCTTACCCTTTCGTTCTCCTGACAACTCCCCGTTCAGGAAACACTTTACGCATAAATTTCTACTCTGTAAAAGAAACGGTGATACCGTATCTAAACTTGCAAATAAGTATACCACTTGCTTTTTAAATTTACAATATAAATTATTTGGGATCGGAACAGCCGTGTACTGACTCTGAGGAATATCAAATGAAAATAAAACTTTCTGGTATAAAGGCAGCTATGCAAAACAGACGTTCCAAAAAAACCTTTAGGCAGGCTACTTATCCTGATTCTGAACGAAATAGGCTACGGTCAGATGCTGTCCGGAATGTATGGTATCTTCCCTTAATCTGTTCATATTCTTTAATTCCTGTACGTACTGAGCAGTAGACATACCGCTGTTCTCAACATACTGATCAGCAATGCTCCAAAGGCTGTCTCCGTTCCTGATCTCAATACTGGTATAATACTTCTCTATTAGTGGTGTCCCCACTTCACCGGCCAATGCATTCATCAGGGACTGCCCGCAAAAATGAGCTCCCAGCAGAACTGCCAGGGTTAACATGATTAACTGTTTCATAATATGCATACCTCCTCAAATATAAGAACATATGTTCATCTTGCTGGATTTATCATAACACCAAGAACATATGTTTGTCAACCCGTTTTGCATTTTTTCGAACAAAGGTTTGCATTTTTCCCGAACATATGTTACTATAGTTTTAATGAATAGGAATGAGGAGGCTGTGTTATGGCGCAAGAGAAAATTACACCCAAACAGCAGGAAATTTTAGAATATATAAAAGAGACTATTTTAAAGAAGGGATATCCGCCTGCAGTCAGAGAGATCTGTGAAGCGGTTAATCTTAAATCCACATCTTCGGTACACTCTCATTTGGAAACTCTTGAAGAAAAAGGATATATAAGAAGAGATCCCACCAAACCCCGTACGATTGAGATTATTGATGACTGCTTTAACCTTACCCGCCGGGAAGTTGTGAACGTTCCCATACTGGGAACGGTTGCTGCCGGGCAGCCTTTATATGCGGAAGAGAATATTGAAAATTATTATCCCATTCCTTCCGATCTTCTGCCTAACGCAGAGACGTTCATGTTGAAGGTCAGGGGTAATTCCATGATTAATGCAGGAATATTGGAAGGGGATCAGATTATTGTGGAACACTGTTCTACTGCTCAGAATGGGGAGATTGTTGTAGCTCTTGTAGATGATTCCGCTACAGTAAAGAGATTTTTTAAAGAAAACGGACATTATCGTCTGCAGCCTGAGAATGATTCTATGGATCCTATTATTGTAGATGATGTTCAGATTCTTGGAAAAGTGATTGGTTTGTTCCGCTTGGGCATTCATTAAAAAAGATTTAGCTTAAAGTTAACATAAAAAAATTATGTTAACTTTAAGCTAAAAAAATTATGTTAACTTTAAGCTAAAAAAACGGCTCACAATAATTGTTAAGCCGTTCATCTGCAATCTCAATATATTTTAAATCTATTTTGTATCTAAATCTTCTACTGCGATTGTTTTTCCATCTCTCCAGATTCTTTCCAGATCATAGAAAAGCCGGTTTTCTTTGTCAAAGACATGCACGATAATATCGCCATAATCCATAAGAATCCAATTGGCTGTCTGATAGCCTTCTACCTGCCTGCACACATACCCCTTTTTACCCAGTTCCTCTTCAACATTGTCTACCATCGCCTGTACCTGGTTGGAATTCGTACCGCTGGCTATAATAAAGTAATCTGCGAGAACGGAAACGTTTCGAATATCTATGATGCTGACATCCTCGCCTTTTTTATCAGATAAAGCTGCATAAGCAGTTTTTACCATATCCATGGATTGATTCATTTTGTTTCTCCCTTCTTTTCGTTGTGAACCTGTTTATAATAAGCATATGCCTGGTTAGAAACAGAATCCACAAAACTTCCTTTGCTTTCCAGATATTCAAGAGTATTCTTAAGAATCTGATAAATACATTCATCTAAATCCGTAAATGCAAGAGAACGAATATTAAGCAGATCCGGCGCTCTCTCCCGTCTTGGTTCAATATAATCTGCCGTAAATACGATTTTTTCAAGCAGGGACATATTCGGTCTTCCTGTTGTATGCCACCGCACGGCATTTAAGACCTCCTGGTCAGTCACATTATATTTATGCTCCGCCAGCCATGCCCCGTATTTGGCATGCAGCACGACTGGGGCTTTAAGTTCATCATCAGTTAATAGAATATTCTGTTTCCGGCACTTTTTTATAATCTCTTCGTTTCCGTAATGCTTTGCACAATCGTGCAGCAGACCTGCAAGCTCTGCCTGATCTAAATTACAACCGTAACGCATAGCCAATGCGGTACAGATAAAAGAAACACTTAAGGTGTGTTCATATCTTAAAGGGTTCAGTTTTTCCTTTAAATCATTTCTCATTTCCATTATAACATCTATCATGCTTTATCCTTCTGCTGATATAAGCCTTGATCGTTAATATATAACAATACCTCCTGGGGTACATATTCCGAAACAGAGAGACCTTTTGCAATTCGCTCCCGCAGCATGGCGGAAGAAATATCCATCTCTTCACAATGAAGAATACGAATATCTGCGTTGTATTTGTTATAGAGGTAGGCAATCTGCTGCTCCATGGAAGGATGCGCATCTTCATATTCCCGCCGTGCAGCTAAAAATACAGCCTGAGACAGAACCTGATCCGGTTCATACCAGTTCTCAATTTCATAAAGTGAATCAGCTCCTATGATAAAAAAGAATTGATGCTGCGGATATGCTTTACGCAGCAGTCTCAGGGTCTGAGCGGTATAGGTACTTCCGTTTCGTCTCACTTCAAAATCAGAACAGACCAGTCCTGATTTCCCGTGAATGGCAAGTTTCGTCATCGCAAGGCGGATTTCAGGATCAGTTATATTCCGGTCATTTTTGTGAGGCGGATGTCCGGATGGCATAAACCATACCTCATCCAGCTGATATTCCTGATATGCCTGCTTTCCCAGCATCAGATGACCATTGTGGATCGGATCGAATGTTCCGCCCATAATCCCTATATTACCCATAATTATCGACTCCCTGGCCTAACAATTAGGCGGCTTTATTTAGGAAGAACAATTTTTCTTTTTGTTTCGTCTTTTGCCTGCTTATAAAGGACAATTTTTCTTCCAATTACCTGAACTACTTCAGAATGGGTCCGTTCAGACAGGATCGAAGCGACGCTGGTTCCATCATCTGCACAATTTTTTAAAATGGTTATTTTGATTAATTCCCTGGCTTCTAACGCCTCTGCGATCGCATTTGTGATCTCAGGAGTCAAGCTGGATTTGCCGATCTGAAAGATCGGATCTATATTCATCGCCAGTCCCTTTAAATAGGATCTCTGCTTACTTGTCATATTATTCTCCTTGTTACTTGTAATAGTCAAATTCAAGACCATACATGCGGACCGTATCGCCTTCTTCAATGCCGGCATTTTCCAGTTCTTCCAGTATACCGTTGTCTTTTAAGAACTTCTGGAAGAAGCTGAAGCCCTTTTCTGATTCCAGATTCGTATAACCAAGCATTTTTTCAATGCGAGGCCCTTCTACTACATAGACTCCGTCTTCTGTTACTTCCACTGAATAAGGCAGCAATACTCCCGACAAACTCTTTAAGTCAAATTCCTTTTCAAAGACCAAAGGACTTAAATTAACTGTTTTAAGCAGATCATACACTGCATACAGCAGTTCCTTAACTCCCTGGCCGCTGACAGCAGAGATCGGATAAACCTTGATACCCTGGGGTTCAAATTCAGCTTTCAGTTTATCAATCGGACTCTCACCGTCTTCATAAATGGCATCAATTTTGTTAGCAGCTATAATCTGGGGACGCTTTATTAAATCCGGATTATAGGCTTCCAGCTCTTTATTAATGGCTTTGATGTCAGTAATCGGGTCACGGCCTTCCGTTGATGCGGCATCAACAACATGAACCAGTACTCTTGTCCGCTCAATATGGCGAAGAAAATCATGTCCAAGCCCTATGCCTTCAGAAGCTCCCTCAATCAGTCCGGGAATATCTGCCATGACAAATCCTTTTCCTCCATCTATATCAACAACGCCCAAGTGCGGGTTTAATGTAGTGAAGTGATAATTGGCAATTTTAGGTCTTGCATTGCTGACTCTTGATAAAAGGGTTGATTTTCCTACATTGGGAAATCCCACCAGGCCCACATCGGCGATTACTTTTAATTCCATCTGAACCCAGAGTTCCTGAGAGGGTTGTCCTGGCTGTGCGTATTTCGGAGCCTGCATGGTAGGGGTTGCAAAATTCATGTTGCCCTGTCCGCCTCTGCCGCCTTTTAAAATAACTTCACGGCGATTCTCTCCGGACATATCGGCAATGACTTTTCCGGATTCAAAATCTTTTAAAACAGTTCCTTCCGGAACCTTTATGATTAAGTCGCTGCCATCTTTTCCATGGCATCTGCGCTTCCCGCCGGGTTCTCCATCCTGCGCTGTATACTTATGAATGTGTCTGAAGTCACTTAAGGTATTAAGTCCTTCATCCACTTCAAAAATAATATTACCGCCTCTGCCGCCGTCGCCGCCGTCAGGACCGCCGCAGGGAACATAAAGTTCTCTCCGGAAGCTGACATGACCGTCGCCGCCCTTTCCGGATCTTATATATATTTTTGCTCTATCGGCAAACATTCATTCACCTGTTTCCTTTCTTATGATAAAAAAACGGAATCCCATTACTCGCTATTCAGACTAATGGGCGTATCGTAAAAAACGGCTCCATACGTCAAGGTATGAAGCCGGTCCAATTATTCGTTAATTGCTTTTGGATAAACAGAAACCTGCTTTTTGTCTCTGCCTTTTCTCTCAAATTTCACAACGCCATCCACTAAAGCGAATAATGTATCATCACCGCCGCGGCCTACGTTGATGCCTGGATGAATGTGAGTTCCACGCTGTCTGTAAAGAATATTACCAGCTAATACGAACTGACCATCAGCTCTTTTAGCACCTAATCTCTTAGACTCGGAATCTCTGCCGTTCTTTGTAGAACCAACACCCTTTTTATGAGCGAAAAATTGAAGGTTCATCTTTAACATCACTTACACCTCCTTAAATCGGATTTTAATATATGGTTCTCCATATTCTTCCTCAATATCCTGTAATCCGAATACCAGAGAATTCATAAGGAGCTGCGACCCGGAACTTATGTCAGAGGTAAACCGAAACTGAAAAGATCCTGTCTTTTCTTCCTGATTCACTTCAAAAGAATCCTCTGTGAATTGCTCCACACTGTTGGCCATATTAAAAGTCAGAGCTGAAACAGCTGAACAGACCAGTTCCTGTCCATCCTGATGATCATCAGCTAATCCTGCATGTCCTAACATATCAATTCCTGTATAACGTTGTTCTGAATCAACAAATACGGTTACTCTTATCATGATTAAGCATTGATCTTTTCGATCTTAACCTGAGTATAAGACTGTCTGTGACCATTCTTCTTATGGTATCCAGATTTTCTCTTATACTTGTAAACAATAACTTTCTTAGCTTTGCCTTCCTTCACAACTGTACCTGTTACGGTAGCACCTGCTACAGTCGGGCAACCTACTGCTAATTCACCATTGTTTACAACAAGTACCTGGTCAAATGTGACAGCTTCACCAGCGTCAACACCAAGCTTTTCAACTTTAATGATATCGCCTTCCGCTACTTTGTACTGCTTACCACCTGTTGCAATAATCGCGTACATATGGCACCTCCTATTATCATTACTCGCCAACTGCGGTGTTCTGTAATACAGAAACTTTCTAACCTCATTGTGCGGCATACTGTATAAATATAGCATTCCTTAACTGTTATGTCAATATTTTTTTCTGGAAAATAATCAGAAAAAACAGCGTTTTAAAGACTTATCCTTGTATTTTTTCATATCTCTTAGTATAATGGTCAATGTTTGATCATAAAAGGGGGTAATACCAATGAAATCTGATCCAAGAAATTCAATTTTTATCCGCTGCTGCTACGGATATGCGGTCAGCGGTATGGCTGTTTTAGTGATAGGAGCCATACTTCCATCCATTATAAAGGAGGCAGGAATCAGCTTTCTTGCAGCCGGAGGACTTTTATCAGTTATGGCTATCGGTAATCTTTCTTCCAGCTTCATTTTTCCGGTTATGGTTCCGCTTATGGGAAAAAAGAGAGCCATTATCCTGGTCACTCTTTTTGTTCCATCATCCCTGCTGGTTTTAAGCCTTTTACCTCCTCTTCCCGCTATCTACGCAGTTATGCTGCTTTATGGCTTTACAAGAGGATGCATTACAATTTTAAATAATGCGGCAGTCAATGATATTTATGGTGACACCGCAACCGGAAAGCTGAATATTCTTCACTGCTCCTTTGCAATCGGGGCATTTCTTGCTCCCCTGCTTACAGCGATGATGATGAAACTGGGATTTGGCTGGAGAGTGACGCTCTACATGATCGTTGTTCTTACTATTATATCCGCAATCTCATACGGAACCATGAATTATGATTTAATCAATGAAGCCCAGAAAGCAATTGAAAAACGGAAAAGCAGCTTAAACAGTACTGCAGCCGGAAATAAGGGATTTCTTCGTTCCTTTGCATTTTACTGCATTGCCTTCATTTTGTTTTTTTACCTTGGAGTTGAAAACTGTATTAACGGCTGGTTTGTCACTTATCTTCAGAATACAGGTGTTATGAGCGCTGAATTCGCTACCACCCTCGTTTCTCTTACCTGGCTGGTTATAATGGGAGGCCGTTTAATCTGTGCTGCCATGTCAAAGAAAATACATAGAAGTACGATTTTACTGATTAATTCTATTGGAAGTGCTGTCTGCTTTTTTATTTTAATAAAAGTAAACAGCTTACCTCTGGTAACAGCCTCTCTACTGGGACTTGGTTTTTTCCTGTCGGGAATTTATCCTACCTGTATTGCGAACGCAGGACCTTTGATCCAGGGCTCTACCTTTGGAATGTCTCTTCTCACTGCAATATCTGCCATGGGTGGTATTATCACCCCACAGATCGTAGGCGGTGTGGCTGACCGTGTGGGAATTGTTGCAGCAATCAGTATTCTGGTATTTAACGTGGTATTTGTTATTATACTTTCAGCTGTCAATTTCAAAGTCTGGCATCAGAAAAAAGCAGCCTGATTATCCGCTGTGGCAGGAAGTATAGAAATCCCCCGGAATGTTTTCTCTCGTTTTTACAGTAGAGAAACATTCCGGGGGATTTTTTATATACTTAACTTTTCTTCTCCTTCATCTGTAACGCCTGCTCGTAAAGGGGCTTTCTGATTTTTTTCCTTGTTATTTCAACGAGATTTAATTTAGTTATTTCAACCACTGTGGTTTTAACCGGATCTCTTGAAACAATTTCTTCCAGGCGCTTTACAAGAAGCTTTTTATCCTCCTCTTTTTCCATGTCAATAAAATCAATAATTATGATACCGGATAAATTCCTAAGCCTGATCTGATGTCCGATTTCTTCGGCAGCTTCCAGATTAATTTTCATGATCGTTTCCCGAAGCGCCTTTTTGCCCGAATATTTGCCGGTGTTTACATCAATTACCACCAGGGCTTCGGTAGGTTCAATGACCAGATAACCTCCGGATTTCATCCATACTTTTTTCCCAAGGGCCTCATTCATGGTTTTCTCAATCCGGTACAGATTTTTTAGCGGAAGCAGAGGATCTTCATAATAAGCCAGCAGATGCAGGTCTTCTTTCTGATGTTCATTTAAATATTCTTTTACTGCGTCATAAATATCTGGTTCATCGGTAATAACTGATTCCAGTGAAGACTGAAAACTGTCACGCAGACCGTTTAAATAGGAAGGCGTGGAACTGTATAACAGACTATAACAGGTCCTGTGGCCGGCATGAGTAAGGATGTCGGTCAGCCGTTCCTTTAACTGATATAATTCCTCTCTTAGCGATTCCACAGGCGCGCTGTAAGCGTTTGTTCTGACAATGATTCCCCAGTTTCCTTTTATTCCCTCCAGATACTCCTTCATTTGCTGTTTCCATCCGGAGTCCTGAATTTTACCTGAAAAACCGATCTGCTTCTTTCCGGAAGTGAGAACGAAATATCTGCCTGTTATATTTAAGTTCCCTGTAAGAACAGGTGCTTTTGTCTTTACCGCATCCCGCTCCACCTGAACGAGAACTTCATCCCCCTGGCGGAGCTTCCCGTCAAAAGGCCGGCCATCGGCGAAATGGACGGATGAATCCGTGAGACTTAAATACCCCATTTGTCCATTTCCAATATCTACAAATGCAGCATTAATATTTTTTACGATATTATTTACTTTGCCAATATAGATGTTTCCTAAGAAAGAATGGTTTTCTTCCGGCTCAATGTCAATCTGCAGGGTTTCCCTGCCGGACTGCAGGAGCGTAAGAACGCACCCATTCCATCTGGTTATGATCAATTTATTCAACGGATTCTCCTATGAGTCCCAGAGGGACAAGAACAGGATTTACCTCATCACCCGTATTCCCGTAGACTTCTTCTCTCTGGATACAAAATGCAAATTCAGGACTGGCTTCCCCTCTCCACTGGTCATAGGCTTCCATTACCAGTTCGGGTTTTAAATTATCCGCACTTCCTGCTGATATTTTCATAAAAATTTTATTGTCACACACGGAAAGCTGGTAGATGTAATTCTTTAAATCTACTTCTCTCTCTCCTTTTTTTGACTTTTTGATGATCAGAATATGTTCCTGATCTTTAAATGTAAGAAGGCCTTCAAAAAATCCCTTACTATCATCAGGCTCCTTCCCTTCCCGGAAGGTTACTGTGTAGTCTGCGGCAGCAACCAGAGACATGGCATTCTTCGCATTATCATTCAGACGATGGCACTCGGTAATTGTTATTCCCTCTGCCATGACGTCATTTAACTGATTCATCAGGGTACTGCAGTCTGCCATGGAGTTGACTTCAATATCCATATATTCCCCGTTGCTGGTAAGACCAACTCCAAGAGGAGCTGCAAAGGACATAACCTGATGAGGGCTGAAACCTTCGCTGTATTTAATATCTACGTCCGCTCTTCTCATGGCCTTCTGAAAATAGCGCATCACATCAAGATGACCAATAAACTTAACAGGTCCCTGTTTGGTAAATTTAATTCTGACCTTCATAGCAGACACCTCCTTTAAAACTCTTGGCACCACAGCCAATACACTGCATGCGGCAGTTGGGGGTGACTTTCTCTCCAATGGCATTCTGCCATTCTCTCTTTAAAAATTCCTTTGATACCCCTGCATTGATAAAATCCCACGGGAATATCTCATCTAAGCTTCTTTCCCTGACTGTATAGAAATCAGGATCCAGTCCGCAGGTTTCAAAGGCTTTCATCCACACATCATTTTTAAAATGCTCAGACCATGAATCATAGAGAGCCCCATTTTTGTATACTTCTTCGATCAGAGCCGAGATTTTTCTGTCGCCTCTTGCAAGAACACCTTCCAGTACTGTTAAATCTGCCTCATGATAATTATATTTTAAGCTTTTCTGATTGAGCATCGTGCGGAACTTATCTTTCACAAGATAAGCCCTCTGTAAAAATTCATCCTTTGTACACATTCTTGCCCACTGAAACGGAGTGAATGGCTTAGGTACAAAAAATGAAGAGCTGGCAATGACCTGAACCTTTCCGTTCCTCTGGTCCTTGGGAATCTCATAGTATACTTCCGCCACTTTTTCCGAAAGCTCTGCAATTCCTTCCATATCTTCTACTGTTTCCGTAGGAAGACCCAGCATGAAATAAAGTTTAACCCGGTTCCAGCCTCCCTGGAAGGCTTCGCCTGCGCCTTTTAAAATGATTTCTTCCGTCAGCCCTTTGTTGATTACATCCCGAAGTCTCTGGGATCCTGCCTCAGGTGCGAATGTCAGACTGCTCTTACGGATATCCTGGACTTTGCTCATAACATCTAAGGAAAACGCGTCAATTCTAAGAGACGGAAGGGAAACGTTGACTCCTTTTCCTTTAAATTCGTCTATAAGAAAATTAACGATGCCTTCCAGTTCACTGTAATCACTGGAGCTTAAGGAACTTAATGAGATTTCCTCATGTCCGGTATTCTTTAACAGCTTATAGGCATAATCTTTTAAATACTGAAGGCTGTGTTCCCGCATGGGCCGGTAGACATTGCCTGCCTGGCAGAAACGGCAGCCACGGATGCAGCCTCTCTGGATTTCCAGAACAACACGATCCTGGGTTGCTTTTATAAAGGGAACCACTGGTTTTTCAATGTAGGTGGCGTCATCCATATTAACAACCAGCTGTTTCGTAATGGTTGCTTTTGCATGGGAATTGTTGGGAGTCATGCTTTTGATGGTGCCATCCTCATGATAGAATACATCATAAAAAGAAGGAACATAGATTCCTTCAATCTCAGCGGCCATCTGAAGAAATTCTCTGCGGCTGCCGCCATTTTTCTTATTCTCCTTATAGCGGTCCATCAGTTCAAAATAAACGGTTTCTCCCTCGCCGATATAGAACATATCGAAAAATTCTGCAAGAGGCTCAGGATTATAAGCACAGGGACCTCCTCCGATGATGATCGGGTCGCTCTCCTGTCTCTCACAGGCATGAAGGGGAATCTGACCCAGGTCAAGGATCTGCAGAATATTCGTATAACACATTTCATATTGAAGTGTGATACCGATAAAATCAAATTCCTTTATGGGATCCTGGGATTCCAATGCAAAAAGAGGGATCTTCTTCTCTCTCATGATTTTGTCTAAATCGGTCCACGGAGAAAAAATACGTTCACAGTAGATATCCTCTCTTCTGTTAAACATATCATATAAAATCTGCATTCCAAGATGAGACATTCCAATTTCGTAAACATCCGGAAAACACATACCAAAACGGATATCTACCAGATCAGGATCCTTCCTTGCCATGTTTACTTCATTCCCAATATATCGGGCAGGCTTTTCGATACTTAAAAGTATTTCATCTGATAAAGCTAATTTTTTCATATTTATTCCTTTTTATATTGTGCCAGATGCACATTATTATAGAGTCTGTGTTATTGGAAAAGTTACTGTAAAATCATAATTATACCAACAATCATCACAAAGTTTAATTATAAAATACTTTACAGGATTAAGCAACACTATTTGCTAAAACTGCAGAATTTGGAATAAAAACTTCCTTCAGACTCCGGAAACGTCATAAAGAAGGCATTGATCTGTAAAAATGGATCAACGCCTTAGAAACACTACTCCAGATTGAGTTTTTTCTTAAATATATAATCAGTGATCCCGAAAAGGATTAACTGAGTAATAACAGCAAACAGGATCGTAAACGGAAAAAAGAAATTTGTAAAAAAGGCCATAAGGGAATTTGCTGTATCGCTGACCATGTCACCATAAAAACCGAGGGGAACCATTGCAATGACTCCAATGATCTGGGAAACGATCTGGATGATGAAATATCCGGCAATTGAACCTAATATTTTATTTTTACTGATCACCTGACCGATGGCTATGGAAGCATAATAAATCAAAGGTGCCGTAAATACGCCCAGTAATAACAAAAAAGCAATCTCAAATATAAACAGGACCAGCATGGAGCTGTTTACCGTAGTATTAAACTGGTACCAGACATAGGATAGTTTATCGGTTAAAGTTGAAAAACGTTCCTGTGTAAAAAACATACCACATATAGATACCATAATTACCAGCCAGCTGCTGATGGTCCATATACTGGCGACTGTCAGCTTTGAGAATATATGGCTCTCTGTGGAAACCGGAAGGGTATGCATTAAATAACCCTCTTCAGTTACCATACTCCTGTAAAAACGGTATATAATCAGTAAGATACTTGCACTGGCAACGACGATCAATGAGGCTACGTAGATAAAAACAATAACCGTAGGGATAAATTGCAAAATTGGAGGGTAGTTTCCTATCCAAAGGGTAAATCTGGTGATTGGTGTGAGCACAATTGCAATTAAAAACAGTGGTAAAAAATAGCGTGCAGTCGCCTTTAGTTCATGTTTCATTAATTTTCCTAACATTTGAATACCTCCCTGAAATAAGAATCAACCGATTTTCCTTCTTTCACACGGATATCATCCACGGAGGATTGAAGTATAATGCGGCCATTCTGTATGAAAATCACTTCGTCCAGTACATTTTCAATATCTGCAATCAGGTGTGTGGAAATCAGGACAGTGGAATTTTCATTGTAATTGCTGATAATGGTATCCAGAATATAATCCCTGGAAGCAGGATCTACACCTCCGATTGGCTCATCCAGTACATAAAGGTCAGCATTACGGCTCATAACAAGAATAAGCTGTACTTTTTCCTTTGTGCCTTTTGACATTGTCTTTAAATGATCATTTGGATTAATATGAAGCTTCTCCAACATATCATAGGCCCGTTTTTTATCGAAATTATCATAAAAATCTTCAAAAAAATCCAACAGATTTTTCACTTTCATCCAATTGTTTAAGTAGGTCTTATCCGGAAGATAGGATACTGTTTTCTTTGTTTCTGTACCAGGTGCTGTTCCATTGATCAAAAGCTGGCCTTTTGTTGGAACCAGCAATCCGTTGATGAGCTTGATTAATGTGGTTTTTCCGCTTCCATTGGGGCCAAGAAGACCTATAATTTTACCTCTTTCCAATGTTAAATTGATGTCAGACAGAGCAGTTACACTGCCATAACGTTTGCTTAATGCATTACATTCAAGTAATGGATTCATACTAATTACCTCCCATATATGAATTATGGTTTACCGGACTGATTCGAGGATAAACGTTTTCACCTCTTCGTCACTGAAACCAAGTTTTTTTAATTGTTCTAAAAAGTTTTCCAGTTGCTCTTTCGCTAAATCCAGCTTCATTTTTTGTATCATTGATTGATCCTCCGTAATAAAACGGCCACTGGTTCGATTTGTGACCAGCAAACCGCTGTGTTCCAGTTCAGAGAGTGCTTTCTGCATCGTATTGGGGTTAACGGAAGCTTCTGCGGCTAAATCCCTGACACTTGGCAGCTTGGAACCGGATACATACTCTCCGGATATTATCCGGAAATGAATTTGTTCAATTAATTGAATATAGATAGGGCGGTCATTCTTTAGCTCCCATGACATTTTTTATTCCTCCTCCACATCATATTGTATTACTGTACTAATGACTTAATACAATAATACAGCGGTATTATATTTTTGTCAATCATTTTTTACATAAAAATAGAGCTGCTGCTCCAGTAAATTAATTATTCACTGGAACAGCGGCCCTATTCATATAGAATCTATAAAATTAAGCCTGTTCGATATAATCGTCAACCATTTCAAAAAGCGCCTGCTCTTTCTCACTCTTTTCCTTACTGGAATCTTCACTGGATATTGACGAATTAATATAAGGACCAAAAATCTTTTTTAAACTACCTGCTTTCTGTGCCTCGTACATAGATCCACCTCCTTTCATCAGTACATAACTTAGAACATTCTCTGGTATCAGACTCCTGACCGCCTCATAATTGCCAGCCTTTATGTAATCTCTCACGCATGAGGCACTGATGGCGGTCCCTGCTGCCTGTTTTCTCTCAATCTCTATCACATCAATCCCAAAATCAGGAAGCAGCGTTTTCATGGATTCATTATAGACAGCGGTTACTTTACAGGTGGGTTCAGTCCCCACAAACCGCTTTCTGATTAAAAGTGGGGGAGCAATGAGACGCCCGAATAATTCCAAATCCAGCTCACAGTTTGCCTTCCGGGCCGCACTCTTTTCTTTCATAAAATAAGTAGGGAAGGTGGCTGCAGATACAATATAATCCGACGTCTTATGGAGAATTACCCTGGGTAAATCCAAGACACCTGCTTTTACCATCTCATACCTTAAGTCAGGAGGATAAAAGCTCCTTTTGTCAGAGAGAACAAATAAATGCAGATAATCACACTGCTTTAAGCTCTCTTCGATCAGATACCGGTGTCCCAGTGTGAAGGGATTGCAATTAGCCACAATGCAGCCGATGTCAGCTTTGGAATTCAATGCGCAAGCCGGTGTTTCTTCTGTCAGGCTTTTCTGCCAGGAAGAAAAGCCCCGTACCCTGTTTTCCATAAACAATACAGTGGAGGTTTTAATAATGGTATAAAATCCCAGATCTGAAAACATGACTTCATTAAGCGGCTTCGTATACAGGAGGATGTGAGTGCGCCCATGTTCATACTGATACTGAATAAGCTCAGACACCAGTGTTCCTGCAAGTCCCTGCCCCTGATAGTCCGGATGAATTGCAATGCATTTTAGTACATTCTGGTCCACGGAGCCGGTAGCGATAATTTCAGAATCATCATTGTAAAGGCACACACTGTGTTCAATACCTTCGTCATAGTTAAGACCTATGAATTCCAGAAAAATTTTCAGTTGTTCCAGTTCTTTGCCGTTGAATAACTTTCCTTCCTGCATTGGAATTCCTCCTTATCTTTAAATGTTTCAATCAGACTGTTTATGAAAATAGTGGCTGCCAGCAGATCAGCACATCCACCGCTGCTGTAATTTTTTACTGTAAAATAAAGATCCAGTAACTGAAGCTTCTTTTCCGCTCCAGGGACATAGGCACCTCCGTTTTTTAAAAAAGTGCGGGCGATTGTCTGAACCTCTTTTAATCCTTCCAGGCCAGTCCGGGCCAGGATATTACCATCCTCCACGCTGCACATAAGAGTCATAAGAACCTGGAGCTTAACCACATTCCACTCCTGCCCGGAGTTAATTCCCTCTCTTAAGACAGGAAGTCCGTAATTTTTTATAGATGGATATCCTTTAGCAGCTTCTCCTCTGATTCCTTTGGAGCCGTATTGAAAAAAATTGCGTTCTCCGCTGCTTTTCGGAGCGTGGCTCTTTAGCTGTTCCAGCTCGGAATGAAGTATTGTTTTGACCATTCTCTGCTCTGTTTCCAATAACGCATCTGATGTAATACAGCACAGCTTCCGGCAGCAGACTCCGGCAGCCGCACTGAAAATCCCTAATGTAAAGATTGCACCTTTATGGGTATTGACCCCGCCTGTTGCCTGATACATCGCCTGTTCCGCTTCCAGTCCGATCCGGCGGATAACAGGAAAGAGATTTTCCGGTTCCCCGTACATGAAAATCCCCTGGAGAGCCATTTGGGAAAAATAGGGTGTTATGGCTTTAATGCTGTCCCTGAATGTATGGAGATTCATATCTTTGTGTGCACCCGTGGAATAAGGATCCACAAGCCCTGGCTTTGGGGCAGTAAATACCTCTTCCAGTAAAGCCTTTGCTGCCAGCTGCCCGATTAAAATTTCAGATTTATTCACTGAATTCAAAGGGTTTCACCTGACGGACAACATCCATAATCGTTCCATCCCGGCTTTCAATGACTCCTACCACCCTGTCACCAAACGAAACCTTCTGGGGTTCACCGGCTATGGAATAAGCAATATCCCGTAATTGTTCAATTGTTTTAAACGGCAGATCCACACCCTTCATGCATGCAATAAGATCTTTTCTCTGGGGATTAATGGCAATCCCGTAATCAGTTACAACTACATCAATGCTTTCACCTGGGGTTGTTACAGTCGTTACTTCGCTGCACACAGCCGGAGTCCTGCCCTGAAGAAGAGGAACGATAACGATGCTGCATTTCGCGCCTGCTGCCGTATCAGGATGTCCGCCCTGCGCACCGGTAATCATGCCGTTTGAGTCCACCACCACATTACAGTTAAAATTAACATCTACCTCAAGGGCTGCTAAAATAACAAAATCCAGTTTATTTACAACAGCGCCTTTATTAAACGGGTTTGCATATTCTCCTGCAGAGATCCGAAAATGCTTTAAATCCTTTACCGATTCAACCGCCGCAAGATCAAAATCCTGTGTATCCAGCAGACAGTCCACCTGACCATTGACCAGCAGATCACACATGGGTTTTGTAAGTCCTCCGACACCGAAGCGCATTCGGATATTTTTCTCCTTCATAATTTTTGCAAGGGATATGGTAGATGCGATAGAAGCACCCCCAACCCCCGTCTGATAGGAGAACCCATCTTTAAAATAAGGTGCATGGGTAACAAATTGGGTACAATATTCCGCCATCATCAGCTTTCTCATATCGGTTGTTGGCTTTGCTGCTCCAGTTGCTATTTTTTTAGAATCACCGATTTCATCCACAACTACAACGTAATCCACCTTTGTCATGCTGATGTGTGCGGGGAAATTGGGAAATGGCACCAGACAGTCTGTAATCGCAACAACCTTATCTGCATAATCCGCATCCACAACTGCATAAGAAAGAACACCGCAGTCATTTTTTCCGCCGATGCCGCGGCAGTTGCCGTAATCATCACAGGTGGGGGTTCCGATAAAAGCAATATCGATTTTGGTTTCTCCGGATTCGATGGCTCTTACACGCCCCCCATGGGAACGCATGATGGCAAGGCCCTTTAATTTTCCTGCTGATATTGCTTCTCCGATTTTCCCGCGCACGCCAGAGGACTGAATCTCTGTAATTACTCCCTCCTCAATATAAGGAACGATAGGATCGTGTGCTTTTCCCAGGGAGCTGGCACAAATCGTGATGTCTTTAATCCCCATCTTATAGACTTCTTCCATAACCATGTTAATAATATAGTCACCTTCGCGGAAATGATGATGGAAGCTCAGTGTCATTCCATCCCTGATCCCGCACTTAACCAGAACCTCCCGTATATTCTCTACGAGCTTGCTTTCGGAGTTATTAATCACACATTTGGTTTCAGGACCGTTTTTTTTGTATGTATAGCCATCCCGGTAATGGTTTCCTTTAAACACTTCTTTTCCGGTTATATTTAAAATTTCTTCCGGTATATTTCTTCCAACCGCGTTTATCATTTTTATAAATCCCCCTTATAAACTCCGGATGCTTTTGCAAGTGAAATCGTGCGCTTTGCGCCATCGTAGAATGCGATGTCAATCATCTTGCCGTCAACAGTAAATACACCAATTCCCTTTTCCTTCTTATCATCGATTTCCTTTACAACCTTTTCCGCAAAAATAATATCTTTTTCAGATGGGGTGAAAATATCATGTACAATCTGGATCTGCCTTGGATTTATAATGGATTTCCCATCAAAGCCCATGAGATGAATGGTTTCTACATCCTTACGGAAGCCTTCCATGTCATCAAGGTTGGTGTAAACCGTATCAAAACACTGTACTTTTGCAGCTCTTGCCGCAATCAGCATATTCTGTCTGGCACCCATTAACTCCACTCCGGTGCCGGTAATATGTGTCTGAAGATCTTTTGTATAATCTCCTCCTGACAGGGCAACCCCTAATAATCGTTCGGAGGATTCGCATATATCCAGCGCTTTCATGATGCCCCTTGCAGACTCCAGTGCCGCCATAATCAGAACGGATCCGATGGGACGGTCAAATCTGGTTTCTGCCTGTTCAATCACTTCTTCCACCAGTCTGACATCTTCCGGGCGTTCTGTCTTTGGTATCCGGATTGCATCACAGCCGCCTGCGACTGCGGCCATAATGTCTTCTTTCCAGAAATTTGTATCCAGACCATTGATGCGGACGACGCGTTCTACTCCATGGTAATCAATTTCCCGCAGCGCATGGAATAAAGAAAAACGGGCTGCATCCTTTTGGTTTTCTGCTACAGCATCTTCCAGGTCAAGAATCATGGAATCCGGTTTATAGATATAGGGATCCTTAATCAGTCCGGGCTTCTGGCAGTTTAAGAACATCATGCTTCTTCTCAATCTCTTTTTTTCAGGATGGATCATCTAATTGCACCTCCCCATGGAAGATCTTCGTATACATCGGCAGCTCTGAAAACAGCCCCTTCCACTCTCGCTTTTATTGTACAGTCAAGTGCACCCTTATCAACGACTGAAATCTTCACATCATGAATATCTAAGTTGTTAAGCGTCTTATAAACAACCTTTTTAATCTGGTTTCCATACTGGTTGATGACAGAACTTTGTAAATGGAATTCAATGACTCCGTCTCCAGGCTCGACCGTTACCTGGGCATCACTGGATTCCAGTGTTCCAGCCATAGCCGGTTTTAAAATCTGCATGACAGTTCCTCCTGATTTATCTTTTGTTTCTGTTTTTATTAAAATTGATCAGACATCCGGCTTTCACGATTTCACGTTCATCCTTTGTCATATCTGCGATGGTAAGTGTCATTGGGGATACATTTTCTCCGTTAATTTTGTATGCCTGAATATTAGTTAAATCGCCATCCAGAATGTTTCTGATTCCTGGTACAAAAATATAATCTCCCACTTCAAAATCCGGTTCTTCCTTCATCTGGAACGGTATCATTCCCCAGTTCATTACATTGGAGCGGTATCTCTTGGTTGCATACTCTTTCGTTATATTTGCTAATCCGCCAATCACTCTCTGACAGCTGGCGGCCTGCTCTCTGGCTGAGCCGTCACCTGGTTTTACTGCATAAATCATGCTTCCGATTTCTGTCTCTTGCGGATTAACGGTTAAATCCTTAAAGGAAGAACGGATTACCTTAAATACGTGCTCCAGCTCTGGTTCAGCAGAAAATACATTCTCTCCATTGATTCTTGCTTTTTCCAGACGGGCCACTTCTTTGGTTCTCTCCACATACATGGGATCTCTTCTTGATAATGTAAATTCTGCAAGGCCAAGGGGATTGGAACGGTAAGAGGAGGTTTCCCCCGATGGAATCAGTTCGTCTGTTGTTGTCACCTCATCCATTATCTTTGAGCAGACCTTTAAGAGGATGTTGTCAGTAAGTGCGCTCATTTCCGGCCAATCCTTGATGTTCGGACCATATGCCAGTTCTTGTGTGCTTTCCCCTTTTTCATAACCGTAATATACCCGCTTGTCATAAACGGCTTTATCAAAGTGATAATCCGGAATCTGATTCCAGCAGTCGAATTCTGCTGCAGAGGTCAGAATCCCCCCGTTTGCCGCTGTGGCAGCAATGGAACGGGCATCCATTAATGCAACTGCTGACATCTGTCCGTTGCCGGGCTTTGAGCCTTCTCTGTTGGGGAAGTTTCTGGTGGTATGTCTGATGCTGAGACCATTGTTGCATGGGGTATCTCCCGCTCCGAAACAGGGACCGCAGAATGCTGTACGAATGACCGCTCCTGCTTCCATCAGTGTTTCTACCATACCTTTTCTTACCAGATCAATAAACACCGGCTGGGAGGAGGGATAAACAGCAAGAGAAAATTCTCCGTTTCCGCAGGTTTTTCCTTTTAATACATTTGCCGCTTCCACAACATTTGTGTAATTACCGCCTGCACAGCCGGCAATCACACCCTGCTGAACCATAAGCTTTCCATTCACAATTTTATCCGTTAATGAGAAGGAAGCGCGTCCGTCACTGATTCTTAAAGCTTCCTTTTCTACTTCCCTCAGGATATCAGAAAGATTATCATTCAGTTCATCTATTTCGTAGGTATTACTTGGATGGAACGGAAGTGCGATCATTGGTTTCACTGTACTTAAATCTACATATACGCAGCCGTCATAATATGCCGCATCTGCCGGACTTAGTTCTTCATATGCCTCCTCTCTTCCGTGGAGAGCAAGGAACTGTCTGGTATCTTCATCTGTTTTCCATATAGAGGTTAAGCAGGTGGTTTCTGTTGTCATTACATCAATGCCGTTTCTGAAATCCGTACTCATGGATGCAATTCCAGGTCCCACAAACTCCATAACTTTATTTTTAACATATCCTTTTTTAAATACAGCACCGATGATTGCAAGGGCAATATCCTGGGGGCCTACACCAGGCTGGGGTTTACCGGTAAGATAAATGGCCACAACTCCCGGATAGGCAACATCGTAAGTATCACATAAAAGCTGTTTTACCAGTTCTCCTCCGCCTTCTCCGATTGCCATGGTTCCAAGAGCTCCATAGCGGGTGTGGGAATCGGATCCTAATATCATGCTTTTGCAGCCGGCATGCATCTCTCTCATGTACTGGTGAATGACTGCAATATGAGGCGGTACATAGATTCCGCCGTATTTTTTTGCGGCAGAAAGTCCGAACATGTGATCATCCTCATTAATCGTACCGCCAACTGCGCACAAAGAATTGTGGCAGTTCGTCAGTACGTAGGGAATCGGGAATTTTTCCATTCCGGATGCCTTCGCTGTCTGTACAATACCCACAAATGTGATATCGTGAGATGCCATGGCGTCAAATTTCAACTTTAAATGGGACATATCACCAGAGGTGTTATGTGCTTCTAATATAGAATAGGCAATGGTACCTTTTTTGGCCTCCTCTTTATTTACTGTCTTATTCGTGACAGAAACTGTCTTTTCAATCTCTGCCTCCGGAACAATCTCCGTACCATTAATAAGATAAACTCCGCCTTCGTATAACGTTACCATGTAAAACCCTCCTGAATTATGAAAGTAATTATGCTTTTACTATATAACTGTTCCGCTATATAGGCAAATACCATGTACCTTATAACTCTTATAGGTTTTATCTATTTAAAACTTTTCTTTTCCAGGATATTGCATTATACTGTTAGTACAAGCACTTACTGTAAGAAGGAGTAACCATGACCAGCCGAGAACTTTTATATGTAAAGACAGTAGCCGATGAAAAAAGCATTTCCCAGGCGGCCAAGAAGCTATTTATTGCCCAGCCATCACTCAGTCAGTCACTTCAGAGAATTGAAGACTCTCTGGCTACCAGGCTTTTTAACAGAACTTCCGCAGGACTTACTTTAACTTATGCGGGAGAACGGTATTATCAGGTGGCGTGCAAAATTTTAAAAATTTATGATGACTTTGAAACGGAAGTCAGTGACATTAATAATTTGAAAACTGGACGGATTCAGATGGGAATCACCAATCATTTAAGCACAATTATTCTTCCGGCTGTGCTTCCCGAATTCAAAAAAAACTGTCCGCAAATTGAACTTTCCATCTGTGAAGAAATTACAGCTAATTTAGAATCCAGGCTTTTGGCAGGGGAGCTGGATTTCGCTATTCTACATGCGCCAAAGGAACTGACCAATCCCCAGCTCTATAATGAGATTCTGTCAAGGGATCCTTTTATAATCGCGCTTGAAAGCTCTCATCCCCTTGTAAAAAAAGCCATAAAAAAAGAAGGCTATCCTTATCCGGTCCTGGATTTAAAATTGCTTAAGAATGAGCCTTTTATTATGGTGCATAAGCAGCAGAGAATCCGCCAGGTAACAGATACGATTTTAAGTAAGGCCGGAATCACCCAGCCCAATATTCTCCTCACACTGAAAAATTACGAAACCGCTTTTGGGCTGGCAGGCCAGGGGCTTGGAGTAACTCTTCTTCCGGATGACTATGCAAGAATCACACAGCTGAAGAATCCCCCCACTCTGCTGTCCATTGATGAAAAATACAGTCCTAACTGGGATTTGTGTATTACCTCTTTAAACGGCGGATTTTTATCCCGGGCTGACCAGTATTTGATTTCACTGGTTAGAAAAAACTTCTGCAATGAAGTTGTATATTTATAAATCGAAACATATCATGTCCCGGATCCTTCCAGACATGATATGTTCCATCTATCGATATTTTTCCATGAATACATCTAACTGCCTCTGTTTCTCAGCGATTACCCTGTCAATTCCGGCCGATTCCAGTTCCTGATTAAAAGATTCAATTCCGTTTTTTGGCCATAGTTCACCACAGAGAAGAGTATTCTCATATTTGTCAATAATATATTGGCAGGCATCAACCTCCACCCTTACTGCAGATACGTCAAACAAAAAACCGAGAGCCGGAGAATCCTTTACTGGTTCATCCCAGAACACCACATGATCCAACAACCCATCTTCTTCCTGCCATTGTTCAATTTCAACTCCCACCGGCCAGCTCCACACCTTGGAAGTCCATTGCTCAGCAGGTGAATAATCCGGGTTATCTGCTGGTTTTACATATCCGGCACCGGCAAATTCATAATCGATGCCTTCCTGGCCGTATGCCAGTAAACGGGATATTTCCACGTCTGTATACATCAGATTCAGCACCTTCATCGCCAGTTCCGGATTTTTACTGTCACGGCTGATACACCAGATCATATTACAGCTGTCTGAGTCAGCTATCCTGGGAGCCAGCTGAACAGCAGCCATGGGATATTGTACATAACGGGCTATGTTAAAAATGGAAATCTCTGAAAGATTTAGAAAACTGCCAAAAGAATCTCCCTGAGCCAGATAACTCTGTCTGTCTTCCTTTCCCATATAGGCTTTTTCCATAAAAAGCCCCTGCTGGTTCCATTCCCGCATGTGAAGACACAGGTTATAAAAATATTCCGACTTATAAAAGTTTTCAACCACACTGCTGTCTTTCCCTTTATCCACCAGGACGCCAATGTTATTACCCAGCCGGTCCTGGATCATACGCGGGATAATTCTGCCGCCATGCGGTACAATTATATTCATATCCGGATAATGTTCCTTTACTGACAGCAGCATTTCATGAAGCTGGTCCATCGTTTTAATGGAACGCCAGTCAATCCCCAGTGCCTCAGCTATATCACGGCGAAATACAAACCCCATACATTTACTGTCAGAAGTACAGGATGGAATCCCATAGATTTCATCATTTAAATATGCGATCAGCCATTCTTTGTCACGGATATAGGAACTAAGATTGTCTTTATAAGGTTTCAGCAGATTTTCAATCCCGATTACGGCTCCCATACTGATCCACCGTTCATAAGAATCTAATTCAAAAGCTGCAAATACATCCGGCAATTGTCCTGAATGATACAACACCGACAATTCATCCTCATAGTCATTCATCTTATAGCCGATAATCTTAACATTACAACCCGCTTTCTCTCTGGTTATCCGGCTGATTTCTTCTGATATCCGCTGATTTGCCTCAGCAGATGCCGTATGAACAGAACAGACTGTGATGGTTGGATATTCTCTGGCCTCCTTTCCTTTTTGACCCCGGCAGGCCGCCAGACCTGTAAGACTTAGTAAAACAACCGCTGCCATTACTCCTGCCTTTTTCCCCATTACTCCTCCTCGGCTTCTCCCCGCCGTTTTTCCTGTGGTGTTATCCCCATAACTTTCTTATAGCTATAAGAAAAATGAGAAAAATTGGTGTATCCCACCTTAGCCGCAATCAGACTGATTGGCAGCCGTGTTGATTCAATTAACATCTGTGCTTCTTTCATTTTAGTCTTAATAATAAATTCTTTTAAGGTCATATTCGTTTCCCTTTTAAAAATCCGGGTCAGATAATCAGGATTTAAATGAATATGGTGGGCAATATCATCCCGCATAATCTGCTCTTCCATATGGTCAGTAATATAATTCACTACTTTTTCAATCAGATCCTCTGGTACCGTCTCTTCCAGATTTCCGTCAAAGCGTCTGACTACATATTCAATCAGGGCTTTCATCTGCTCCACACTTCTCATTCCGTCCAGATAAAGCTGAAATTCCTCCTGTGTAGAAAACAGTTTCTTAAAAAACCCCTCGCCATTCTGGGAGGCATAATAAACAGCCTGTAAAAAATCCTGATAAAATTCACGAAGTGTATTACGGTTCATAACTCCGCTTTCAACCAGACGATCCAGACACTTACCGGCATCCTCTGCAACAGCCCGGGCATGTCCTTCTTTCAATAACCCTGACCATCTGCGTACCTCAGGAATCCGGCTGGAAATTCCTTTATCGTTTTTTCGCGTACCAGTATAAACACCATTGGATAAAGAAACATTGTCATCACGATAGTTAACCAGGTTATGCCAGGTTTTTTCCAGATCCTGAAACGGCGATGGTGCTGCCATATAAATAGCAGTTTCACATTTGAAAAATTGCTGGTAAAAGCTGTTGATAAATTGCAGCCGGCAATCCATCGTATCTTCATCCGGCAATTCATCTCCCCATATCACCATCCCGAAACATGGATAATCTGAAACAAAAGAGATTACCTGCAGGTGATTCTGCTCAAATGTCTCAGCTGCAATGTTTTCCATTGTATCTGACAGCAGCCTTGGCTGCCATACTTCTGTACTGTTCCAGCGGATAATCTGTATCATTAATAAGTATACGGTCTGCTCCATTGCGGGAACTTTCCCCTTTTCCTGAAGCTTTAAAAACTGACTTTTGCTTACTACCCCGGTCAGATAATTTCTTATACTGTTTCGAATCAGATTTTTTTCCTGCTTTTTATATTCATCTCCCATTTGTTCCAATTCTTTTTTCTTAGCTGTTGCACATAAATCCTGAACTGCGCGCCGGACACTTTCTTCAATCACCGGATAGGAAGCCGGTTGTAAAATATAATCTGCACAGGCTAATTTCAATGCTTCCTGAGCATAAGCAAAGTCAGCATGAGCAGTCAGCACAATACAGGAGATATGCGGGTAATGCCTCTTCACCCAGCGGATCAGTTCAATTCCATTTTCTCCAGGCATTTCAATATCACAAAGTATGATTTTAATCTCTTCCTGCCCAATGATATCCTTAGCCTGATATGCACTAAGAGCAGTATAAACCTGGTTAACACCAATATTTTGCCAGTTAATTCCCCATTGCAGCCCCTCTGCTACACGGTATTGATCATCCACAATCAATAATTTCATAATTCTTCCCCTTCCGTATATGGAAAAAACAGTTCAACCAGCGCCCCTTCCCGGTTGCGGAATGCAGCTGCAAAATCGTCTCCGTAGCGCAGCCGGAAACGCTTCAGCACATTATAAATACCAACATGTTTTTTTCCTTTTCCATCAACCATTATTTCTTCTTTATCGATGCTGTTTATAACGGATTGCTCAAATCCAGGACCATTGTCCGCAACCGTTATGTGTATCAGAACCCTTTCAGCTGTAACAATCCGGCTTATTTTAAGCACCAGCTTCAGCTTTTGGCCAGAAACAAAACCATAATGAATGCTGTTTTCTATAAAGGTTAACAGACTGACTGGGGGAATTGGTATATTGGTAAGCACAGCATCATAAGTAATGGAAAATTCAATACTCTGATGCTGGTTTAACGAAAATAAGTCAGTGTAATTCTTGCACACTTCCAATTCTTTTTGCAGTGGAACACAATCTTTTGTGATTGTAAAAATATAACGCAGATAACTTGACAAATGTAAAATGGTCTGCTGGATCTCCTTGTTTTTTCCGGACTCTGCCATACCGTATATATTCTTTAAACAGTTAAGATAGAAATGAGGACGGATCTGGGATTGCAGCAATTGATATTCTGTGTTCTGCTTTTCAAGCTCTTTTTCATAAGAAGCGATTTTCAATTCTGAAATCTCATCAATCATCTGATTAAACATATCATTGACCTGACAAAATTCCTCCACTGCATACGTATCCACATGAGCAGATAAATCGCCGTTTCGGATTGCTTCAATGGTTTTGGTAAGGTGGGAAATGGGATTGACCACCAGTTCCCACAGCCAGATTGAAACAAAAGGAACTGATACAACCGCCATTACGGCACAGATAATAACAATAACATGAAACAGGTTCATCTCATTTAAAATACCATCATAAGGCCTTGCATAGATCAGTGTAATATATCCCGCCTGATCAGAAACAACCAGATATTTTTTGGAAGTCCCTGTGATCAGATAACTGTCACCAGCTATCTCAATTTCATCAGGTGAAAGCCCAAGTTCCAGATCCGGATAAATCATCGTTTCCCCATCACCAAATATTAAAGTTCCATTCATCCGGTAGTCCGAAACTGCAATGGTATTCAGACGCTCTAAATCGATTACAGCAATACAGTAAACAGTACGGTAGTTCATTCCCCGCAGAAGATAATCTCTCCCTCCGATCGAATGGAAAAACCACTTGGATAAATCAAAATCCCCCTGATTAATCAGCCTCTTAATCTCCGTTTCCAGATTTTTCTGAGCCTGGATACGCTGGGTAGCCGTAATCTCATAATAAGCATTGTATTCGCCGGTATACCAGCTATTTACCGGACTGTAAACAGCCATTGTATACAGATTCTGGTTGGCGGTCAGATTTGACTTTAAAATCTCTTGTATATTATAAGACCGGTTGTACATTTCATTGAGCATCAGCTCAATAGAAAAGCTTTGAAACTGGGCATTTCCTGATACCATCCCGGACATTACCCGCTCCGTTGCCTTCATCGTACTTTCCAGATGACTTTTAAATATCTCCAACTGGCTTCTGGAAGACTGACTGGAAGTGACCTCCACGCTGCGGGCAATATAACTGGAATAAATGACCAATATCATTGCTAATGGAATCATAATACCCAAAAATAATCCCGGAATCAGATTTTTCAGTGATACCCGGCGCCCCCTCTTCCCATTGCGCTTCTCTGGCAGCTTTCGAATGCCATAAACATTCATACACGTTCCGTCCTCACTTTGCATCAGATGTTAATTACATTACAAAAAGGGACAAACGATAAATCAATCCAGTTTGCCCTCTTTCTATAAACAGTTTCTATACCAACTTAAATCTGGTTCAGATCCGGCATGGCTTTCCGATATTGCAATACAATCTCATCCTTGGTGTTTTCCATGTATCTTAACATTTTCCGACGATAGTGATTCACGGTTTCCTGATATTGTGGTTTGTCAATTAAATTCTCCAAGGCATCCGGATCTCTCCTTAAATCATATAATTCTTCTTTTTTCCGATAATCATACATCTGGACACGGGCGGCAACGGTTTCATCGTTTTTTGCTTCGTTCACCATTGCCTGATAGGTCCGCCCCATTTTCGATTCATTCATGAACTGATAACTGCCATCTGACCAGTCATTGAATATGTAAGCATACCCGGCATCCTGAATTGCCCGCATGGGATATAAATCATGCCTGGCTGTTGAGGTTATCTGAGTATAAACATCTTCCCATCCAGACTCCTTTTGTCCCTTCAATATTCCTGCGTAAGAACGGCCATCCATATCTTCCGGAATGGGCAGTTCCAGCAGCTCCAGCATTGTTGGCATAAAATCTATTCCTGAAACGTAGTGAGCCGTATCTCGTTCCCCTGCTTTTGTTACACCAGGCGCCCTGACAATCATAGGAGTACGGTTGCTGTTTAAATAACAGTTTGTTTTAGCAAAAGGAAATGCCATCCCGTTATCACTTAAAAATACAATAATAGTATCGTCATACATCCCTGATTCCTTTAATGCTTTTAGTACCATTCCCATAGTTTCATCGCAGCGATGCACACTGGAAAAATATTCAGCTGCCTCTTTTCTGATCTCGGGAATATCAGGAAGGAAACCAGGTACGGCTGCTTCCTCCGGTGTATAATAGCGGGAAGCATAGGTATGATACCCGTATTTCTTTAATTCCTGGTCGCTGCCGGCAAAGGGGCGGTGCGGATCGTGGGAATTGGCCATAAAGAAGAACGGCGCATTTTCTGTTTTTGATTTTTCAAAAAACTCTTTTGCCTTTTGATAATAAATATAAGGTGCTCTGCCATAAAGATGTTTCGCATTAAATACATCTCCCATATAATCCCACTCAAATTTTTCAATCGGCTTACAGTGCTCTTCTTTCCCGCAAATCCCATTCATGTAGCCATATTTATGAAGATATTCCGTTAAGGTAGTCACATCTGCAGCAATGGGATCAAATCCTGGAGCACCGTTACGATGAGGATATTTCCCTGTTAAAAGACACTCTCGCGATGGCATGCAGATTGCGGCGGTTACATGAGCCCGTTCCATTAACAGCCCCTCTGCTGCCAGTCTGTCCAGATTAGGACTGATGTCCTCCACCGGGCAGCCAAAAGCACCAAGAGAATTATAATTCATATCATCCGCCACTAAAAATAAAATATTTTTTCTATTCATAAATACTAAGCTCCTATCTGACTTCCGGTAAATCTCTGGCAGTAGCCGGATTTTTACTCCAGCGTTCTCCGTCATTCATACCAGTCTCTTTTTCCCATGCCATCATCCATTTATGCATTTGCCAATGCTCCATGAAGGACCTTTCTTGCTGCTTTGGATCTGCAAACGTCAGGGCAATATTTCTTAGTTCACTGGATAATTCAGGCATCCTATGATTTAAATTGGTCTTTTCATTGGAATCTCGGGCAAGATCAAACAGCATATCTTCATTTTCATAGCCATGATAGGTAATATACTTAAATTGGTCCTTTCTTACCATGATCCCGTAGGATCTTTCATTCAAATCACCTGCCATAAACTGACTGATAATCGACCGTTTATAGTCCGGCTCTTCATCACCTGTCAATACTTTCGCAAGACTGATCCCATCAGTTTCAACGGGAAAATCTACTCCGGCCAGTTCACACATCGTTGGTCCTAAATCCATAATGCTGACGGGAGCATCCACGCTTCGTGCGGAACCAATGCCATCTCCGGCAAACAGGAACGGAATTTTCGCCGACTTTTCAAAAAATGTCTGCTTTCCATAGAAACGATTTTCTCCAACCTGATCGCCATGATCTGACAGGTAGCAGAATATGGAAGTCTGATTGGAACATTTGGAATAATCGTTAAAAGCGGCCCTTATCCTGCCGATCTGTCCATCCATATGCTCAATCATCCCGCAATAAGCCGCAATTGCCTGCCTGGCACCTTCCGCATCAAAGGAACGATCCTTTTTCTTTTTTTCCAGCAGCCGGTTCATTGGCATATCCGTTTCAAAGCTGTCAGGTACGGTTACACGTTTTAAATATTTCAAATACAATTCTTTTGGCGCCACATACGGGTAATGGGGACCATAGGTTCCAACTACAATTAATTGAGGCTTTTCATGCTCCTGAGACAAATACTCAAGAGCTGTCTCCACCACTGTCTCATCATAATGAAGCACCGGTGATTCTCCGCCCCCAATTACATCCGTACAGCAGGTATCCATAAAGCAGTCCTTAAACACTCCGCGCTCCCTGGCTAATGCCTCACCTGGCCGGTTCCATGTGACTGGTGTGATGTCTCCCACCAGACGTTTGGTAAAACCATGCCTTTGATCCTGACCAATGAAATGCATTCGTCCGATTAACACCGTCTCATACCCTGCGGCTACAAAGGGATGAAGGAATGTGGGAGTCGTATCCGCCAGGGTGTCAAAATTAGAATAGACACCTGTTCTGGAAGGCAGCTTTGCTGACAGCATTGACATTCTTGCTGGTACACACAGCGGACAGGAGGTGTAACTCTCTGTAAAATTAGTCCCGTCTTCCCTTAGTCTGTCTAAATTTGGCGTTTCAACCGGCACAGCACCCCATCCGGAAAAGATGGGGCTGTGCTGATCGCTCAAATATATTAATATATCGGGTTTTTTCATGATTTTCTCCTATTGCTCTGCCATTTTTGCTCTGATTCTTTTTGCCTCGGCTATTCTTAGTTTTTTCTTTTTCCATGCCTTGATCTCGCTTTCATTCATACGGTAGATCATCAGGATCAGGAAGAGAAAATAGATGACTAAGGTCTGTACGCTGTTGTCTAAAGCCAGTTTGGAGAGACCCAGAGTTAAAATCTTAATTGACAATACAGCCATCAAAATACCGACTACAGAATTGCTGAAGCGTGCCATAGTCATTCCAAGCATAACCGCAAACATATTACCCATAACCGTAGCGCGGGAATCCATACCTAAAACCGGTGCCAGATTACCTTTAAAAACGGTGTCGAAGATTCCGGCGATGGCGACCAGACCGCCTGCTATGGTATAACAGATTATACAATTAGAGAAAATATTAATTCCTGAGTTCATGGCAATCCTCTGATTTCCCTGAATTGCCTTGCGGTTATAACCAAATGGTGACATCAGGAATAAATATCCCATTACCAAAGTTACCAGCAGCACTACAATGGATATAAAAGTTACGTTCGATAAAACTGCCAGTTTACTGTTTCCGAATGTCTGCAGTCCTTTTGATCCAAATGCTGAGAATGAAATACATTCATAGATCAGGGCCATTCCCATACCAAGAATCATGGGAATAATTCTGGTTTTTACAAATGCCACACCAACTAAGAAACCGGCAATCACACCAAATATGATACTGATAACCAATGTCCCGATTCCTCCCATTCCCAGGCTTAGAGCAATATTACCTCCAAATATCACCGCGAGAATCATCTGGGAGCCAAGTGAAAAATCCATTCTTCCAGCTGGCAGATTGCAGCTGAGAGCCAGTGCAATACAAAACAAAGAGGCGAAGGTTCGAGCCAGATTCTTCAAATCTGCCATATTATTAATAACTCCTGCTCCAGTAACCACCCGGGAGATAATTTCCATAATCAGATATATCCCTGCCGGTACACAAAAGGAACAGATGGCATTTTTAATATTCAATCTAAGTGCGCTCTTATTCATGGCAGTCTCCTTTATTGGGTAAGCCCCAACATCTTTAAGCAATTATACAGCGTTAAATCACCTAACGTGTTGTGCATTTCCTCATTGGTAAGATTGGGGTTCGTCTTTTTAATCATCTTATCAATCATCGCAGAATTAAAAACATAAGTGGATTCATCCTGATCCAGCTGTTCAATCTCTGCTAATTGCTGCGGGCCGTCACATCCCCAGTTTAATGCCTGGAATTTCATTGCTTTGCCATCTGGTTTGAGAACGTCAGAATCGCCCAACAGACCATTCATCAAAATTGCAAAACCTTCGCCGGCAATTACCGTTGTTGACTTTACTACAGCAAAATCCAATGCCTTATTACCAGTACAGTCATCTGTATTCATTGCGGTATGTAATGATTCAGATAATTCACCAACAGATGCCACCTTAATATTTTTGTTAAATGACCGCTCAGCTTCATCAATAATCTGTGACAACTGTGTATATGTATTGCCGGCACCCATTACTACATCATATTTTCCAGTTAATAACGCTGCCGAAATACCTGTGATTACATCTTCGTTTTTCATCTCTCCCGGATACAGATAAACATCAATTCCTTTATCGTTTTCTGCCATTGTAGGTTCACCGGCAACTACCAGTTCATCAATTGGCTTTGTGAATTTTAAACCATACGCTTCCTCAACTGCTTCCATAATCGCGGTTGCGTTGAGACGATGAGCCTCATTATTTTTACAAGCCAGCAGAGTTGGAATCAGAATGCCGTGTTTTTCGCCGCCGCCAAGGAAGTTTTCAGCCGCAATTTTCATCTGGGCCGCCGTTGATGACTGCTGAGAACCAAAACCACCACAGAAATATTCTAATCCGTCAATGCTTGAGGTATTAGCTGTTCTTTGTACTGCATAATAGATACCCAGTTCCTGGCATTTATTTCCGGCCTGCTCCCAGTAAGTAGGTGCGAAACTGAGGATACCCCTGGCTCCGGAAATTTGCGCATTTTCAATAAAATTGAGTTCTGCCTCGGCTGAATCCAGTGCCTCCGAAACAATAAATTCTACATTGTATTTTGGAGCCACATAATTTTTAAGGTAATCAATCCGTTCCAGGTTTTCATTGGACATATCTGCGAAAGCAAGCCCGATTTTAAACGTTTCGTGGTCAGCAGCATGATCGTAGTTTGCAGCCTGAGTTGTGTTAGCGGCCGTACTTTCTCCCGCTGCTGTGCTGCCTGCCGCTGTAGTGGTCGGATCAGCCACAGCCTCTTCCGATGCGCTTTTGCATCCTGCCAGACCTGCAGCCATCATGGTAAATGCCATTGCTATTGCCAATACTCTTCTTTTCATTCTTCATTCCTCCTAAAATTGTTTTCTGGTTGGTAATACATCTGGTCTTTCGCTGTTTAAATACACTAACAAAAGGAATAAAATTCCCCGGATGCCCTGTACGAGTGAGTTATCCACTCCCATCATCAGAAGCCCCTTGTTTAACACTACTACCGTAATTGCTCCCAACACACCTGCATAGCATTTGGAACGGTCACCGCCAAAGATTGACATTCCCCCCAGCACGGTTGCCAGCATTACATCCATACCCATACTTCCGGCTGTAGATGTAGTAATCGTTCCTACACGGATAATCGTGTAAACGGCTGACAAGCCTACTCCGACTCCTGCAATCAGGAAACTTAAGCGGATATAAGTTGACTTTCTTAAGCCGCTCTGGGTGGCACAGTTTTCATTTCCCCCAATAAAGCGGATTGCTCTGCCAAAGGGGGTGAAATTGTAAATCACAATTGCCAGAACCAGATATAACATAAGAGTCACCATCCGGAATGCGCTCTTTTCCAATGCCGAGCATATGGCAAAAGGTACAGCTAAATCTACAGCACCTACCAGAGACTCCTGTATTGCCTTATAAATCTGCATCATAACAATTGCAGCAGTGGTTGTTTTAATATGTAAGCTGACTGACAAAGTGGAATTCCATGCCATCAGTGCCAGACAGATCAGGAGTGTTACCAGAATCATAATTACTACATTTTCTGTTGCCAGATATATTTTTCCGCCTATCGTTGCCGCCAGGGCAATAACCGCCCCGATCGAGATATCCAGATTGCCGGTGGTATAGATAAATGCAATACCGATGGTGGCTGTTGCGGTTATGAGTGCCTGATTAAAAATCCCGGTTATATTTGCTTTTGCAAAGAAGCGTCCCCCTGTGCCTAACCCAAACACAAGCAAAAGAAGAAATAAAATGGCAAAAGGAAACACTTCCAGGAAATAACGGTTTTCCTTTATTTTTGTTAATTGTTTCACTTGAATTTCCTCCCTTAAATCATGTAATTAATCAGGTCATGCTCATTTAAACCATCTTTGCGGTAAAATTCACCGCTGACTGCACCATCCCGCATAATCAGAAGCCGGTCACTCATGCCAATCAGTTCCGGTAATTCTTCACTGATCATAATAATTGCTTTTCCCTGTTTTTTCATTTCATACATCAACTGATACATGGCTGCCTTCACTCCAACATCAACACCTCTGGTAGGGCAGTCAAGAATCAATATGCTGGAATCAGCGGCAATCCACTTTCCAAATACCACTTTCTGCTTATTGCCGCCTGATAGAAAACGGACCGGCTGATTTATATTGCGGCATTTTATTGACAGATTTTCCACTTGATCTGTTACATACTTTTTCTCTTTCTTAAAATCGATCAGAGGTTTTTTCCAGATGTTCTTCCAATAGCCGGTGCTCTGAATGTTTTCTTTCACCGGTGCCATAAGTTCCAGGGACTCCGAATCCCGGTTTTTGGAAACATAGCCCATACCATGCTGAAAAGCAATAATACTGTCCTTTACAACCGTGTTAGTTTTTGTGAGAATTACTTCACCGTCAATTACCTCGTCCAGGCCATAGAGGGCTCGTCCTAAAGCATGCATGCCGCAGTCTGACAAACCGCCGATACCAAGAATCTCACCTTTATGTAACTCCAGATTAAAACACATCAGATCATTCAGGGTGGTAATATAGTTTGCTTTTAAGACGATTTCATCGCTCCAGGTATCGTTGTCATTCCGGTAATAATTACCCTGAATATCACGTCCTACCATCAGTTTTTTGATTTTACTGTCCTCAAAATCTTCTTTTTCCAGATTATCAATAATCTCACCGTCACGTAAAATTGTGAGAACGTCACAATGGGTCATCATTTCTTCCATATCATGAGAAATAATCAATACCGACTTACCCGCATCTGCCAGCCGGTGCATAATTTTATACAAGATATCTCTGCCGCGCTGGGACAGGGCTGTCGTGGTTTCATCTACGATCAATATCTCAGGGTCCAAAGACATTACCTTTGCAATCTCAATCAGTTTACGCTTTTGCATATCCAGCAGTCTGGTGGGATAGGACGCATTGATATAATCAATTCCGCAATCTGTCAATGCTTTCTCTGCAGCCTTTGTCATTACCTTTCTGTTGACAAATGGTCCCTTTAAAAAATCAGCCGCATTCCCCAGAAATATATTCTCGGCTACTGTTATATTTTCGATTGTTCCGGCTTCCTGAACAATCATACCGATTCCCGCCTTTGCCGCTTCTAGCATTGTCTTTGGTTTCCATGGCTTTCCATGGTAAAACATCTCTCCATCAGTAGCTGGCTGCATTCCTGCAATAATGGAAGAAACGGTTGATTTCCCGCTCCCATTTTCCCCTATTAACCCTCGTATTTCTCCTTTCCTGATTTGAAAATCTACATGGTTAAGGGCTATGGTTGATCCGAAGTTCTTACACATATTCCTGACTTCTAATACAACTTCACCTTTCTCTCTCATTGTTCTGACCTCTCTCCATTTGATATAAACACATTGTAATTGATTTTTAATTACACTTCTCTCAAATAAACGAACATTATTTTAGAATTTCAGATCAGAAATAAAAAAGTTATAATTCCTTATCGAAATTACAACTTTTTATTTTGCTCTTTTCGAACAATGATAGGCTTAGCCTTTTATATTATTTTGAAGTACCTCTTTTAAAGCTCCTAAATATTGTTTGCATTCCGGCAGTATGACCTGTGTTTTGGTGCTGTAGGAATCCGGCGTGCTGGCAATAGCTCCTGACGGAAGGCAAACGGTTCCGGTTTCTGCTAAAGGATCCCCGGTTTTAAGCTGCCATTCCAGTAATCGATTCTGCATTTCATTTTTCTGCTTTTGATATTCCGGACATTTAGCAAGATTATTCCGTTCCTGTGGATCACCCACTAAATCGTATAATTCTTCCATTGGAAGCTTCTGTTCAAAAATACCGGCCTGATGAAAGATTTCTTTCGGTTCGCTGTCATCAATGTGGCATGGGATCTGATATGGATATTCAGCCAGATAATGACGTATGTACTTATAACGGCTGGTCCTCACTGCCCGGACCGGTTCACAGGCAATATGATAATTAATTTCGCCGTATATTTCATTGCGGACTTCTGATGCGGTCTGGTTTAGAACAGGTAAAAAGGATACGCCCTGAAGCCATACAGGCTGCGGCAGGGACAGCAGCTCGCAAAGAGTCGGATACAAGTCAATCTGGGACAGCAAAGCATCTGAACTCTGGCATGCTCTGGTTACTCCGGGTGCTTTGATTATCATTGCAACACCGGTGCCATCATCATACAATGTGCACTTTGCCTTGGGGATTGGCAGACCATGGTCGGTAGTAAATACAATCACCGTATTCTCATATTCTCCTACGGCCTTTAATGTCTCAATAATTTTTCCGCAATATCGATCCATACGTTCCAGGGCTATTTTTAATCTGGCCATATCCTGCCTCGTTCCCGCCTGATCCGGCACTCCCTTAGGCGGCATAATATAGCTGCAGTTATATTCCCGGGGCAGATCAGGATATTCCCTATGGGTACAGCCATAACCCACGGCTAAATAAAATGGCCGGTCTGTCGTTTTTCTTGACTGAAGGTAATCAACAGCAGCTTCTGTTGCCATCTCATCCTGCATAGTCAGAAATTCTTCCTGGCGAATTCCTTTTTGATAATAGGCTTCTGAATTCAGTACCTTTTCATAGCCGAGCTCTGACTCTGACCTTGTTCTGATCTCATGCTGCACCCCTGCCAGAACAGTTTCGTACCCCTGCTGATTTAAAAATGCTGCTAAGTGTGTCTTTTTGTCTGTAATATCAAATCCTCTGTGAGCCAGACCAATTAATCCGTTATTGTGTGGATATTGTCCTGTCAGCAGTACCCCCCTGCTTGGCGAACAGGTGGGACTGGCACAATGCATGTTGCGAAGCAGCATCCCCTCTTTTGCCAGCTGGTTTAGATTGGGAGTTTCCACATCATATCCGTAGATATTTAAGTATCTGCCTATATCGTGAGTGTTTAAATATAATAGATTCAAAACCATCCTCCTTTTTCATTACCAATTATTTGTTGTATACGTAGTATTTGCATTGCTTATGTAAGTGTAACTCTAACATATTGCATATATAATTTCAACTTGAAATTATATAATATTAATTATACTTCAATGATGTAATTAAAAAGAGCGGAATATGTATGTTATACACACTCCACTCCATTTCACAAAAATATCATGATTGTCCAATTCTTTTCGCTTATACCAACACCCATTCCAAAGCTAATTTTGCAATGCTTCGCTCCACCTGTACCTGATGTTCTTTCCTGATGATCCATTTAATCTGGTAAAGCTTCTCATCAAAGACCAGCTTATCAATTTCTTTTTTCAATGCATCGATGACTCCCTGATAATATTCGAATAACTCGCCATACAAAACCAAGGTCCCTGGATTGATATTCACTAGTATCTGAGAAATGGCAAAAGCTAATTTTCTTAATGCTTCATCAATAATTATGTTCGCCTCTGGCTCTCCCTGACTGGCTGCAAAACAGATTTCCTTAACGGAACTACAGGACGGCTGGGTTTGCTGTCTATATGCTTCGATCAGCAAACTATTGGTAACGTATGCTTCCAAATGCCCTCTTTTACCACAGCTGCACAGTTTTCCATCTGGAATAACGGTCAGATGTCCAAATCTGGCAGCCATATTGCTCTGACCATCGATAATCTTACCATCATAAATAATACTGCCGCCGATCCCCTCGTCCATATACAGATAAACCATGGCGTTCTCAATTACACTATCCTGCATATATTGGGCTTTTAAGTCAGCCGCCACATTGTTTTCCAGATAGACCGGGCAGTCAAATATCTGATTTAAATGCTCCCTGACCGGAATCCATTCTTTTGTTTCCATGGCATAAAGAATACTTCCCGTCTCTTTATTAATCAGCCCTCTGGCAGCGATGCCAATGGTTAAAATCTGTTCAGGGGAAATACTGCACGTTAAAAGCAAGTGGCTAATGCCGCGTTCCAGTGTTGATAATAATTCTTCACTTCTACTGATGGCAATGGTACTCCATTGTACTTTTTCAATCATCTCTCCCAGAACATTCATCAACCCAAATGCAATTCGTTTCTTTGTTATACTTATTCCGATTACATAATATGCATCTTCTCTGATATAAAGCATAATCGGCTTTCTTCCGATCGCTTTTGGTTCGGTTCCGGATTCTTTGATAATTCCAGCTTTCAGTAATTGTTCCACAATTCTTGAAACCGTTGACGGAGATAAGGAAAGAACTGTTTCCAATTGAGTTCTGGAAATAGGCTGCTGTCTTAATATTTCGCTGAATATACGAACCCGATTCTGGGATTTTATCTGAGCCAACCCCTTTTTCTCTACTTCTAAAAACCGCACCGTTAATAACCTCCGCCATATAATAATCTGTATTTTAACATCTCCTACCATTATATTTAACTGTACTTTTTATTACAAGCTGTTTATTTCTGCTGCTGCAAATATTTACTGACTGTCCGCTGAAAGATCTTCATGCTGCTGTCCACATTTTTATTTTCCTGCAGAATTTTGGACACTTCTCCATCTGCCAGATTCATAACCTGCTGATACTGGAGGAGCTTAGGTTCTATGATCCCGTTTTCAATGACATGGCACAAAAGTGTGCTGCTTATGACCTGCTCTCCTTCGTCCATGTCCTCCTGAAGGCAATCCACCCCTTCCTGGGAAGAGGCCACCGCCCTTAGTGCAGGCACCCCCTGGGAATAACGGTAAACATCCATCTGCATTTCTCTGGTATAGGTCAGCTGTTTTAGAAACTCCCAGGCAAGGGTTTCATGCCTGGTTTTGCTGCCGATTCCGATTAACAGTGCATCTACCTTGGATATATTACCGCCTTCTTTATCTGCCGGAAATGTGATGCAGTCCCATTGGAATTTGGTGTATTTTTTAATCCGGTACGGATAGGTTTTGTAGGTGCGGTACTCTGCAAACGTAAGAGGCATAAATGCCACTTTTCCCGCATTGAAATCTTCCTGTGTCACACTCTGCCCCCGGTTGATATCATTCAGGCGTTTGATGTATTTGACCGCATTTAAAACCCGGCTGTCGGTAAAGGATATCTGTGCCTGATTATTCCCGAATAGTTTGCCTCCGCAGGTATATAAGGCATCCCGCCAGCTGTAATTATAAGTTCCGAACTGATCTAAAAGACCATCCTGGTCAGTATCCTTTGTAACTTTCTGACAGATCTCATCCATATCTTCCCAGGTCCAGTCTTCTCTTGGCATCGTTATCCCCTCTTTTGCAAGAAGAGATTTATTTACAAACATCAGAGTCGGCACCACTTCATAGGGGAGTGCATACTGATGCTCTCCGTTTCGTCCGGTGTCCAAAGCGGTTTCGAAGAAGTCATCCTTGTGAAAGCTGCTGTCAGAGGACATTAAATCATCCAGGTTCTTCATAACTCCAAGAGACGTAAATTTGTCAAAATCAGAATCCAGCACCATGAATACATCGGGTGTCTTTCCTTCCAGAAGCTTTCTGGCGCACCATTCAGAGTAATCCTCCTTTGCAATTCCGCTGTAATAGTGAATCTTCACATTTGGATGTGTTTTTTCAAAATCTTCAATGGCCCGGTCCATTATTTTAAAGCTGTTGGCACTTGCCACATCCCAGTTGCTGCCGGTAAACATACCAAATTCCAGTATAACCGGACGGCTGCTTTTGTGGCAGACAAAGCAGAAGGCACACAGCAAAAGCAAACATAACAGCCCGCTGAGAATGAATTTCTTTTTTTTCATAATGCTCCCTCTGTTTCCTCGATCCGTCCTTCCACCTTATTCCTCACATTGTTCTGTACTGCCCAGATTGCAAGCTGGGTCCTGTCTCTTAAATTCAGTTTATTTAAAATGGTGCTCAGATAATTTCGTACGGTTCCTTCCGATAAGCTTAAGGCCGCGGCGATTTCCCGGTTGCTTGCTCCTTTTTCTACCTGTGCTATGATCTTCCATTCGGTTTTCGTAAGTTCATCCATGTTTTTTTCTTTTACCGTAATGGAATAGTCTGCTTTTGCCATCTGGGAAAACAGTCTTAAAACCTTTGCTGTTATATCCGGATTAATCATAGCCCAGCCATTGTAAACGGTTGTAATCGCATTTGCCAGCTCTTCCATGGAGACTCCTTTCAGTAAATATCCACTGGCACCATATTTTAAAGCATTGTATACATATTCATCATCATCAAATGTAGTCAGTATAATGATCTTAATCTGAGGGTGGCTTTCTTTAATAAGCTTTGTGCACTGCACCCCATCCATTTTGGGCATACGCACATCCATTAGGATTACGTCCGGCTTATTTTTCCGGATGCACCGCATCACCTCCTGACCGTCTGCCGCCACATCGGTAACGGTCATGTCTTTTCTGCTGTTTAAGACAATCTGCAGGCTCTGGCGTATCAGTTCCTGATCATCGGCAATCAATACTTTAATCATAGGTTTCTCCCCTCCGGATCGGTATTCTTGCATTTACGATAAAACCATCGCTCCCGTCAAACGTCACGGCTCCGTTTAACATACGAATCCGCTCTTTCATATGTTTGGTACCGAAACCGCTTTTCATTTCTTTGCATCCAATTCCATTATCTTTAATCTGAATCAGAATATCTTCCTTTTCCATTTTCACGGTCACCCATATTTCTTTCGCCTGTCCGTGGCGTATGGCGTTGGTAATTCCTTCCTGCACCACGCGGTAAATTGCATTTTCTTCATCTTCACCGAATTTCAAATTACTTACCCTGCAGTCGAAATAAACCCTTGTATCCGATACGGCGTTGATGTCAGTTACCATCTTGTTAATGGCAAATTCCAGACTGAACCGGTCTAAGGCATCCGGCCTTAATTCACTGACGGAGCGGCGGATGTCTTTAATTCCGTCTCTGGTAACTTTGGAGATCAGTTCCAGCTGCTTTTTTGTCTGTTCCGGTGAAGTGCCGATGATCGCAATACATGCATCGATTCCGGCTGAAATCCCTGTGAGTGTATGTCCCAGTGTATCATGAATTTCCCTTGCCAGACGGTTGCGTTCTCTGGTTTCTGCCATTTTCTCCGCCATAAGAGAATACTTTTGCAGCTGTTCGTTCACATCATGCAGCTTTTCGTTTAACCCGTGTATTTCTTCGATGTTTCCCTGCTGCTCGTTTATGATATTGACACAGTAAGCGACAAATAAAATTACATTTAAGGATATAAAAATGTTATAAATACTCAGAAAATACTGCTGTTTTGTGGCGCTGTAAAAAGCAATATAATCCTGGATGGAATACAGTCTGTACGAAATGGACAACAGTTCATAATCGGCCAGAATGAAGCTTCCAATGGCAACAGCCGCCAGGATGTATCTGGATTTTCCATTTTTTACATACAGAATAACGTTGGAAAATACCAGCAGAAGAATTCCGTTGTAGTTGAAATTCAGTTCAATGATAATTGCAAAGCATACAATAAAATCTGCAACAAGACTGGTTAAAATAACCTTGCTGTTATTGGGAAACAGCCGGTCTCTGATCACCATGCTTAAGGTGAGAAACCCTAACAGCAGGGCGCAGAGCCATATTTTGGCATAAGGATACCAGACGATGGCCTGAATTTCATTTAAGAATTCTCTTGCACCGTATGTTCTGCGGATTTTTTCAATTGTACCATATATAAAAATGCTGATTCCCATAACGGATATGATATTGAGGATGAGGATTCCGGTCTGTAGAATCCTGATCCTGCTGTTCGATTTATTCTCTTCCATTTCTCACCCTACTGCCAGCCATCGATTTCGTAGTCTGCCAGATTGTCCTTTGTGATCAGGGTACTGGACAGACTGATATATGGGTCAACCGGTTCTCCGCTTAAATACCGGTAAGCGGTTTCCGCTGCGACTCTTCCTATGGATTTGGGGCTTTGGGCACTGGTTCCGGTCACGTACCCCATATCCAGTATTGCCTTGAAGTCAGGAGATCCGTCTATGCCGTAGATAAGAACTCCTTCCTCCTTTCTTGCCTGCTGAAGTGCTGCCAAAGCACCAAGCGCCGTAGGATCATTGCCTCCAAGAACCACATCAAACTTTTTATTCTGGTTTAAAAACTCCTCCATTACTTTGGAAGAAACCTCAATTTCCCCCGCTGCCGCATGCCGGTATACCACCCGGTAATTGGGATTGCCTGCAATGGCATCGGTAAACCCCTGTGCCCGGTAGGTGATCGACATCTGAATCGGATTATCCAGTATTACAATATCCGCAGACTTCTTTCGCTTCATCATATCCAGGGCGCAGAGCTGGCCTGCCTGGTAGTTGTCAGTTTCAATCACGGATATTACCAGATCCCGGTCCTTTACCACGGTATCTACATTAATAACCGCAACACCTGCCTTCTTACAGGCAATTAACGCCGGGCGGACCGCTTCCCAGTCAACCGGATTTAAGAAAAGCATACTGATTCCTTCATCAATGAGTTCCTGAATCTGTTCATTCTGCTTCTCCTGATCCTGCAAAGGATCTCTTGTCAGAAGAATGTCTCCATTGGCTTCCACCACTTCTTCGATCCCCTGTCCCAGTACATTGAAATAGGGATTATTCCGTGTCATATAAGTGGCTCCGAATATAAGAGCCTCATGAGGAGGTGCTTCGTCCTTCCTCCTGCTGCAGCCAGCTGACAAAGCTGCAATCAGTGCAATTAAGAGAATTACCCCCGACTTTCTCTTCATGTTTAAAACACCCCCGCGTTTTTTATTTATTATACCACAAAAAGCGTTTCTCTGTTAAGGAAACGCTCCCTGCCTGTGGAGATTTTTAACCTTTTTTCTTGTTTCTTAAGTAGTCCACAAATACTGCCAGAAGAATCACAATGCCTTTTACCACATACTGCCAGAATGAATTCACATTCAGAAGATTCAGACCGTTGTTTAATACGCCGATAATCAGACCTCCGATTATGGTGCCTCCGATTTTACCGGAACCGCCCGCCATGGAGGTTCCTCCAACAACTACCGCTGCAATGGCATCCATTTCTGCTCCGTCTCCTGCGGTAGGCTGGCCGGAATACATGCGGGAAGCCAGGACAACGCCTGCAAGACCTGCCATAATTCCGGAATAGGTATGTACCAGTAATTTCACTCTTGCTGTGCTGATTCCGGAAAACCTGGCAGCCTGTGAATTTCCCCCCACTGCATAGATGTGGCGTCCCAGCTTTGTCTTATTCATAATAATTGCGGTAATGATTAACACAAAAACCAGGATAATGACAGGGGTGGGGACTCCTCCGATGTAGCCGGCACCGAGAAACTGCCATTTCTTTGTGACAACTCTCACGGGAGAACCGCCGGTATAAACATATGCCAGGCCTTTTGCCACATTCATGGTGGCTAGTGTGACGATAAACGGAGGAATAGTGGTTTTGGAAATTACCACACCGTTTGCCATACCAACTGCCATACCGATGAGAATGCCAATTAAAACCGCTGCAAATATGGGAAGATTATAACGTGCCACACAGCCGGCAGCCACACAGCCGGAAAGAGCAATGATGGAACCGACGGAAAGGTCAATTCCGCCTAAAATAATTACCATGGTCATTCCGCATGCAAGGAATAAGTTTGAAGAAATCTGCCTCAGTACATTAAATATATTTTTATGTGTCAGAAATACACCGCTGGTCTTTGGAAATATGGATAAGAAAATACACAGAATCAGCAGTGCACCGATAATTCCGATGTTATCTTTTAAATATTGTTTCATATTTTTTTGAAGTCTAGTTGTCATCTGATCTCTCCCTCTTTCCTACTTGGCTGCCAGCTTCATAATCTGTTCCTGGGTAATGTTTTCGCTATGGTGGAAACAGCCGGTGGTTTTTCCGTCGCACATGACATATACCCGGTCGCTCATATTTAGAATTTCCGGCAGTTCGGAAGAAATCATGATAATTGACATTCCCTCTTTGACCAGTTCATTCATGGTTGCATAAATTTCTGATTTTGCCCCTACATCCACGCCTCTGGTAGGTTCATCAAGGATCAGGATGTCAGGAGAAGTGGCAAGCCATCTTCCGATCATAACCTTCTGCTGGTTTCCGCCGGATAAGTTACCGATCAGCTGTTCCTGGGATGGAGTCTTTGTATCCATCATTTCGATATATTTACCGGTTATTTCTTCTTCTTTTTTCTGATTGACTAAAATTCCTTTGATAAAGGATTTAAGGACTTCAATTGTGGAGTTAAAGCGGACACTCTGCACCGGATAAAGGCCTTCCTGTTTCCGGTCCTCCGGCACCAGGGCAATTTTATATTTCATGGCATCTAAGGGGGATTTGATTCTTGCCGGTTTCCCATTTACAGATATTTCCCCGGACAGACACGGCGTCAGACCGAAAATACATTTCATGGTTTCACTTCTGCCTGCTCCCACCAGCCCGGCAAAGCCGATGATCTCTCCCTGGCGCAGTTCAAAACTTGCTCCTTTTACCATCTTTCCGTCTGCTATATTTTCACATTTTAATACAACATCACCGGGGTCATTATAATCCCTGGTATAATATTTTGTCAGTTCCCGCCCCACCATCATGGAGATTAGCTGATCTCTTGATGTGTCCTTAACAACTTTTGTTCCTACGTATGTTCCATCTCTTAAAACGGTCACTCTGTCACAGATCTGCTCCAGCTCATCCATTTTGTGGGAAATATAAATAATTCCCACCCCCTTTTTGATCAGCATCCGCATGGTCTGAAAAAGGAACTCCACCTCTTTGTCCGATATGGAGGAGGTTGGTTCATCCATGACCAGAATCTTAGACCGGTAGGAAATGGCTTTGACGATCTCCACCATCTGCTGCTGGGCAATGGTTAAGTCTTTGACAAAAGCTCCCGGAGAAATGCTCATCTGATAATCATCTAAGAGCTTCCCTGCTTCCCGTTCCATTGTCTCATGGTCAATGAAACCGCCTCTTCCAGGTTCCCGTCCCAGGAAAATGTTTTCTGCCACGGTCATATGGGGGACCAGTACCAGTTCCTGATGGATGATGGAAATTCCATTGGCATGAGAAGCATTTACTCCGTCAATGACCACCTTCTGTCCTTCAATGAAAATCTCTCCCTCTTCTGCAATATAAATTCCGCCTAATACCTTGATGAGCGTGGACTTTCCAGCCCCGTTTTCGCCGAGAAGCGCGTGAACTTCTCCAGGGAACAGCTCAAAATCCACCCCCTGCAGTGCGTTGACACCCGGGAAGGATTTGTGGATATTTTTCATCTGAAGCAGAATTTTCTCACTCATATATTCACCTGCCTGTTCTTACACTGCGTTATCCATTTATGAGGCCAGTCTGGGAAAAAAGGTTCCGCCTCCCGGTGCATGCAAACACGCCTGTTCCAGGAGGCAAGGTTCCTCTTATCTTTATTTACTGCCAGCCGTCTGTGCCATAATCCTTTACGTTGTCAGATGTAATGAGAAATGTTTCAACCGGATACCGGTCAGCGACTTCTTCCCCATTTAAGTAAGAATACATGATATTGACTGCAGACTGTGCGATTTTAACCGGTGACTGGGCGCCGCTTCCTTCGATCAGGGAAGTGCCGGACGCCATTTCTGCCTTGATATCCGGAGAACCGTCTACGCCGTAGATTTTGCAGTCTTTGATTCCGGCTGCATTTGCAGCTGCCAGTGCTCCTAAAGCTGTGGGATCATTTCCGCCGAATATGGCAACTACATCACCGTGAGCCTGAAGTAAATCTTCTGCGATTCCCATGGAGACCTCTAAATTTCCTTTTGCATCCTGCTGGGCAACGATGTTGAAGTTGTGATTTTTAATGGCATCCAAAAATCCGTTGGTTCTGTCAGTTACAGAATTCATGGTAGGGGAATCCAGAACAATGATATCTCCGCCATTTGGACATTTCTTAACTAAATCTTCCCCGCATACGAATCCTGCATTGTAGTTATCAGATCCGGTATAAGAGATCAGATAGGACATGTCAGCCACTTCCGTATCAAATCCTACCGTAGGTATCTTTGCTTCTTTTAACTGGTCCAGTGCCGGAAGGATTCCTTCTGCTTCCGCAGGATTCATAAACATGGCATCGATTTTCTGGGAAACCAGATCCTCAACTTGGGTGATCTGAAGTGTTACATCATTAGCCGGATCCACAGAAACCAGTTCATCTCCCTGGGCTTCAATCATTTCCCGCATGGTCTTTTCAATAGTAACAAAGAATGGGTTTGTACCGTCCATACAGGTATACCCGAATTTATAATGCTTGCTTGGATCTTTCTTTTTTACATTTGCATCTGCCATGTTTACAGCAGAGTCGGATTTTACGGCAGCCGTTGTTTCTGTTTTCGCTTCAGCCTTCGTTTCCGCTTTTGTCTCTGCTTTTGTTTCCTCAGCGGCTTTTGTTGTCTCCGGCGCCTTTGTTTCTGGTTCCCCATTGCTGCAGCCTGCCACAGATATTCCGGCAAGCGCTGCACACATCAGAATCGCGGCGAGCTTTTTTGTGCTTTTTTTCATGATAAATCCTCCTTATACATTATATAATTGTGTTATATGCTACATAAATATCATACCATGCTGTTTATTTTAAAACATGTGCACAATGTAATGAGTTTTCAATTACATTTGTCATATTTAATATGCTGTATTTGAAGAATCAGGATTGTCCACGCCTGAATTTTCATCACTATGCACAATTACTCAGCCTCCGGGTATTCGTTGCAAAGGAGGCGGTATGGGGGCTCGTCTTCTTCGATTTTGGGGAAACGGCCAATTGGCTGATAAAAGCGGTTGTCTTCCTTATCGTCGTTGCACATGGAAACTTCACCAAGCAGTACAGGTCCGGTATGGGGCTCCACTTTAAAATCATGGTAGAGATAAGGATAGATGGTAATACTCTCTCCTGGATGCAGCGTCACAACTGCCCCTGCAGGCACTCTATAACTTCTTCCATCACTGCTTACCGTCACTTCCGAATCAGAAAAGCTCCCATCTGCTGTGGATTCATAAACACGGATCAGGACGTTGCCGCCCCCTCTGTTTATAATATCCTCCATCTTGTTCCAGTGAAAATGCATGGCAGCTGACTGCCCTTCTTTTAAGTAAAGCAGCTTTTCCGCATAGGTTTTTGTATATTTTTTTTGCTTTACATTTCCGTTTCGCAGAGTAATGAGAGAAAAACCGGTCCGGTCAAAATCTCCTAGTCCGAAATCTGTGATATCCCACCCAAGCATATTGTCACGGATTTCATCGTACTCATGTCCTTTTTCCCTCCATTCCTCAGGAGTAAAGCGGCAGAATGGAGGAAGGGAAAATCCGCAGGCCTTTACCATCTGCTCCATATCCTTTAAAGCTTTGTTGATTTCAGAACGTTTCATAGTTTTCAGCCCTCTTACTGTTCCACGCCGGAGAATACCTTAATTGTATGAAGCACGTCTTTTTTCATTGCTTCCACTCCCCACATTGTCACATCATGATAAAACACGATATCTTCTGCTTTTGTGGCTTTTTCCTTCACATACATGCCGCCTGCCTTTGCCAGGTAGGTATAGTAATTGATCTTACGGACTCCCCGTTTGATGCACTGACGGAAATCTTCGTCGCTGATTCCGGAACCTCCGTGCATGACAATGGGAAGATCCACCTTTTCCCGAATCCGGCTGATTCGCTCCAGGTCCAGATTGGGCTTTTTCAGATAAAGACCATGTACGGTACCAAAGGAACAGGCTAAGGCGTCAATTCCTGTGGCTGCAGCAAAGGTTTCCGCCTGATCCGGGTCTGTGTAGCAGCTTTCGGCTGCTTCATTTCCTTCTCCTTCTCCCACGCTTAAAAATTCCTCTCTTCCCATAGCTCCGATTTCTCCTTCAACGGAAGCGCCATATACACCTGCAAGCTCCACAGCAATTTTAGTGCCTGCCGCATTTTCCTCAAAAGGAAGGGCGGAACCATCGTACATAACTGAGGTAAATCCCATGTCTAAAGCCTGCTTTAATACTTTAAAATCATCTCCGTGATCTAAGTGGACAGCTACGGGAACAGCCGCATTTTCCGCCATCATAACCATGATGGGGCCAATAACCTTCAGAGGAATAATTGTTTCATGAACTGGAGCAAACTGAAGAATAACAGGCTGCCCGGCTTCTTCTGCGGCCCCCAGTACTGCCTGGATTCCCTCCAGAGAGGTGATATTAAAAGCACCTGCGGCAATTTTTCTGGCCTCCGCCAGTTTGAGAATTGATTTCATAGTGATCAGCATATGTAATTCCTCCTTCTGTTTATGGCAGGATCCGCTTTTGCTCTTCCCACCCATTTTTCATTTTTTCTTCTAACTTTTCAAATGGCAGCAGGCCGCTTACTGTATCATAGGCAGTTACACAGGAGGCGCCTGTTGCAGCAGCAAGCTTTACACATTCTACAGGCCTGCGCCCTTCCAGCATAGCCTTGATAAAAGCAGCGATACTGGTATCTCCCGCTCCAGTTGCAGACAGAATCCGCTCAGGGAGAAAGCTGTTCTGGAAGTAAGAAATCTCTCCCCACCCCTTTAAAAAATCCGGTCCATCTGCAAACACCTGTTTTGAAGCTGTTTTTAAGAACATCCCGGCTGCTCCGCATTTTAAAAGCACAGCCTTTGCTCCCAGCTGCAGAGCATGATTTGCAATGGTTTCCACGTCTCTCTTTAAAGAGAGAACCGAGGTAATATCATCACCGTCAGCAATCTCCTGCCATTTCTCATAGAGGGGACGGTTCAGCAAAAACCCAAGTTCTTCGATACTTGGAACAAAAAAGTCCACATAGGGAAGCACAGAGCCAAGAATCCGGTCCCAGCGGCAGTTTGCAGCTTCAGAGTCCGGGTCCACCGCCGCCAGATCCAGAGAAGTGGTAAGCCCAAGCTTTTTGATTCGGCAGAAAAGTTCTTTTAATTCCATTCCGTCATTCTGGTAAAACCGCTTCATCAGTGTAGGATAACCGAAGTGAAAATGGTCTGCTTTTTCTGTTTTTTTCAAATCCACATGCTCAAAGCCAAAAGTGTTATTACATCCGGGATTATGAAGAAATAAACGGTCGACACCTTTTGGCGCCAGGACAATTGTGTAGGAGGTGTCCTCTCCCGGCAAAACGGTGATACAGCTTTCACACCCTCTTTCCTGTATCTTTCCTTTCAGTATCCGTCCGAAATCATCATCCCCTGTGTTTGCCATTAAAAGGACATCTGCACCCAGCGCATGCAGCCCCAGCCCCGTGTTAAAAACAGCTCCGCCTCCGGATACGTTGGCTTTTCCTGTTTCCAGAAGCTTTCCGGGCTGGAAGGATTTAAGAACTTTCTTTCCGTCACTGCTATTAAAAACCGGTGTAATATCCAGGGAAATGTGTCCGGCAACAATTATTTTTCTATTTCCCTTCTCATCTGGCATATAAATTCCCCCTTTCTGCCTTCATCATAGCAACCGTGTGGGGAAAGTCAATGTTATTTATGCATATATCACTATTGGTGTTTGCTATATGACAATTGTCATGTACAAATTGCACAATGCATTTTATCCTGTTCCGGGAGCATATCTGATGACAGAATTATCTTTTTCATTTTACTGTTGACAAATGCAATCAAAGTCCTTATATTAATTGTTAATATATTAACTTCATACGAGATCACAAAGACGAAGACGTTTCCTGTTGGAAATTCCCTTCGTCTTTTTTATTTGCTCTTTCGTTTTTGAAGGTGCCGGAAGGAGGTATATGGTTGTACAGCATCGGCGTGGATATAGGAACCAGTACAACGGAGATTATTATCAGCAATATTAAAATCTCCACCAGGCTTGGGCCTTCTCTGCTGCCCACCACTGAAATTGATGAGACTGAAGTTGTCTATCGCAGTCCGGTGATCTTCACACCGTTTATTTCTAAGGATATTATCGATTTTGAGCAGATAAGGGAGCGGGTAAAAGAGGCCTTTAAAGAGAGCGGAATCGGAAAGGAAAAAATAGAAACCGGTGCAGTCATCATAACAGGAGAAACAGCGAGAAAAGATAATGCCAGACAGGTAAACATCTGGTTATCAGAATACCTGGGTGATTTTGTTGTTGCTACTGCAGGTCCCAAGCTGGAATCGGTTTTAGCCGGAAAGGGAGCCGGAATCAGCAGGGAATCAAAAAAACGGAGTAAAAAAATCATCAACCTGGATATTGGCGGGGGAACGTTAAATGCCGCGGTATTTGACAGCGGTAACTGTACGGGTTCATTTGCAATGGACATCGGCGGAAGGCTGATCAGACTGGAGGGCTCCTGCAAAGTAACCTATATTTCAGACCGGATTCATCATATTCTGGAGAAAAATCAACTTTCCATCAGGCAGGGAGAAGCTGCAGATACAGATACACTGGAACGTTTCTGCGGTTATCTGGCAGACAGCTGTCTTCAGGCACTTGGGTTACGCGAAATGAGTGAGGATACCCTCCCATTATACATCACTGATTTTACTATCCCGGAAGATATTGATTTTATATCCGTATCCGGTGGAGTGGGCGAATATGTGGGATTATTAAACGAAAGTACACACAAGGAACAATGGTTCCAATACGGGGACATCGGTCCTCTGCTGGGATTTAAATTAACCCAGGCCCTTTCCCCGTTTCAGAGCATGCTTATTATTCCGCAGGAAAAAATAAATGCAACCGTGATCGGAGCCGGAAGCCACTCTCTGTCAGTCAGCGGAAGTACGGTTGGGGTTGACGAATCCATTTTACCCATACGCAATGTTCCCATAATAAAATGCCCGGCGGCTATGGACCAGTGGGAAGATGTATTTAGAAGTACCAGACCTCTTATGGAGCTTTATGAGGAAGATGTTCTTGCAGTGAGTATTGAAGGCAGAAAAAGTCCCGGTTACGGGGAACTGAAAACTCTTGCCGGTCAGATCGCCAGCCTTTATGAGGGATTAAAAAGTCCAGTGATTGTACTCTTAAAAGAAGACTTTGCAAAAGCTCTGAGTCAGATGATCCGGATTCATACATCCTGCGGCAAACCCGTTATCTGTCTGGATCAGATACAGATTGAAAATGGTGACTACATTGATATCGGTTCCCCTGTTGGAAGCGCTGTCCCCGTCATTATTAAAACCTTAGTGTATCAATAAAACCATGAAAAATCAGGAGGATTCCATTATGGAAGAAAAAAATTTGAACAAAGCTCTTACACCTGTTAAGCTGTGGGCGATTATCGTTGGTGCAGTTGTTTCCGGTATGTATTTTGGATGGAACTATTTGTTTGAAAAAACTAATTTTACAGGAGCCTTAATTGCTGCTTTCATTGTCACTCTTTTTTATGTTTCCTTTGTATTTTGCTACTCTGAGCTGGCAACTGCCATTCCATCCGCAGCCGGGCCTACGGCGTATGCAGAAAAATCGTTCGGTAAGTTTGCAGGTTTTATTGCAGGCTTCTCCATTCTCTTAGAGTATATCTTTGCAACGCCGGGAATCGCACTTTCCATCGGCGCTTATGTTCACGGACTGTTCCCTGTTATTCCGGCGAATATTGCTGCGATTACAGCTTTCTGCATCTTTGTATTTATTAATATGCGGGGAATTGAATCAGCGGCGATTGTCAGCGTGATTGTTACTGTATTTGCGATTCTTGGGGTGGCTGTTTATTTTGTAGTTGGAATTCCTACCGTAGACGTACATGGCTTATTCTCTTCCGGTGCTTCCATGAACGGCATGCATGGCATATTCGCAGCCATTCCATTTGTGGTCTGGTTTTATCTGGCAGTGGAATCAGGCGCAATGGGGGCGGAGGAATGTAAAAATCCTCAAAAAGACATTCCAAAGGCGTTTGTTTCAGGCATCGGTGCGCTGGTTGTTATGGCTGTTGCTGTTCTTGTTGTTACTGCCGGTAACTCCGCTTCTGATTTGTCCGCTGTTGCATCAACGGATAACCCTCTTCCAGCAATTTTATCAAAAGTCTATGGAGAGAATTCATTCCTGGTTAAACTGGTCGGCTTTTTTGGATTATTCGGTCTGGCAGCAAGTCTCCATGGAATTATGATTGGATACTCCAGACAGGCATATGCCATGTCCAGAAGCGGCTATCTCCCAAAAGCGCTTTCGAACCTGGATAAAAATGGTACTCCCGTCTTTGCTCTTGTGAGCACCAGCCTGATCGGTCTGTTTTTTGTAATCACCGGAAATGTAGGAAGTCTGGTTGTATTCTCCTGCATCGGATCCTCTGTAATGGCAGTTTTATCCATTGCCTCCTGGTTTGTTCTCAGAAAAAAAGAGCCGGAACTGGCACGTCCATACCGGTTAAAGTCCCCGCTTATTCCTGCCATTGCAGCAGTTACCTGTGCAGTTGTTGTAGTTGCTCTTGTGGTTTCCCAGGCCTCACTTTTGTTCCTCGCCGCCATTGTTTATGCAGCCGCTGTTCTTTATTATCTTGTAAAAGAAAGACTTTTTGCAAATAGTTTTTCATCTGCAGAAAAGGAATTGGAAGCATAGGAGGCTGGAAACGTGAAATTAAAAACAAGATTATTCGGAAAAACCTACGAATTCCGCACAGTGAAGGAAGTCCTTGCCAAGGCAAATGAAGAGAAATCCGGTGATACGCTGGCGGGAATCGCAGCTGCAGATGCGGCAGAGCGTATTGCAGCCAAAGTGGTTCTTGCCGATTTAACCGTTTCTGATTTACGCAACCATCCGGTTGTTGATTATGAAACAGATGAAGTTACAAGAGTCATTCAGGACGGCGTGGATGAGAAAGCTTATAAAAAAATTAAATCCATAACTCTTGGAGAACTGCGGGAATTTATACTGGCCTCTCCCGCCGCTGCCATTGAAGAGATCCGGGATGGCCTCACCGCTGAGGTGATTGCAGGGGTAACAAAATTAATGAGCAATCTTGATATCATTGTGGCTTCAAAGAAGCTGATTGTTCCCGCTACCTGCAATACGACAATCGGTCTTCCGGGAACTCTTGCCTCAAGGCTGCAGCCCAATCATCCCACCGACAGCTTTGAAGGGGTAATGGCATCTGTATTTGAGGGGATTTCCTATGCAAACGGAGATGCATTGATTGGTTTAAACCCCGCCATAGACACGGTGGAACAAACGGATAAAATACTCCGGGCATTCCGTGATTTTATGGATAAATGGCAGATTCCCACCCAAAACTGCGTTCTCTCCCACGTTACCACACAGATGGAAGCTTTAAAAAAAGGCAGTCCCATGGATTTAATGTTCCAATCCATTGCCGGATCACAGATCTCCAATACCGCGTTTGGAATCAGCACAGCCTTAATGGATGAGGCGTATGAACTGATGAAGGAAAAAAGAAGCTCTAAAGGCCCGAATTTCATGTATTTTGAAACAGGCCAGGGCTCGGAACTTTCCTCGGAAGGCCATCATGATGCGGATCAGCTGGTGATGGAAGCACGGTGCTATGGATTTGCAAAGCGCTACCACCCTTACTGCGTCAATACCGTGGTGGGATTTATCGGACCGGAGTATTTATATGACGGAGCCCAGGTAATCCGGGCCGGGCTGGAAGATCATTTTATGGGAAAGCTGACCGGCATCCCCATGGGCTGCGATGTCTGCTATACCAATCATATGAAGGCCAGTCAGAATGACCTGGAAAACTTAGGCGTTCTTCTTGCCAGTGCAGGTGTCAATTATGTGATGGGAATACCGGCCGGGGATGACATTATGCTGATGTATCAGTCCTCCAGCTATCATGATGCTGCGGCGTTTCGGGAAACAAGCGGAAAACGCCCCATGGGAGAATTTGAAAAGCGTATGGAAGAACTTGGGATCATGGAAGACGGACATTTGACGGAACGGGCCGGTGATCCATCTATTTTCACACAGGAGGTGAAGTAAATGAGCCAGGACCTTGTAAGGGATATCTCTTCTCTTGATTTAACAGACCGGGTAACAGTTGACCAGCCAGTTGACCGCCAGTCCTGTATTGATTTAAAGAAGACCACGGCTGCAAGAATCTGTGTCGGCAAGGCAGGAACCAGATTGAAAACAGAAACTTATCTCCGCTTCCGTGCTGACCATGCAGTTGCCATGGATGCCGTCTGGTCGGAGGTGGATGAAAAAGTGGTGGATCAGCTGGAATTTTTAAAGGTTCAGAGTTTATGCAAAAATAAAGATGAATATATAACAAGACCGGATCTTGGAAGACGTTTTTCCGATGAAACACTAAAAACAATCAGTGAGAACTGCAGACACGATATGGATGTACAGATCATTGCCGGTGATGGGCTTAGCTCCCCTGCGATCACCAGTAATCTTCCTGATATCTATCCCATGCTTATGGATGGGTTTAAGGAAAAGGGATATACTGTGGGTGATCCCATCTTTGTTAAATTTGCCAGAGTCGCAGTCATGGACCGGATCAGTGAAGCGTTAAATGCGAAAATCACCATTATCCTCATAGGAGAAAGGCCGGGTCTTGCAACCGGAGAAAGCTTAAGTGCATATATGGCTTATGAATCAAGTACGAAGAAGCCGGAATCCCAAAGAACGGTGGTATCCAATATCCATAAGAATGGATTGCCGCCTGTAGAGGCCGGCGCACAGATCATTTCTATTATAGATGCAATGATGGAAGCAAAAACCAGCGGAATTGATTTAAAATTATAAATAATAATAAAGCAGGGCATGTATTCTTTTGAGAGAATGCATGCCCGTTTTGTAAATTACCTATTTTAAGTATTCACTGACGCCCTTCCAGGCTCGATTCTGATTAAAGTTTGTCTGATCCGGATCAAAATTTTTATATTCCTGTTTTTTTAATTCCTGCAAATGAAAACCATCCTTCAAAACAACAGAGGATAAAATCCGGGGTTTCAGAGCATGAACCGGACAGGCATAAATGCATCTTAAGCACCAGATACAACGGAAACCGAATCTGGGCATTCCCTGCTTCATTTTGATGTTGCAGGTGGGGCATTTTTGTGAACATAGCCCGCAGTGGGTGCATTTAGCAGATGGCTGAATGGAAGCGCCGAATAATCCTGCCCCCAGATGTTCTCCTTTTCCCAGCATTGCAAGAAATCGGTCCCTGGGTTTAGCCAGCAGAAAATGATGTTCTCCAGTGAGTATGTCTTCGATCATTTCTTTTGTCTTTTCCGGTAATCGGTGTAATAATTGCAGGTTAATTTCCCTTCCTGCATCCACACCGAAATTAGACGGCATTACGATCATTCGTTCATAGATCACATGATATCCCTTTTTCTTTAATATTCGCCTGCAGGCGATGGTACAGGCTGTATTGGGTGAGATATCTCCCCCTCCGGACACAGGAACGACCGCAACCATTGTCCGATTGGATTTCGGAAGGCCTTTGACCCATTTTTCGGTAATGGAGGCCAGCCGGAAGGCATATACGGGCGAAAATATTACCAGGAGATCGGGCTGTTTTAATTTCTCCGGATCATGACTTTCCAGATTGATGGTTTTGCTTTCCAGTCCCTTCTTTGTTAATTCTTGTGCGAAACACAGACAGACTTCTTTTGTACAACCAGTTCCTGAAAAATAGGCCAGAGTGATTTTTTTTGGTTTTAACAATGTAATTCCCCCTCTGCGAATCAAATTTATATGATCTCATCATACTATCTCATTGATGAAAAAGATAGTGCCTAAATAGGAAATAATATCAAAAGTATTTGAGATTAGTTGTTTTTACAACAAACAAAACAAAGAAACTATGATATGATAAACATACTTTCAGAAACCAACTTACAATTAACATAGAGAAAGGAATTATTATGTCAAATTATTTTAAAGCTTCTGATACCATCTTTCATATCACAGAAACCTATCCGGAAACCATTGAAGTTTTTATAGCCAATGGTTTTGAAAATTTAAGCAATCCCGTTATGCGCAGAACTCTTGGAAAAACCATTTCTTTAGAAACAGCATTAGCTATGAGAAAGGTAAACCAGGAACTTTTTATTAAGAAGCTGGAGGAAGTGATAGGTCAGAAGGCTCCCAGCCTCACAGACGGACTCACTCCTGCACAATCGGAAAATAAAGGGGATATCCGCATCGAGGGTGTACTGCCCTGTCCGATCCGCATTCCTCTTCTGGAAAAGTTTGAATCCTGGCTTGAGGAAAATCAAAGTTCACTTGGGTATGAGGTGGAGTATCATTTAAAATCAGCAAACCTGGGTCTTGATGATGTAAAGGACCGGGTTATTCTGGCAGACGGAGACCCTGACGGTCTGTCAGACCTTTATCTCTCTGCAGGTTTTGACTTGTTCTTTGATAAAAAAATGATTGGCGGCTATCAGGATTCAGGTGTATTCGAAGATCTTTCCGGGATGGAGCGGTTAAACCCTGATCTTGATAATGAGAATATATCACTGAAGGATCCCAAAAACCAGTACGCCATCATCGGAATTGTTCCTGCAGTCTTCATGGTTAATACAAACGTTTTAGGGGACCGCCCCTTGCCTGAGAGCTGGGCAGACTTAATGAAACCGGAATTTGAAAACAGCATCAGCCTTCCCATGAAGGATTTGGATATGTTTAATGCATTTTTACTTCACATCTACCGTTTTTATGGGGAAGAAGGAATCGAAAAGATGGGTAAGGCCCTCTTACAGAGCATGCATCCGGCTCAGATGATCAAGTCCCACAAGCTAAAAGATGGCAATAAGGTTCCAGCTATTACGGTTGCCCCCTATTTCTTTGCCAGCATGACAGATGAGAAAAGCCCCATGCGGCCGGTATGGCCAAAAGACGGAGCCATTATCAGTCCGATTTTCCTTCTGGCAAAATCAAAGAATAAGGAGAAAGTAAAACCTTTCGTTGATCTTTTATATTCAAAAGAGATTGGAGATATTCTTTCCTCAAACGGAAAATTTCCATCCACCAATCCTCTGGTGGACAATCGCTTAACACCTGACCAGAAATTTATGTGGATTGGATGGGATTTTATTCACAACAATGATATTGGAGAATTAATCAAAAAAATAGAAAAGCAGTTCTTTGCGGCTGCACAAAAGGAGTTCTTATGAATCTGATTATATTTTCAGGCCCGCCCTCTTCCGGTAAAACATCAGTAATTTTAAAAACAATTTCATCCTTTCATGCGAAAAATATAAAGGTGGGTGTGGTGAAATTTGACTGTCTTTACACCGATGACGATATCGCCTATGAAAAGGCTGGAATCCCTGTGAAAAAGGGCTTATCCGGTGCCTTATGCCCGGATCACTTCTTCGCTTCCAATATTGAAGAGGTGGTTAACTGGGGAAATGAAGAAAAGCTTGATCTGCTGATTACGGAGTCAGCAGGTCTGTGCAACCGCTGTTCCCCTTATTTAAAAGAAGTAAAAGGAGTTTGTGTAATCGATAATTTATCCGGCATCAACACCCCTAAAAAAATCGGCCCAATGTTAAAGGCTGCCGACTTAGTGGTGATTACCAAGGGAGATATTGTCTCCCAGGCAGAACGGGAGGTATTTGCATCCTGTGTCAGCTCTGTGAACCCCAGAGCCATTACCATGCATGTGAACGGACTCACCGGACAGGGTACCTACGAACTTGCAAGTCTTCTGTATGATGAAAATCAAAGCATTAAATCCGTACAGGGAATGCAGCTCCGTTTCCCAATGCCATCCGCATTATGTTCCTATTGTCTGGGTGAAACAAGAATCGGTGAAGCGTATCAGATGGGTAATGTGAAGAAAATTGATTTAGGCGGTGATAAAAAATGACAAATATCAGCATGAAAAAGCTGCTTGAGGAATATCCTTTTGCTGCTGCATATTTTGAACAGAATAAGCTTCATATCTCTGGATTTGAGGATCAGACATTTGAGGAATATTTAAATCATTTTTCAGAGGAAGAACTGGAAGACCAGGCCATTGATAAAGCCAAGCTTTTGTCGGACCTGCCTGTCTATCTGGATCAGATGCGTCAGTTTTTAGGAATGGAGAACGACCGGAAGGTGCAGTCCCTGACTATTTTACCAGGTCACGATAAATCAGGAACGGTGGAAGGTTTTAAGGAGCTCACTGTGGAGACATCCCAGATTATATCCATTGTAGGACCTACTGGTTCAGGAAAAAGCCGGCTTTTGGCAGATATCGAATGGACAGCCCAGAATGATACTCCTACCGGGCGGAGCATTCTGGTCAACGGCGAAGTACCTGATATGAAGTGGCGTTTTTCCTCAAATAATAAGCTGGTAGCCCAGCTTTCTCAGAACATGAACTTTGTTATGGACTTAACGGTACTGGACTTTTTACGGATGCATGCGGAAAGCCGTATGGTTCAGGATCCTCAGTCCGTGATAGACAGAATCATAGCCGCAGCCAATGATCTGGCGGGAGAAAAATTTGAACTCTCGACACCGGTTACAAGCTTAAGCGGCGGGCAGTCCAGAGCGCTTATGATTGCAGATACAGCTATATTAAGTTCCTCTCCCATTGTTCTTATTGATGAAATCGAAAATGCCGGAATAGACCGCAAAAAGGCGTTAAAGCTTCTTGTGACATCTGATAAAATCGTTTTAATGGCAACTCACGATCCCCTTCTTGCATTAATGGCGGACAAGCGGATTGTCATTAAAAACGGCGGTATCAACCATGTGATTTATACAACCGAAGAAGAAAAACAGCTGTTAGAAAAGTTAGAGAAAATGGATTCCCTCATCCAGACCGCACGCCAGGAGCTTCGGTCAGGAAATATTCTTTCTCCTGACCTGCTGGCTGATTAAAAATGAAATTCCATCAGTCCTCCAATAAGGTTATATACAACTTTATTGGAGGATTTTTCTTTATAGTTTAAGCCTGTATCCCGCGGATTAAACTCACCATTTCAATTGCTCCCGCTGCACAGTCAAACCCTTTGTTACCTGCTTTCGTTCCGGCCCGTTCAATTGCCTGTTCGATATTTTCTGTCGTGAGGACTCCAAACATGACCGGAATGCCGCTATTTAAGGATACCTGGGCAATCCCCTTGGATACCTCGCTGCAGACGTAATCATAATGTGTGGTGCTGCCCCGAATGACCGCACCAAGGCAGATTACTGCATCATATTTGCCGCAGCCCGCCATCTTGGAAGCGATCAGCGGAATCTCAAAGGCTCCGGGTACCCAGGCCACTTCGATGTCCTCCTCACTGATGCCGTGGCGCTTTAAACAATCCACTGCCCCGCCAAGAAGCTTTGATGTTATAAATTCATTGAAACGTGCGGCCACAATGCCGATCCGGATATTCTCTGATACCAGTGTTCCTTCAAAAACTTTCATTATGAATTCTCCTTTATGATTAATAATGTAAAATGTGTCCCATTTTGGTCTGTTTGGTTTTTAAATAAAACAGATCATGATCATTTGCCGGAATCTGTATGGGGACCCGTTCAATTATTTCCATACCAAAGCCGGACAGCCCATATACCTTATCCGGATTATTGGTGAGCAGGCGCAGGGTTTTTACTCCTAATTCCCTCAGAATCTGAGCACCGATGTAATATTCTCTGGGATCTCCTTCAAAACCTAAAGCAAGGTTGGCTTCCAGAGTATCCATGCCTTTATCCTGCAGAGCGTAAGCACGCAGTTTGTTAACCAGTCCGATTCCCCGCCCTTCCTGACGCATATAAAGAAGGATTCCCCTGCCTTCCTGTTCAATCTGGGTCATGGCGGCAGCAAGCTGCTGTCCGCAGTCGCAGCGCATGGAGCCGAACGCATCCCCGGTCAGGCATTCAGAATGAACACGGCACAAAAGATTCTCACCGTCACCGATTTCTCCTTTGACAAGAGCCACATGATGTTCTCCGTTTAGTTTGTTAACGAAGCAGAAGGCTTTAAAATCTCCATATTTTGTGGGCATATCGCAGATTGAGGTCTGATCCACCAGCTTGTCATGTTTTTTACGGTATTCCTTCAAAGCAGCTATGGTAATGAAAGGAATCTCCCATTTCTCCGCCAGCTTTATCAGTTCAGGTGTACGCATCATGGTCCCATCCTCTCCCATGATTTCGCAGCAAAGCCCGCATTCCTTAAGACCGGCCAGACGCATGAGATCCACGGTAGCTTCCGTATGTCCTCCCCGCTCCAATACTCCGTTTCGCTTTGCAAGCAGAGGGAACATATGTCCCGGGCGGCGGAAATCTCCCGCCTTTGCCGTATCATCTACGCATTTCATTGCAGTGATTGACCGCTCTGCTGCGGAGATCCCGGTGGTGGTATCCACATGATCGATGGAAACGGTAAAGGCAGTGGAATGATTGTCTGTGTTTTCAGAAATCATCTGTGGTAAGTCTAAGTGCCTGCACAGCTCCTCATTCATGGGCATGCAGATCAGTCCTTTTCCATGTGTGGCCATAAAGTTAATATTCTCAGTAGTAGCAAACTGGGCGGCGCAGATGAAATCACCTTCATTTTCCCGTCCCTCATCGTCTGTTACAAGAATGATTTTTCCCTGCTGAAGCGATATAAGCGCTTCTTCTATGGTATTGTACTCAAACATCTTACTCCTCCTAATAGCCAGATTTTATTAAGAATTCTCTTGTGATACCGCGTGGCTTCTGTTCTTCCGGGGTGGCTGATAAAAATCTTTCCACGTATTTCCCCATCAGGTCATTCTCCAGATTCACGATATCACCTGCTTTTTTGTATGACAGAATGGTGGATTTTACTGTATGGGGTATGGCAGATATGCGAAACTCTGTATTGTTAACCGAAGCTACTGTCAGGCTGATGCCATCCACTGCAATGGAACCTTTCTCCACAATATAGCGGAGTATCCTGTCCTCAGCGGCAATGGCGTACCAGATTGCATTGTCATCTCTTACAACGGACGTAATCGTTCCAATGCCATCAATATGTCCTGAGACAATGTGCCCGCCAAAGCGTCCGTCTGCCGCCATTGCACGTTCCAGATTTACAAAATCTCCGGGATGCAGCTTTCCAAGACCGGAACGGTTTAAGGTCTCATGCATCACATCCGCCCGGAAGGTATGGGAAGAAAGTCCGGCTGCCGTTAAGCATACGCCGTTTACCGCTACACTGTCCCCGATTCCAAGATCATCAAAAATTACACTGCCCTGTATCGTCAGCAAAGCGGACTGCGCTCCTTTCTTTACCTCCTTCAAAATGCCTATTTCCTCAATAATCCCCGTGAACATAAGGTTTCACCTCACTTTCAATTAGTATATCTTCTCCCAAATGTTTCACTTCTATGTTTGTGAGAAAAAAACCATCCGCCGGGTGTGGTACGCCAGGTCCTGCAACCGGTGTTTTCCCGCCCGATCCCCCAAAAAGCTTTGGCGCAATATATGTCTGCACTCTGTTTACGATTCCTGCCTTAAGTGCCGACCAGTTAAGAATACCGCCGCCCTCCAGTAATATGCTGTCAATTTTCTCTGCACCAAGCTTTGTCATGAGTTCAGACAAATCCAAATGTCCCTCCGCCTGTTCCAGTAAGAGAATACGGCAGCCAGCTTTTAAATATGGCTGCTGTGCCTGCAGATCCCTGCATGAGGTTGCTATTAACGTGGGAACCTCATTTGCGGTTGCCACGATCCGGGAAGTGAGCGGAAGCCGCAGGGCTGTATCGCAGATAATGCGAAGCGGATCACGCCCTCCTTCAATCCGGCAGGTAAGAAGGGGATCATCTGCTAGAATTGTACCAATTCCCACCATTATGGCACTGTAACGGAGCCGGTCTTTATGAACGTTTTCCCTTGCAATATCACCGGTAATCCATTTGGAGTCACCTGTATAAGCTGCTGTTTTTCCATCCATTGTCATGGCGTATTTCATGACAACGTATGGTCTTCCTGTCTGGATAAAATGGAAAAATACTTCATTGAGCCTGTCACATTCCTGTTTCAGTATTCCTTCCGTAACTTCAATTCCTTTTTCCCGCAGGAATCGGATTCCTTTACCTTTGACCAGAGGGTTAGGATCCGAACTTCCTACCACCACTCTTCGGATTCCTGCATTTAAAATAGCTTCTGTGCAGGGAGGTGTCTTCCCATAGTGACAACAGGGTTCGAGAGTCACATAAAGAGTCGCTCCCTCCGGGGATTCTTCACAGCCTGCAAGTGCATTCCTTTCTGCATGGGGACCGCCATACCGCCCGTGGTATCCTGTACCGATTACCCTGCCTTCCTTTAGAAGCACAGCACCAACCATTGGATTTGGATTTACAAAACCACACCCTTTTTTTGCAAGCTCCAGGGCCAGATGCATACATTCCATGTCGTTCATATCACACCGCCTTTAAAAGAAAAATGCCTTGAACACAAGGCTCAGGGCATATTTTTGACAATCCGTCCATTATTTATGACTGTTAACACAAAAAGCTCTGAAATGAATGATCATTCCAGAGCGTGTTAATCAGCAGATGTATCATAAATATGAAAAAACTGCATCATCTTCTTTCATCCAGACTTTACTGTCGGCTTCGGAGTTACACCGAATCATACCTTGCGGTTCGTGGGCTATACCACCGGTAGGGAATTACACCCTGCCCTGAAGATTATTGTTCAATTGGTGTTATGATACTCTCATATCAGAGGAATGTCAAGAAAAAAAATAAAATTTCTTATATCTACTGTAGGCGCATATTTTCCAGACTGTTCTGAAATTTCAAAATTTTCATTATGATTATAAAAAAATAAAAATCAGGCTTGCATTTCATACCAAATAGGTATAGTATGAAAGCACAAAGACATGTTAGCAAATACTAACCATAAGATTCCCATCTGGGGAATAAAGGAGGTTGATATATATGAGTCATACATTACTGGAAATTAAAGATCTCACTGTTTCTGTTGAGGATAAGATGATTTTAAACGGTATTAATCTTACCATGGGTCCAGGGGAGCTTCATGTCCTTATGGGACCAAACGGAACAGGAAAATCCACTCTCGTATCCGCCATTATGGGGGATCCCCGGTATCAGATTGAAAGCGGGCAGATTCTTTTAGATGGGAAAGATATAACAGAAATGAAAGCAGACGAAAGAGCCAGAGCCGGTGTCTTTCTCTCCTTCCAGGCTCCGGAGGAGATTCCGGGCGTTACCCTTGAGGACTTTCTCCGCACAGCCAAAGGATCCCTGGAAAAACGTCCTCAAAAGATATTGCAGTTTAAAAAAGAACTGAAAGAGCAGATGAAAGCTTTGGATATGGATCCCGCTTACGCGGAACGTTATTTAAATGTTGGTTTTTCCGGCGGTGAAAAAAAGAAAACGGAAATCCTACAGCTTCTTATGCTTCAGCCCAAACTGGCTCTTTTAGACGAGACAGATTCCGGTCTTGATGTAGATGCAGTCCGTACTGTAACAAAGGGAATCCGTGCCTTTAAAAACCGGAAAAACGGGCTTTTTATCATTACCCACAATGCCAGAATTTTAGAAGGCCTTGATGTGGACGTGGTACATGTACTGGAAGGAGGCAAAATCGCTTATACCGGCGGCCGGGAGCTGATTTCAAAAATCACGCAGGAGGGATTTGGCATTCTGGGAAAGGAGGCAGGAATCCATGAAAGACTTTAAACAGGAAAAAACCAGAGTCGACCAGGCCGACCGCACCATTTATGATGTGAAAGACAGGCTGGACCCGGCCTTTCTTATGGACTCCGGTATTACTCCGGAGATTGTAAACCAGATATCAATGGAAAAAAATGAACCGGAATGGATGCGTCTGTTCCGCCTTAAATCATTAAATACTTATAAAGAAATACCGCTGCCTACCTGGGGACCCTCTCTTGAAGAGCTGAATATGGATCAGATTGTCACTTATGTCCGCCCGAAATCAACCATGAAAGCGAAATGGTCCGATGTGCCTGACGATATCAAACAGACCTTTGAGCGTCTTGGAATTCCCAAAGCAGAGCAAAAATCACTGGCAGGTGTAGGGGCACAGTACGACTCCGAAGTGGTTTACCACAATGTCCGGGCAGAGGTTGCTTCCAAAGGCGTGGTCTATACGGATATAGAGAGCGCTCTTACCGGCCCATATAGTGAAATGATACGAAAGCATTTTATGAAACTGGTTCCTCCGACTGACCACAAGTTTGCGGCTCTTCACGGAGCGGTCTGGTCCGGAGGTTCTTTTGTTTATGTGCCGGCCGGAGTTACCGTTGATATACCTCTCCAGTCCTATTTCCGGCTCAATGCACCGGGTGCGGGCCAGTTTGAACATACGCTGATTATTGTGGAGGAAGGTGCCTATCTTCATTTCATAGAAGGCTGTTCTGCTCCCAGATATTACGTTGCAAACCTTCACGCAGGCTGCGTGGAACTGTATGTGGGTAAAAATGCAAGACTCCGCTATTCCACCATCGAAAACTGGTCAAAGAATATGTACAATTTAAATACAAAGCGTGCCTCAGTGGAGGAAGGAGGAACCGTAGAATGGATCTCCGGATCGTTCGGATCTCATATATCCTATCTATATCCCATGAGTATTTTAAAAGGGAAAAAGGCACGTATGGAGTTTACAGGTATCACATTTGCCGGAGAAGGCCAGAACCTGGATACCGGTGCAAAGGTCCTTCATGCCGCACCGGATACCACCTCTCACATTTCAACAAAATCCATATCCAGAGACGGTGGGAATTCTACATTCCGAAGCCTGGTAACTGTTACGGAAAAGGCACAGGGAAGCAAATCAGCCGTTTCCTGTGAATCACTGATGCTTGACAGTATTTCCCGTTCCGATACCATACCGGTTATGGATATCTCCTGTAATCAGGCAGATATCGGCCATGAGGCAAAAATCGGCAGAATCAGTGAATCCGCAATCTTCTACTTAATGAGCCGCGGTCTGGCCGAGGATGATGCACGGGCCTTAATCGTAGGCGGGTTCGCAGAACCAATTGCCAAGGAGCTGCCGTTAGAATATGCGGTGGAAATGAACAATCTCATTCATCTTGAAATGAAGGGAAGCATTGGCTGAAAGGAGGAACACAAACATGAATACACAAATCAATCGGCTCCCGGTTCCTACCTGGAACCGGACAGGGGTAAACTGGCTGGATAAAAAAGCGCTGCCTCCTGAAAGAGAATATACGCAGGGGGGTCACCTCCCTTATGATGGTGTCCTTCCTCACGGAATCAGTCTGATGAACGATCTTCCGGAAGAAATTGCTGCAATTCCAAGCGGGATGGGTGATTGGATGAATGAGTTTATCAGGAAGGGTGCAGACAAAACCTGCTACTTATCGGGAGAAGGATCCCCCAGTGAGCCTGTTATTATCACCCAGACTCTGGACCTTACCCATCCGGTTATCAGAGCTCATTATGCTATAAACGCAAAGCCAGGAAGTAATCTCACGGTAGTTCAGATTAACCGCGGAGATGCAAAAGACGGCGTTCTTTCAAGCTTAACACAGATTGATGCCCAGGAAAATTCCGTTGTCCGTCTGATTTCTGTCCAACTGCTTGGAGAAAACAGCCAGAGCTTTGATGCCGTAGGTGCACGCATTGGAAAAGGTGCCAGGGTAGAACTCATTCGGGCCGTTCTGGGAGGAAAAACAGCGGCATGCGGTTCGCTGGCTCATCTGGAGGGTCAGGGAGGCGGCTACCAACAGGATACTGCATACTTTTCTGATAAGAAGCAGATTTTTGATTTTAATGACATTGCCCGTCACGCTGGCAGAGTAACGGAAAGCGATATGCATACAGCCGGGGTTCTTGCAGGCTACAGCAGCAAGATTTTAAGAGGAACCATTGACTTTAAGGCAGGATGTGCACACTCTGTGGGACACGAAAATGAAACCGTGCTTCTGCTAAGTCCCAGCGCCAGAAACAGGACTGTTCCCTTAATCCTGTGCGGAGAAGAAGCTGTTGAGGGACAGCATGCAGCCAGCTTGGGACAGTTTGATGAAAGGCAGCTCTACTATCTGTGCTCCAGAGGGCTTAGCCTGATGGAGGCAAAGCGCATGCTGGTAGAAGCCCGCTTTATGCCTGTTCTTCATAAAATAACTCCGGATGATCTGCGCATGGAGATTCTGAATATCATTGAAAGGAGGCTCGATGAACATGAAACCAATTCGTGATCAGTTTCCTATTCTGTCTGTTCCAGAAAATGGAAAGAGACTGATATACTTAGATAACGCAGCAACTTCATTCAAACCTCTTTCCGTTTTAGAGGCAGTGGATAATTACTACCGTATGGATAATGCCAATCCCCACAGAGGCGTTTACACCCTGGGGGTCCGTTCCACGGATATTCATGAAAACGCCAGGCTCTCTGCGGCCCGCTTTGTAAATGCCGGACCGGAAGAAATTATTTTTACCCAGAATGCTACAGAAGCTCTTAATCTGATTGCTTACAGCTACGGTATGGAATTCTTAAAAGAAGGGGACGAAATTCTTATCTCCGTGGCGGAACACCACAGCAACCTGGTTCCCTGGCAGAGAGTTGCAAAACACACTGGTTCCAAGCTGGTTTATCTCTATCCGGGACCAGACGGGAGGATTACAGAGGAAGAACTGGACCAGAAAATAAGCTCAGCCACCAGACTGATCGCCATTGCTCACGTATCCAACGTACTGGGGTCGGAAGCACCGGTAAAATCCATTGTGGAACACGCCCGTCTATGCGGCGCTGCAGTGGTTCTGGACTGCGCCCAGAGTGTATCTCATATGCCGGTTGACGTCAAAGAACTGGGAGTGGATTTTGCAGCATTTTCCGGTCATAAGATGTATGCCCCCATGGGCATTGGTGTTTTATATGGAAAAAAAGAACTGCTTGAGAAAATGCCCCCGTTTTTAAGCGGAGGTGATATGATTGCAAGCGTCCATGAACAAACCGCTACCTATGCAGAAGTACCACGCCGTTTCGAGGCGGGAACGAGAAATGTAGGCGGCGAGGCAGGCCTGGCGGCAGCCATGGAATATATTACTTCCATAGGCTGGGAAGCGATCCGTGACCATGAGCGCGCACTGATGGACCAGATGCTGAATGGGCTGAATGCTCTGCCCTATGTCACTGTATACGGCAGTACAGACAGCCGTGACCGGTTTGGGGTTATCTCCTTTAATGTGGACGGGGTTCATCCCCATGATACTGCAACCATTCTGGATTCAGAAGGAATCGCAGTCCGTGCCGGTCATCACTGCGCCCAGCCATTAATGGATTATCTGGGAATTGGTTCCTGTGTCCGGGCAAGCATTGCTATATACAATACAGAGGAAGATATTTCGGTATTTTTAAACAGTTTAGAACAGGTAAGGAGGTGGATGGGTTATGGAGCTTAACGCTTTATACAATCAGATTATTGTGGAAAACAGCCGTTCCAGTCAGAACCGCCACAAGGTATCAGAGGCGACAGCCAGCCTGGAAGGAGTCAATCCCAGCTGCGGCGATGACATTGTTCTGGAACTGCGGGTGAAGGACGGAATTATTGAAGATGCCGGATTTACCGGAGAAGGCTGTGCCATTTCCCAGGCTTCCGCGTCTCTCATGATTGATCTCATTCTTGGAAAGCCGGTTGAAGAGGCTCAGAATCTGCTTAAAACCTTTCTGGGGATGATAAAAGGAGAAATATCAGATGAGGAGCAGCTGGATTCCCTTGAGGATGCGATTGCCCTGAAAGGAATTTCCCATATGCCGGGCAGAGTGAAATGTGCTGTCCTTCCCTGGCATACATTAATGGGGATCCTTGACGAACCGGAAACCACAAAATAAACAAATGATAAAAAAACGTCCGGAACTGGTTTTGGCAGTATACCATCAAAATCAGTTCCGGACGTTTTATATTTATTAAATAAAATTACTTTTCAGAAAACTTTTCAACAATTTTAAGAAGCAGTTTCACTACCTTTTCCATGGACTGAACCGGGATAAATTCAAATTTTCCATGATAATTGTAACCACCGGTGCAAAGGTTTGGACAGGGAAGCCCCTCATAGGATAATCGTGCTCCATCTGTACCGCCTCTGATCGGAGTAACCAGCGGCTCAATTCCCAGATCTTCCATCGCCGTCTTTGCAATATCGATCAGGTACATATGGGGTTCAATCTTTTCCTTCATGTTAAAATAGCTGTCTTTTAAGATCAGTTCTACTGTCCCGCTTTGATATCTCTGGTTTAAATAATCTGCCACACGGGTCATAAATTCTTTCTTTTCTTCAAACTTCTTCTTGCTGTGATCACGGATAATATAATCCAGTCTGGCTTCCTCAACGCTCCCAATCATGGAATCCAGGTGGTAGAATCCTTCGTATCCTTCCGTATACATAGGGTTCTCACATGCCGGAAGCATGTTATGAAATTCCATACCCATTAAAAGCGCATTTCTCATTCTTCCTTTGGAAGAACCGGGGTGGATGCTGGATCCGTGGATTAAAACTCTGGCAGAAGCAGCATTGAAATTTTCGTACTCCAGCTCTCCTAACCCACCGCCGTCCACAGTATAAGCAACATCAGCGGCAAATCCTTTCACATCAAAGAAATCTGCCCCTCTGCCCACTTCTTCATCCGGTGTAAATCCGATTCGGATGGTTCCATGAGGAATCTCCGGATGGGCAAGTAAGTATTCCGCCATAGTCATGATCTCAGCCACACCAGCCTTATCATCTGCTCCTAACAGGGTTGTCCCATCTGTAGTTATAATATCCTGTCCGATATATTTTAATAGATCCGGAAAATCTTCCGGGCTCATGGTAAGTCCTGTATCCGCATTCATCAGAATATCCTTACCATCGTAATTCGTTACGATCTGCGGCTTTACACCTGCACCGGAGTAGGCTGGCGAGGTATCCATGTGAGCGATAAATCCCAACACCGGGACTGCTTTGTCCATAGTAGACGGAATGGTAGCGTACACATAGCTGTGCTCGTCAATTCTTACATCTGCAGCCTTCATGGCCTGCAGTTCTTTCACCAGTTCTTCTGCAAGTATCCGCTGCTTTGAAGTACTTGGAACAGCGTCAACCTCATCCTTTGACTGGGTATCATAGGATACATATTTTAAAAAATGATTGATTACTTCTGACATTGTTAATCGCCTCTTTTTCAATATTTTCTGGTAACGGCATGTACGATTTCAGCCGGATCCAGTTCTCCTGAAGGGTCTGTATATTCAGGTAGTATTCTCCGGATCATCCGGAAAAATTACCAGAAAGGACCAATTGGATTTCCTTATTATACCATAATGCGCTTTTAATGTCTATTAAGCCTGAAAAACCATATCTGAAGATTATTATTGTGGCTTTGTACTTAATTTTTTTCCATCTTCGTTATGCCGTTTTCCAAATATCTGCTACAAAACCCTATAAAAACTTCTTCTCTATCCCCCAAGGATTCCTGATTTAAATATATAAGCGACATAGGTTTCCGTATATATAGAAACATTCTATGTCGCTAATTATAGTTTAACAATAAAATTTAATTTCTTCCAGCATGAAAAACTTTTTCCACTCAGAACAGATTAAAAAAAACTGGGCTGCTATGAATTCCATCAGTTCATTTAATTCTTTAGTTGCAATCTGACTGCCATTACTTGCTAAGATGCAGCCTCCGGCTCTTGTAATCCATATTTTTGTACTATTGGGACTTGGTGTACCTTTTGATATATGAACATGTATAGGTTCTCCGTTTTCGTTTGACCAAAAATATACTTTATAGCCACTTACAACAAATAGACTAGGCAATATGGATACCCCCATTTTGAGCGTACTTAAATAATAAATGAGCATTACTCTGAAGCAATTTTTCAAAATATTTTATCTCTTCTTGAGAATATCCCTCCTGTGATATCCATTTATAGCTAGGCATTTCACATCTGGCTGAATCAAATCCTTCTTCTGTTGGCCTCTCAAAATTCACCTCCACACACTCAATACCTTCTTTTAATATAATATGGGAGTGCACTACTTCCGTACCATCTGCCAACGTCATATAAGGATACATCATAACATTCCCTCCAAACTATTTGTTTTAAATACGGTCTATTCAACTTATTTTAGTAATATTATATCATTACTCAATACTTTTTACAAGTAATCTTCTGTTTCATCTTCATATACCGCAATCAATTCAGAATTATCTAAATATTCACCCAGCATAAATTTCACATTAGACTCCTTTAAGATAAACACATCATCCTCTTTTAAAATATTTTTTATAATAGTGATAATCCACGCATTTGCTAAATAGTGAAACTTTTGCTGCAGCTGTATTAGCATATCATTTATTTCATGCCTTAATACGCGGGTCTGTTTATTCAATTTTTCAATAATCTCATTTTCAATGTTATAATAGCAATCAAATATATATTTAAAATCCCATAATTCTGTACACTCAATTTCTGAAATGCAGTCTCTTTTATCGTAGAAATTGATTTTATAGCATGGGGAATGATCTAAAAAGCTTGTATGCAAAAACGATAAATATATCCATTTCAGAGTCCCTACCTCGCCAGAATCCTGTAATTTTATGTATTGGCTGTAAATATTATTAAGGACAATTTTCAGACCATCAGTAATTTCAGCAATATATGAATCAATTTCTTTTTCTATCTTCTGTGAATACCATAGAAAACGAGCATCTGCAATAGTCTGCAGCTCATTTATAACTTTATTTTTTAAATTTGCTTCATTAATCAATGATCAAGACTCCTTCTTTTAATAAGCCAGTCTAGATTTGGGCCATTACAGTAGCCATTGCAATTCCAATTGCTCCTACAACAGCATCTCCAAAATCTAGTAAAATAAAAAAAACAATTGCACTCCATATAGAAGCACCTTTACATTCTACAGAATTTGCCAACTTTTGAATTATACTTCGTTTTTTTCCATCTTCCCAATGAGAAGCATCTATTCTCTTTTTTATCTTCCACCAGTAGATGGAATCAGCCAGCTTTCCTATTATCAGAAATTTTACAATCCAAAGTAAAAATAATAACAGTCCGGCAGATTCTTTGGTATATATTATATTTGCTAAAATTAACATATAAATAATAAACGAAGCAAATAATGTAATTACAGAAGAAATGAACCATAATAAGAATCCTTCTATCCACATCATTCGATAAGCAAACCATGATGGACCAAAAAATGCAGCGGCTCCATTAAATTTTTTCTTTCTATCAATTTGTCTGAATCTATTTAAGTACTCTTCTTGATTTTTTTCCAGATATCCTCTTATCTCTGATATTGAATATCCGCCTATCTGGTTTTCATCATAGTCCATTTTCGTCACTCTTCACTTCTCCCCATTTTTCTTTTAAATCTGTCTCTGCCTGTTTAAGCTGTTCTTGTGACCAATTTTCATAATCTAAATCTGTTTGCACAAGATTTTTGTACGCATATATTAACATGTCTTTATACCTGCCAAATGGATCATTAAATCCTTCGTGCTGCCAAAGATAGTATGCTCTGGCATAACACTTAACCTCTTGCTCAGGTTGTTTTAAGTTTTCATACGCCCATGCTAACTCAATATAGGTTGAATATGCCAACTCTGGGTACGATGAACATTGAGCTAAAGCTTTCTCATAATCCTCAATTGCTTTATATTGATCCTGGCTTATAAAGGAGTAGAGAGCACCTCTTCTGCCATAAGCAAATAGTAAATCGTAGTGATTGCTTGCCTGCCAGTTTTCCAAAATTTCTATGCATTTATTATAACATTTCAATGCTTTATCAAAATTCTCTGAATTGTTAGAATAATAGTTTCCCATTTCAAGATAGAGATTTGCCTCTACAGATTTATACTGATAAGTATTCTGATTTAATTGTAATGCCTTTTTCATATAATTAATACCTGCGTCATTACCAACATAGTTAAAATCGGCCAGTGCAATCATATAATAATTGTAGGCCCCGATTGCCTGATTTGATCCTAATAATTTTCTTTCTCGTTTTATTAGTTTTTTTGCGGTTTTAATCACCTGCTTATAACTTAATTCACTATTCAGGTATTTCTTTTTTAACATATTGGTATCCAGAATCAGGCGTTTTACTGGATCTGAGATATCCTTTTCATAAGCTTCTTCTGCATAGAGATCAACTTCATCTCTTTTATCTTGATATAGACAGCACTCAGATAAATTTGTTAATGCACATGCTTTTTCTTCTTCCGTAACCGACAGATCTAGAGCCGCTTTTAAGTGGCGTTCTGCATCATCAAATTTTCTGAGACGCAAATAAGCAACACCTAGCGCATTTTCTGTTTTTGCATCACGCTCCATTCCCTGCAATTGTTCTATTACAGAATTCAGTACATCTCCATTTTCTTTCAACTGTGTGACCAGGCCCTTGTAGTTTTCCTGTTCCGCCTCCTCACAAAGCATTAAAATCCAGTTATTATCCACGATATACCAGGTATCATCTGCTAGCGTTAGCGTTCTTTTATGACAGCCTGTAAGCAGGATACTGATAATGAAAATAAAAGCTAAATATTTAAAACATTTTCTCATCATATCTCCTATGCATTCTTCAAATAAATATTTTATTATAAACCTAAATGCTTAGCAATTATTACTGCAAGTATAATAATTGACATAACCAAGCCGAAAATAGCTTGACCTAAATAAACATTCTCTTTACCAGAAACTATAAATTTTTCTGGTTTTTTTTTATCATATTTTATAATTGTTTCTTCTCCTATTGTAAAATTATTCGGACATTTATCACCAAAAGGAAATTCTTCCTGATATGTGATTCCAGCCACAGTATATTCATAAACTGGATAATATATATAAACCTTACTATTTCTCCCATTATGACTAACTTTATTTATGGAAACTATCTTACCTTCCGATCTTCCATCATATTGATGAGATTTTATATTAGCAATAAATGATATTAAAAATAATAAAAAAGAACACAAAAGTAAAAAATATATAATAAACACTAGGTATTCTCTCCATACTTTCTTATATGTTTTTCATAAAAAAGCCTTTATTTTGGCCTGTTTATGAAATTATTTAAAGTTTCTTTACTTTGACTAAGCAGTTTTTTGAGCGAAAACCACATCTTTTTGATATAAAATGAATTAGCATCAATTGTTTAAATAATATCCAATCATAACTATAAAAACAGAAACCATTCCTATAAATCCTCCAATTGCCTTATGTAACCAAAATTTTTCTTTATTCATCGGTACATATTTATAAGGATTATTCTTATCATATTGAAGGATTACTTTTTTACCTATAAACACATTTTTTGTTGATTCATCCGCAAAACTAAATTTTTCTTTATATGTAACACCATTAACTGTATATTGATAGATAGGATAATACCTATATTCCTTAGTAAACCTATAATGTGTATATGACTCTGTTATACCTATTATTGTGGCAACAATTTGATCTTTATATTTTTTAGTTTTAACTATCATTATTACACATTCAATAAATGTATTGGCAAATCCAATTAAGAATATGATGCAAATCAAAATAACTCCAAACATTTTTACACTACCTTACAATAATTATTGATAAATATTTCCCGGATTTACATATTTCTTTCTTATGTTTAGTTCTTATGGAAATTGTTGATTAATTACCTAAATATATTTATACTCCTTTTTATAAGTTAAATAAATAATAAACGAAACTAATTCAGAATCTATTTAAGTACTCTTCTTGATTTTCTCCAGATTTCCTCTTATCTCTGTTATAGAATACCCGCCTATTTGATTTTCATCATACTCCATGTTCATCTCTCCTCTTATTCTCCCCCATTTTTCTTTTAAATCTGCCACTGCCTGTTTAAGCTGCTTCTGAGACCAATTTATAAACCTAAATATTTACCAATTATTACTGCCAATATAATACTTGACAAAACAAATCCTAAGACTACCCTATTATGCCATACATTTTTGTCTGTAATAAAGTCTTCTGGATGTGCTTCATCATATTTTAATAATACTTTCTTTCCAACCGGAATTTCTTCTGCTGAAGCTTCACCATAAGGATACTCACATTCGTAAGTAATACCATCTACTGTATAACGAAAACTTGGATAATATGTGTAAACTCTATTAAGTTTATAATAATAAAAGTCTTCTCTAACATTGATGATTATCCCTTCAACTTTTCCTTTATAATTTTTTGATTTTATTACCATAATTAACGACACAATAAATATTGACAATGAAATAATAAATAAAAAATATAATATTTCCATAATAAGTATACTCCTTTAATTAATTACCACATGAAATCCGTATGTTCGCCTGTTTGGAACATACCATCTTCGTAAACCTTGTATTTTATTGTCGTCTTATTGTCTTCAGGTACAGTTTGTAAAAAAATAGATTTTTGTACAGGTTTACAACTTGGTGTATATTCCCCGTTTTTATTTCCTAAGATATCATAATTCCCCTTAAATTGATATTCCTCATAATATGTACTTACTGTAATTATGATTTCTCCCACAAAATTTGCATAAGATTTATAAAAAACATCTTGAAGAATGGTAAAGACGGTTGCTATATTTGAATATTGAGAAACACTTTTTCCGATTGTTTTTGCTAAACTTTCTCCTGATTTTACAATTTTGTGGTAAACAATATTGCCGATTGCCTCTATTGAATTAAAATTGTCGTATGTCAAAAACTCACCAGACTCTATAATATCAGCCAAAGATAAAACAATAGTTAAACCAACACCTAGCCACTCATATGGTCCTGATAACATGGTCATTGCGTTAGCAGCAGCTTCTCCGTACTTAGCCTGTTTCAAAGCTTCCTTAGCTGGTCTAATCGTAATCTCCACATGTGGCGCAGGCTTTCTTGCCTTTTCACATTCTTCATCTATGATATAACCGGGTTCTGCCTTTTCCAATCCTGTTGCATATAAAATAATGCCATGTATAATATTATACGCCTTTATTTTAGAAAATCGCGGTTCCCTATCGGAACTATTATTGTAATCTTTTAATATGCGATTCTCAGCAAACCTAAGCAGATCTATAATATTAGCCTCTATCCTGCTCTTACTGATACTAACCCAATTTCCATTCTGTACAACTTTTATAATACCGCCACATCTGCAGACCAAAAAGGAATCTTCAGTGACAATAGATCGTTCATAAATACTTCTTCTTAACTTACATATTTCTGAATTCAGTGTAGTAAAATTATCAAAAATATTCTGTATCTCCTGTTCCAAATCACCTCTTTTATCTTCAATTCCATGTTTTATTGCAATAGCTTCAAAACCTCGAATGCTTGTTAAAGCTGTAGAGGACTTACTTTTCAATTTGCTAATTTCTAACAAAACAGTATCTATATCGTCGATATAAGCAAGATTCGAGTCACTATCTTCATCTGCGCTATATACCGAAGTGTTGTTTGAATTTGCCCAATCGCTAACTTCTTTTAAACAATCATTTACATGTTTAATCATGTCATTCTGAGCATTTAATTCCTTGTTGAGAATTTTCTTTTTTTCTTCTTCTATTTCTCTTTTTTTCTTTTCATTTTCATCAAAATAGTTTAATAGATTTTTAAAAACCACTGGCTTTGTAACTGCCCAATTTGACGAATCTAAATTTCCTTTCTTCTCTTTGCCCATTGGTAAAGCATATGCCAGATCCAGTGCAAAACCTTGATCCTTTAAATATGTATTAGAACCTTTCTTCAATTTAGCGAGAGTCTCCCGGGTTTGTTTCATATAACTTCCCTGCAACTTCTTAATTTGTGCAATTACTTCAAGTTTATTACTCATTCTGGTTTTATCGTCGGTATTAAACCAGCTGTCTATTAATTCCAGTACACAAGGATAATTTCTAAATTGCTTTGCTGAGCCTTGCTGATTAAGTGAAGATGAAACGCAGTCTGAATAATATTCATATTTATTTAGTAATGCTTTATATTGATCGCTATCTTGAGGGAATTTTTTCATGCTTTTATATAAATTCTGCATTATATCGTTCATAGCACTAATGTAATTGTCAGCCTGACAGCACCCGAATTTATCCAGATTTATAAATGGCTCGCAGTCAATATCCCGGATAAACGGGCTGTCCTTACCAAAGACACCATTATTCTTATCGGTTGCTCTTAAAAGTCTGTAATACTCAAAACATTCTGTATCCAGCTTTTTACATTTTGCTGGAGCCTGTTTTGCACAGGAACACATCACGTATGACGAATCCAAAAGATAATTAGGCTTCTGCTTTCCACTCAAATTTTTCATAATCACTTCCCCTATCAATTATATGTATTAATATACCAGCTGAACACGCTCCAGTGTCAATTTTCTGATATCTCTTCTAAGAAGACTCTCCGCCACATCCAGGCGAATAATGACAATATCTGTATCAATACCAGCAATCTTAAATACACTGTAATCCTCGACAGAACTTGCTTTAATAATCAGCTTTTCCAGTTTATTTCTATTTCTTACAGCCTTGTACTCGTCAGGCAGACAGTCTACATTAACAAATAAAGGCGCATAGTAATTGCAGCTGCTCCCATCCAAATTATTTAAAATACACACCGTCTTAAATTGCAATGAACGCTCATAGACGGAAAATACCTTTTTTACACCATCATTAACCAGAAACAATTGTCCATCCAATACATCAATATAATCAAGCGGCCGTTCGGATCTAGCAAAACCCACATTAATATCAGGTATATTGATAGCATTCTCTAATGACATGGCTGCTCTGCGGTTAACAATATCATTTAAGTTTGTTATAACTGGTGTGTGCATGTAAGTCTTATCTTCTTTTATCCAAAAGTAATCCATGAAACCTCCTATTGATACTGAATCGTGAGTCCTGTATGGCTGATTCCATCAGAGATCATCAATGAATTATTATTCTCCCGGAAAATGATTCCTCTACCTGCAACAATGCTGGTTTCCCCTCCACTGGCAAACTCTACGGATTCTGATGCTGTTATATTTACTGCCCTGTTACTGTTAATCATAATCCCTTTTTCATCATCCAGTACAATTGATAATCCTTTATGGTTGGTAATCATTATTTTTTCAGGGGTGAAACGTATTTCTTTATTGTGTTTTGTTCTTAGGGATTTTTCCTCTGGATTTTTACGCATATCACCATCACTTTCCGTATGAACTGCATTTATTACGTATGCCTGATTTGCGTTTTCATCAGGAAAATGTATTCGGATTCTGTCTCCCTTCTCTGGCATACAATACCAGCCGGTGCCTTCTGGCGATGAATAAACGGAGGCAAATGGAAACCAAACAGTATCCTCATTATTAACTTTGCAACCATAGTTACAATTAATTCGTACAACATCATTTTTTACTTTTGAAACTTCCCCCATAAAAGACGCCCCTATTATTTTTTCATTTCCATAGGGTTTTACCTGAAAGCCTTGTTTTTCTCGTAAACAATATCTATGTACTAATTCCTGCTTATAAAGTCTGCTCTCAATTCCATGTACATATAATCTGTGACCATGGAACTCCACAGGTGTGCACAAATTAAGAATTTCACGAGATTCCACAATATATTCCCGTACATGATCCGTAATATTTACTTCATAGAATTCCACATCCAGTTCTGCATCATCTTTTGTGGGTAATCCAAAAAAGAAGCAGATATGGCTGTTCGTACAATCCGGAACCAATACCGTATTTAAGCAGCTTGCCAGTCTCTTTAAAAAGAACCAGTCTGTCTCCCCGTATTGCGCTATAATATTGCAAGATTGTTCGCTAACATGGTTCATAATAACACTGGCATTTTCATTCTCAGAAACAATGTAACGTACAATTTCTTTATATGTCTGATTCTTATTATAAAAAAACCGCACTTTTTCTTCTGTGTCTAATAAAGTTGTTTTAGAAATTGCATGTATTTCCAGTTTAGTTAAATAACCTTCTTCCGTATTGGATATTTTATCAGGTATCCCACGAAAAATTGTATGAACTACTCCATCTTCGTCTGTAATCTCAATTGTGATTTCTGTATCAGGTGTAAATTTGTTCAAAACATCCTTTTCACCAATATAACCTGATATATACGCCAGCATATGTTCATTAACCTCTTTTTTTATCTGGCAGTCTAAAATTTCTATCATAGAAAATGGTTTCACGTTGATACTAATCGCTTTCATTATGCTTCTTCCTTTCCGTGAATTGTATTTAGCAGTTCCAGCATAACCGGTTTCCATTCCAGCCATGCTTCATAAGGACAATTAAAAAGTCCTAAAAGAAATCTTTCATTTATTACTGTTATGGATAAAATATTATATACAGCTCCGTCCAGAGTATGGCTCTTAAATTCCATCCAGCCACACTGGTATTCATCGTTTTCAATATGCCCTTTACCCATAAACTTATTTGCAGGCTGGGCAGTTGTAATCATAATTTGAAATTGATTTAATGTACCATCAATCTTTTCAGCTTCAATCTCCTGCTCAAACAGGCTAAAGGTAAAGTTAACCTCACCTGCCTCATCTGTCATAATGACCTGTGGTCTGTCAACTGACGGGTACTTTTTTGATGCCAGTTCCGGGGCCATCTGTGTAAACTCTTCCGGCATCATAATTCTAAAAAAGGAAAGCAGCTCTATTTGATGAAATTTTATCAGCCTGTCGCCGACATACATTCCTGTTTCACTGTTTATATACTTACTTCTCTTTTGCTCATTTCGCATGAATGCAATTTGTTCGTCCTTATATTTCATGGTACCTCCCAATTAAAAAATTCACTAATTTCTCCCTAAAAATATCAAATCAGATACCTGATGCTCCTTACTGGGATTTTGAAATGAAGGTAATCCGCCTAATATAGCTGAAGAAACAGCTGAATCAGCAATTCCCTGGGGAATACCGGCCATAATATTCGTTGCATATTGGTATGAATTGCTGATGCCAAAGTCCTTACACTCCTGTTCCGGTTTATGCCCAAGCTTATGAGGAAGTCCGCTGATAACTGCTTTTTCGGTTGTCATCCGCATTTCATTTCCTGATAAATCAATACAATCTCCTGATTTCTTATTTTCAAAATGGTATCCCAGTGGTGTATCCATTGTTACGTTACCACCAGTCCGGATCTTAATACCGTCGTTAGCATTAATGAAAATATTCTTTTGGGAAAACAGATTAATACCAAGTTGATCCGATAATGCCATACTTATCTGACTGACTTCACTTGTTAACTCCATTTGAGCTGATTGGATATCTAATCTTTTTCCTTCTTTTGTTTGAAAAGTTTTTACAGAGGCTTCTGGATAATCAATCTTCTCATTTACACTTCCTATCACAATCCCGCTGTTTTCCTTTTCATTTGAAAAATACAATTGAACTTTTGTCCCTTTTTCCGGCATCGCATACATAATATTGCCTGATATCGGAACATATTCGAATGCAAATAATTCCTCATCAAGAGGATTCTTATTTTGATCTAAATCCAGTTTTACTTTTATTTTCTCCTTGGATGTCCATTTAACAGTTCCTCCCAGACACAGTCCGCATATTCTATGGTTATAAAAAGGTTTCATCCCTGCCACAGCCTCTGAACTAAGTTTATATTCTACTTGAATTAAACCATTTTTAAAACTGACATGTTTAGAGATAACTATTTTTTTCGAATCTTTAAACCATACCTTATCTCCCAGCATATAGTTCAGACTTCCGGAAACAGTATATATACAAAAATCTTCTGGATTACATTGAAAGAGCAATCTCTTCTTTCTATATTCCCCCCACTCCATTTGACATTTGTAGTTATTAGTGTCTTCTAACTGATATTGCTTTCCTCCGATAACCCCAACTGATATCTGGGGGTACTCGCCGGTAATCTCCGGTATAACAACGGAACCAAACTGGCTGGCAATTCGTTTACAAAATTCCCAATCGGTTTCTTCATATTGCAATAATGGAGTATTTAGTTCTAATCCGCTTCCACAAGTAAATAAAATATTACGCCCTTTTCCAGAAACAAGATCAAGCATTTGCCGATAGGTCATATGTTTATTCTGATAAAAATAACACTTTTTATTTTGATCAAACTCGTAGCTTGATGATATACATTTAAGCTTTATATAACATTCTTCTCCTTTAAATACGAGTCTTGTTTCTTGTATTATTCCTGTAAATACAGGGATATTTACCCCTTCTTCTTCACATATAAGGGACATTTTCTTCCCTATTAAATCACTGTGGCTTTCATCGGTTATATTATTCATCAATCCTTCTAATTTAAGAATGGCGTGTTCATTCATTTCTGCTGTCATCTCAAAATTCAGCACTTGATTTAATTCTACCGCTCCTGTCACAAATATCTTATCCATACTTACCCCAATCAACATTCTGCCCCCTTCTTATATATAATCCTGTTACTAAATTCTCGCCTAATTATCTGTTTTTAGATGGTATGTATCTACTAAAATTTACCATTTTTCGACATTAATTTCAACCAAAGTGCCAAAATTGTACACGTTAGCTTCCGAAATTGTACTTAGCATATAATTTTAATCTTGTAATTAGGAGTTAAACCCATTTTCTCTACTGAAATCCTCCATGAGATACATACGGTAGAAGAGATGGATTGTATGTCGAAAAAGCCAACCTTCCATCATTATGAAAGGTTGACTCTTTCGACATAGTTTCTGAATCTGTAGATCCCAGGGCATATATTCTTCCGGTCTAAGTTACGTATTGGCATTGATGCTAATACGGTACATCTGCTGCACTCCTACGGCTCTGATGACCTCAAGATGATAGACCGTCATCAGCTCCTGCCGGATCGCATATGCATTTCATATGCTTTTGAAACAGCTTTAAATGCATTTATTCTCCCATGACCGGTATATTTATCAAAACCTTTAGCGCCAATGTCATCTGCAGTAGTTCGGATTATTTCTTCGACTTCACTTGCTTTTAGTTCTGGAGCAACGGAAAGCACAAGTGCTGCAACTCCTGCAACATGTGGGGTCGCAGCAGACGTACCGTTAAAATCTTCTACGTAATTATTAGAACTATAGCCGTCCTTATTCATAATATCAGTTGTGAAAATATGAACACCCGGGGCTGCTACATCAACTTCCGGACCATAATTACTACCCCACCAATATTCGCCGTCTCTACTTGTCTTACTTTTTCTTTCACCATACTCATTACATGCTGCAACAGTTATAACATTATCTAGTCTGCCAGGAAAAGAAACACTGCCATTATCATTGCCAGCTGCAAAACAAACAACGCATCCTTTTCCGTTTCGGCCATTTCGTTTCGCATTATTTATTGCATTTGTAATTGTTTGGCTGTCTTCTCCGCCTCCCCAACTGTTACTAAGGACATCCGCTCCTCTTTCCACAGATTTAGCAATTCCATCTGCAATTTTTGCATCATCAGTAACCCATATTCTTTCGGATCCATCCATAACTCCATACGCAATTCTTATTCCCATTATTTTACATTCCGGAGCCACGCCGGCTATTCCTTTATTATTATTACTTTTTGCGGCCGCTATGCCTGCACAAGCAGTTCCATGCGCATCAGCACTTTTAGGAGTTGGATCATTACGCTTGTAACAAGCATCATACCCGGTTACCAGTTTATCTGGTACATTTAAGTCTTCATGTTTGTAATCCACACCTTCATCAATAATAGCAATAATAATATCTTTATTTCCTTTCGTTATTTTCCATGCTTCTGAAATATGGATGTCTTCACCTGCAATTCCTCCAGTTTGTCCAGTATTGTTAAGAGCCCACTGCTTATTTACATATGTATCATTACTTATTGCTGCCATAGGCTTTAGCAACCGAACAAAATTAGGTTGTGCATATATTACCTTATCATTTTCATGATAAGTATTTGCCATCTCCAATGCACTTACTGCTTTACCTTCTGTGGTTTCCACAAGATATGAATTCTCCTCCCAATTAATATTTTCGATAATTTTAACATTATTAGAATCATTAATCTTATTAATTTCTTCTCTTGTTACATCTGGTTTGAATTGGATAATAAACTGATTTGTAAGTATCATTGGTGTTTTATCTTCTGCTTCTAATACCAGAAAATCATCTTCTTCTCGCTGATTTTTGCTTGAAAATGAAGTAGTATTATAAACTGGATTCTCGCTTATTGTTTCTAAAATAATACCATTTTTCAAGTCAGTTATTTTTGAATTTAGGTTAGAAGTTAAAGATTTGTATTTACTTTCCATATAGCCATTATCTTTAAATGCTCTATATGATTCAGATTTTTTTAAGGGTATTTTTTTTCCATTGCTCCAATAATTTAATTCCATAATAATTCTCCTTCTATTATTTTTTGAATTTGCAAATTCAATAGTAAGAAAGAAATATTAATCATTTTTGTAAACTTGAAACGTTTCTTTAAGGTCTATGAAGCAGCGGTTGGTTGGGTACCCGGGAATTGCCTGCACATCGGTAGGCCGCAGATGTTCTTTTTCCGAATCGTAGAATTTTAAAGATATGAATAACTTTGAATTCATTATTGGAGATTTTATAAATGTTAAATAACTCGCAACCCTGGAATTATACTCATTGTAATCCTTTTCATATACGTTTATAATGAATATACAAAATCTGTACACACATTGTACAGCTAACTACGCTTCAATCCCTTATGATAGGAATTACGGAGGAACGATATATGAACAGCAGTAAAACTTTTGATGATGTAATACAATACCTTGAAAAAAGCATAATTGACGGTCATGAAATCGATTATAACGAGATATCCAAAATAGCCCTGAGTCCTGCAGCTTTGTTCCAGCGCATATTTATATTCGTATCAGGTATCAGTATTGCCGATTATGTAAGAAAGCGCAGGTTAACATTAGCTGGATATGATTTGAAAAACAGCGATATTACTGTTTTGGATGCAGCTATAAAGTACGGATTTCACTCCCATTCTGCCTTTTCGCGGGCATTTAAAGAGCACCATGGAATTACGCCATCCGAAGCGAAGTCTGAAACTGCGAAACTCAATAATTATCTTCCGATTAATTACCTGGAAATGAGATTTATAGGAGGGAAACGGATCATGGCAGATATGAAAAAGATTATTTACAAAGAAACAAAAGAACGCCTGATGGTAGGTCTGGGGCGTGAAACATCATTTTTTGAGGCAGGGAATGTGTGGAGAGAATTTTTTGAAGGGGATACCATTGGTAAACTGGGATCTCTCTCCGATTCAACATGTTGTGAAGATATAGATCCTAATGCTGGTATAGGAATGATGTATGACTTTAAAGATATGAATAATTTTGAATTTATTATTGGAGATTTTATGAATATTGGTACTCAGATTCCGGAAGGTCTGACTGGGAAACATGTTCCCGCTGGATTAGCTGCCCATATTCAGATTGAAGGAAGCAATGTTGCAGAAATACTTGATTCCGCATATTTATTAATCACGGAAGCAATTGAGAAAACCGGTAAACAAATTGATCACGATCATTTTTACTGGTGTGAAGTATACACAAATGAACGTTATTGTGAACCTTTAAGCCGGGGCGAAAAGGTTATTATTGATTATATACTGCCAGTCGTGGATAACAATTAAATACAGTGAAATAAAAACAGGTAAACGGTACCTTAACAGGTTAACCTATCAAGGTACCGTTTACCCTTAGGGACATCTAACGATTTGCCAGTTCCCTGGTGATATCCTCCCAGGTCACACCTTTCTGCGCCATCAGAACCATCATATGATAAAGAAAATCAGAAATCTCATATTTTACTTCCTCGGAATCAGGGTTTTTCGCAGCAATAATAATCTCTGTCGCCTCTTCCCCCAGTTTCTTCAGAATCTTATCAATTCCCTTATCAAAAAGATAATTGGTATAGGAGCCTTCCTTTGGATTTTCCCTTCGATCAAGAATCACTTCAAATACTTCCTCAAACACTTTAAGGGGATTGGAGTCCTGATACTCCTTCTTTACCAGTTCCTGATAAAAACAGCTTCTGGCACCTGTGTGACAGGCAGCACCAATCTGATTTACCTTTGCAAGAAGGGTATCATTGTCGCAATCAAGAGACAGTGATTTTACATACTGATAATGACCGGATGTCTCACCTTTTAACCAAAGGCTTTTACGACTTCTGCTGTAATAGGTCATTAGTCCGGTTTTTAATGTTTTATTAAAAGATTCCTCATTCATATATGCAAGCATGAGAACTTCCCCAGTGCGGTAATCCTGGGTAATAACAGGAATGAGGCCATCTGCGTTTAATTGAAACTCAGAGAATTGTATCGCACTTTCAAACGTATCTACTGCAATTCCCTGCATTTTCAATTCCTGCTTCAGCTCCATACAGCCGGTTTTTCCGTCAGAAATATCAATAATCCCCACAATGTTTTCTCTTTTTAAAGCATCTGACAGGAAAAACGGATCATCTCTAAGTCCTGTAACAAAAAACACCTCTTCCCGGTCAGCAACTGCATCCAGTCCTTCTTCTGTGAGCGCGGTATCTCCTAAGACCATAACAGAAGCTCCCAGCTGTGCATATTCTTCCGTATGAGACAGATAGGATATATCCGGTAAATATGCATAAATTTTATCGTCTCCAAACCGGTCGGAGGCTTCCTTCATCATATCCACATTTTCTTCCATACTCACATCGAGAAAAGCTGCTTTGGCACCGGCATATAAATATTTCTTTACATCCTCCAGACGTTTTACCCTTCCGCCTGCAAGGATAGGAATATCCGAAACTCTTCCAATCTCTTTCATCAGACCGATGGTGCGTTCATGATCTGCTTCCGTTTCTGAAATGTCATAAAGAAAAAGCTCATCTGCGCCATTGTCTCCATAAAAACACGCCAGAGAAAGAGGACGTTCCTCATAACAGACCGATAAATCATCAAGTCTCCACGCTTTCCCTTCACGTATTCCGAAACCTGCAATTAATTTTTTACATTCCATCATACTTTCCTCCCTTGATGGCCCTGCAGTTCAAAGGTCTTTACCGCTTCTGAAAGATCAATCCGCTTCTCATACAATGCTTTTCCAATAATAGCGCCCCGGATACCTGCTTCGTATAATTCTCTTAAATCTTCCATGGAAGACATGCCGCCGGATGCGATCACATCCAGACCTGTTTCGTCCGTCAGTTTTTTTGTATATGCCACATTGGGACCGGAAAGCATTCCGTCCCTGGAAATATCCGTATACACAATATGGCGGATTCCGTATTCCTTCATCTGGGAACAAAGTCCGGAGGCGGTAATTTCGCTTACTTTCTCCCAGCCTTCTACCGCCACCATTCCGTCTTTTGCATCCACGCCTAACACGATCCGGTGTGCTCCAAACCTATGAATCATATCCCTGATAAACTCCGGCTGTTTCACCGCTTTGGTCCCGATAATTACCCGGGCAACCCCTAAAGAAAGCATGGAAGCAATGGCCTCTTCACTGCGGATCCCGCCGCCGATCTCAACCGGGATTGAAACCGCATTGACGATCTTTCGTATTACTTCCTCATTAACCGAATGTCCGGCCAGTGCACCATCTAAATCAACCAGATGAAGATACGTAGCTCCCTGCTCCTGCCAGAGTGCCGCTATCTCTTCCGGTTTGTCAGAATATACGGTAATCTCTTTAAATTCACCTTGCTTTAAACGGACACATTGTCCGTTCTTTAAATCGATTGCTGGATAAAGCTGCATATGGATTCTCCTTATAATGTACCTTTTGTAGACAAAACTCCGGTAATCCGCGGATCCGGCAAAGTAGCATCGTCAAGTGCCTTGGCAAATGCCTTAAATACCCCTTCTATTATATGATGATTGTTATCCCCTGAGAGTTTTCTGATGTGAAGATTCATTTCTGCAGAATAAGATACGGCGTAGAAAAATTCCTTCACCATCTCTGTCTCAAAATCTCCTACCCGCTCTACTGATAAGGGAACATCAAACCCGAGATAAGGCCTGCCGGATAAGTCCACAGCACACAAAATTAAAGTCTCATCCATGGGCAGTATCATATTTCCGTAACGTTTGATGGATTTTTTATCACCCAGTGCTTCCTTAATTGCAGCTCCCAGTACAATTCCCGTATCTTCAATGGTATGGTGGGTATCTACTTCCAGATCTCCCTTAACCGTCAGCTCCAGATCAAAAAAACCATGACGGGCAAAGCTGTTTAACATGTGGTCAAAAAAACCGATGCCTGTATGAATATTGGCAGTTCCGTTTCCATCAATATTGAACTTCATCTGAATATCGGTTTCCCTGGTTAATCGAGATATCACTGCACTTCGTTCCATATTTTCCCCCTCTATTCCTGGATTTCATCCTCTTCAAACCGTATTTTTACCGAATTGGCATGAGCTGTCAGCTGCTCTGCCTGCGCGAAGAAGTCAATCTCCTTGTAAACATCTGCCAGTGCCTCTTTGGAATAGTAAATAATACTTGATTTTTTGATAAAGTCGTCTACACTGAGGGCGGAAAAGAATCTTGCGGTGCCATTGGTAGGAAGAACATGATTGGGTCCTGCAAAATAATCTCCCAAAGGCTCAGAGCTGTATTCCCCGATGAAAATGGCGCCTGCATTCTGAATCCTTGTCATGTCTTCAAAGGGATTCTTAGTAACAATTTCAAGATGTTCCGGCGCAATCTCATTGACGGCAGAGACCGCATCCTTCATATTATCCGCCACAAGAATACAGCCATAATTATCCAGAGATTTATTTATGATCTCAGATCTGGATAGTTTGGAAGCCTGTAATCTGGCTTCTTTTGATACCTTTTCGGCCAGCTCCATGCTGGTTGTTACAAGAATTGCAGAAGCAAGCTCATCATGCTCCGCCTGAGACAACAGATCTGCAGCCACGAATTTTGGATTTGCACTTTCATCTGCAAGCACTAAAATCTCACTGGGGCCTGCAATGCTGTCAATGCTTGCATGACCGTAAACCGCTTTTTTGGCCAGTGCTACAAATATATTGCCGGGACCTACGATTTTATTAACCCTTGGAATGGACTCAGTACCAAAAGCCAGAGCAGCAATCGCCTGTGCTCCTCCCACCTTATACACCTCTGTTGCCCCTGCAAGATGAGCAGCTGTCAGTGTAACCGGATTTACCTTTCCGTCTTTACCAGGAGGCGTTACCATAACGATCCGTCCCACTCCTGCCACCATGGCAGGTATAATATTCATCAGAACAGAAGAAGGATAAGCTGCTTTTCCTCCCGGTACATATACACCTGCGCTCTCAAGAGCCGTTATCTTCTGACCGAGAATGGTTCCGTCCGGCTTGCTGTCAAACCAGCTGTACTGTCTCTGCTTTTCGTGGAACAGCCGGATATTATTCATGGATTTTTCCATAACTTCCAAAAGCTTTGGATCCACGGACTTCACTGCTTCTTCGATTTCCTCTTTCGTTACGCGGATATTGGTCTCGTTCACTCCTGCTTTGTCAAATTCCCTGGTATAGGCAAAGACTGCCTTGTCTCCCTCTTCCTTTACCCGGTCCACAATCTCCTGTACGGTTTTGGCATACGTATCGTATTGATTGGGATCTCTCTTTAACAATCCGGAAAGAATATTCTGTTTGGATGTTTCATCTAATTTTACAATCTTCATTGGTTTTCCTCCTGCAGCAAAAGTCTCAAATCCCGAATCAGCTTTGTGATCCTGTCATTTTCCCGCTTCATGCTCACCTGGTTAACCACCATACGGGCAGAGAGAGGGCAAATCTCTTCCAGTACTGTAAGCCCGTTCTCCTTTAAGGTTGTTCCCGTCTCCACGATGTCAACGATGACCTCAGACAGACCAACGATGGGAGCCAGCTCAATGGAACCGTTAAGCTTAATGATTTCCACAGTCTGATGTTTTTTATTGTAAAAATAATCCTTGGCAATGGCCGGATATTTGGTTGCTACACGGATCCGCTCATGGTGCTTTAAAAGTTCACCGGCTGACTGGGGTCCGCAGACGCACATACGGCAGTTACCGATTCCCAGGTTCATGACCTCATAAAGCTTCCTTCCCTCTTCTAAAATCGTATCTTTCCCAACGATACCGATATCTGCGGCACCGTATTCCACATAAGTGGGAACATCACTGGCCTTTGCCAGGAAAAACCGGATTTTAAGCTCTTCATTGGTAAAGATCAGCTTTCGGGAGTCCTTATCTTTCATCTCTTCGCAGGTGATTCCGATCCGTTCGAACATTTCAAGTGACTGCATGGCCAGACGCCCTTTTGCCAGGGCAAATGTCAGATATCTCATACGTACCCCCATTATTTTAAGTATTCTGAAAGCGGAACCACATCCATACGCTTTAAATCAAGGTTTATTACAGTTACCGATATTCCTTCCTGATCCAGATACAATAAATTCTTTAAGTCGCGCCGCATGGCATATTCTTTATAAGCCTCCAGGGACCGTTCCGGTTTCTTACACTGCAGCTGAACCGGTACCTTTAAATTACGAAAATGTCCGGCCAGAGAAATGGCATTCTCTCTTGATTCCTGTTCATAAAGAATCATGGTGTTGGTCATGGAAACTTCTGTCTCAATCTTTTGCCTGCTTAAAGCCAGCAAAAGCTCATCCACAGAGATACCAAATCCTACCGCCGGGGAATCCTTGCCAAACTGCTTTAAAAGGCTGTCATACCGGCCTCCGTTTACAATATAATCCCCGGTACCATAGGTATAGGCTTTAAAAATAATTCCGGTATAATACTGATACTGGCTGAGCATTCCAAGGTCATATGATACATAGTCAGAAAGTCCGTAGTGTTCCAGAATCCGGTTCACCTCTTCCAGACGGCTGATGGCCCTTAAAGCCCGCTTATTGGCAGTCAGTTCCCTGGCAGCCTGTATCTGCTCCAAAGACCCAAAAAGCTCGGGAAGCTTTAAAAATACCTGTTTTAGCTCCTGGGAAATGGGCTGGGCCATGACTAACTCTTCCACACCAAAGTAATTCTTATTTTCAATCAGCTCCCGAAGAGTTTCCTCCATTTCCTCATCCATACCGGCCTCTTCCAAAAGCCCTTTGAAGAAATCAACTTCTCCCAGTTCGACCTGAAATTCGGTCAGCCCGGTGGATTTAAGTGCCCAAATCACCATGGCGAGAATCTCTCCGTCTGCATCCGATGAATCATCACCAATCAGCTCAACCCCTGTCTGGCTGGCTTCTTTCAGCCTTCCCTGGTAGCTGGAATTATTGATAAAGGTTCGTTCCACATAGCAAAGCCGGATGGGCATATCCTCATCCAGAAAATATTTGGCCGCGCATCTGGCGATTGCCGGTGTCTCATCCGGCCGCAGCACCAGAGTGTGATTATCCCGGTCAAAAAACTTGAACATCTCCTTTGCTTTTACACTTCCTCTGGATTCGTTAAAGATATCAAAAAATTCAAAGGTAGGAGTTTCTATATCCTGATAACCGCATAAGTGAAATTCTTTCAGCATTTTTTCCTGAATGACTGCTTTTCTCGTACACTCTATTCCATAAATATCCCGGACACCATCCGGTGTATGTAACAGTTTATTAGCCATAACAACCTCCAACCGTTCAAGAAAATATTTTTCATAGAAAACTATTTTTCATCACTTTATTGTAGTAAAGTGATAATTTAATAACGTGTAGTTTATTATAGGCGAGAAATATATTCTTGTCAATCTCTTCTGTCCAAATCTTTTTGAATCAGTTCCAGATAGTGAATCAGGATATCCCTGCAGCCTGATATTTTCCAGGTTTTGTCCAGTTCTTCGTAGGTAAAGCTCTTTCTTCCCCCTGCTTCCATTCTTTGAAAATAACACTTAATCTGGTCAAAGGGCAGATAATAAACTTCATTTTTGTGGGTATAGGACACGATGAAAAACGCGATTCCACCCTGTTTTTCAAATTCTTCCATGAAAGCGACCTGATGAGAGTGAATATTCTGCAGCGGAAACGTATCAGACGCACATTCCTTTGCATCAAAGCAAACAGGAATTCCCTGAACGGCACCGATATAATCCACCGTACTTTTCTGATCAAAATAGGCCAGGGTAATATGCCTGCTCTCCTTATCAATGGATATAGGCGTAATGGGTGTGGGGATTTTCTGAATCAGAGCCAGTCCCTTTTCCCGATAACTGTCGTTGCTCCGGTTAATCAGCTCTTCTAACGTTGAACCTCTTAATCCTCTTGTTTTCCAGGTTCCCATCGTATCCTACCTCCATTCCCTGCATATGGCAGCGTAAATGGGAGGCAGAGGAGCCGTAAATTCCTTACCCGAGAGATAAGAAAGGGGTTCCGGAAGCTGTGGCAATACCAGCTGATAGGAATGAAGAAGCTGTGACTGGACTTTGTAAAGCCTCTTCGCCTCTTCATTTACCTTTTTATCTCCATATTTATAATCCCCCACGATTGGATGCCCGATAGAAGATAAATGAGCCCGGATCTGATGTGTGCGCCCAGTGATCAGTGTTACCCTTAACAGCGTATAGCCGCCGTAATAATCTAACGGCATATATTCCGTAGAGATCGGCACACTGTCTTTAAATTCACTGGTACGGACAGTGACCTGATTCGTCTTCTCATCCTTTGCCAGGAACCCGGTAATCATCTGTTTTTCAGCCACATGGCCTTTCACCACACACTGGTAATACTTATGAATGGACCTGTCCTTAAAAACCTCCGACATCACCTGAAGGCCGGCCAGAGATTTTCCTCCGACTACAAGACCGCTGGTATTACGGTCTAAGCGGTTGCAGACAGAAGGGCGGAAACTTTTTAACTGCTCCGTGGATAATTCACCTTCTGAAAGCAGATAATCAATTAAATATTCCACAAGAGATTCGTCGGAATCCTTTGCTTTTTGAGACAGCATTCCCGCAGGCTTATTAATGAGAATGATGTTTTCATCTTCATATATGATATTTAAATGAACCTTACTCACTCTGGGAACCTTAACCTGGGAAAATTTTTCAATGGTCTCATCGGAAAGAAACAGTTTGATTTCATCTCCCTGGGAGAGCTTTTCAGAGCCGTCGCATTTTTTCCCATTTAAAGTGATGTTCTTTTTCCGCATCATTTTATAAAGAAAGCTTTTCCCTGCAAGATTTAAATATTTGGACAGCAGCTTATCAAGCCGCTGCCCTGCTTCATTCGTCGATACAATCACAGACTGCATAATGGTTCCCTCTTTTACTGAATTTTACATGGACAGACTCTTTAACAGGGAAACAGCCTGGTCAGATCTGTCATTATCTTCTTTTTTTTCTTTCGGTTTCAGACTGCTTAAGCGCTTGAAAAAGGAATTTTCATCAAAAATCACCTTTACATTATAATCCAGCTTATGCTGGCTCAGCATCTGTTTTATATATTGTTCTGCTTTGTCAGAATCCGATTTGCCGGCTGTGCAGTAGGCATAGATTTCATCCGGCTTAACCAGAATCACATCCATCGGCAGGAGCTGTTCCTTTGAAGAAATGATAAGGTCATACAAAAGGACTCCTTTTTCTTCATAAGCGGAGGCCTTTTTCTCAAGCATCGAAGATATAGACCGGTACTTGAAAGAGGCAAGCAGAGGTGCTGCAATATTCGCTGCAGGCAGAACGGAAAGGATCGCCATTACAGTTAACGTGTTCTTTAAAGCAGTGCTGTCGGCAAATTTCCTGAATATTAACTGAATGACGATGAGAGCTGCTCCGATCAATACCTTTAACAGTTCTTTCTTTTTATGGTAATCCCGGTAGCCCGGCTGCCCTTTGCTGTATCGTTTCACTTTCGTAACCCTCTTTCATTATCTTCTGTTGTCCACCACCCGCAAAACTCCTTTCATGAAACGGAGTATTATGGAATGGGGAATAGTCTTGCATAAAAGCTGGAAAACCTTCATCGTGGTTCCATAAACAGAAACCGGCCTCCCCATCATGCTGTCACGAAGTGCCAGGCGCACTACTTTTTTTGGATCAGCCATGACTATTTTTTTATAAAACGGAATTTTCCCGGTTGTCTCGGCGATATCAAAGAATTCTGTTCTGACAGGTCCGGGACATACGGCTGTCACAAGGATGCCTTTGGATTTTAATTCCTCATTTAAGGCTCTGCTATAGCTTAAAACAAAGGCTTTCGTAGCAGCGTAGATGGCAAAACCAGGCTGGGGCAGAAAAGCTGCAGCAGACGCAAATTGTATGATCCTGCTGTTTTCAGACATATAAGGAAGCACCATATGGGTCACTGCACAAAGCGCTCTGCAGTTTAAATCCACCATACCAAGTTCATCATTTAAATTGACGGAACTCACCGCCCCGATCTTTCCATAACCGGCAGCATTGATCAGCCATTTTACTTCTGGTTTCTCTTCAAATAAAACATCCTGCAGGCTCATCAATCTGCTGTCATCCGTTAAATCTATGGCAAATGTTCTTACCCTTACCGGAACAATAGACGATAATTCTTCCATCCGCTCCTGTCTTCTGGCAATTGCCCAGATTTCACCGATGCCGCCAAAGCGGTCGGCAATCTGCATGATAAACTCTCTTCCCAAACCGGAAGACGCTCCTGTTACGATAGCTACCTTCATCATGATCCCTTCTTTCAATCAGACATTGTTATTGTTTCTTTGTTGATTTTTTATGAACATTCCGGATGGTCTTTTTTCTGCGTTCCCGCTGACCGCCCGATACTGCTTCCGTCTTATTCCCTTTTCCATAATCTTTTCCTGTTTTTCGCTCGGTAAAACCAGGTTTAAAACCGGATTTGGGACGAATGAGGCATTTTTTATCAAAACCGATCAAATCGGTTCTTCCCGCTTTGGTAAGTGCTTCTTCCACAAGGTCATAATTTTTCGGATTCCGGTATTGAATCAATGCCCTCTGCATGGCTTTCTCATGAGGATTGGTAGGAACATAAACCGGTTCCATAGTCCTGGGATCATAGCCTGTGTAATACATGCAGGTGGAAATGGTAGACGGCGTAGGATAAAAATCCTGGACCTGCTCCGGCATATATCCAAGATCCCTTAAATACTCCGCAAGCTCAATGGCTTCTTTCAGTCCTGAGCCCGGGTGGGAGGACATTAAATAAGGAACCAGATACTGTTTTAAACCCAGCCGTCCGTTCATATCATTATATTCCTTTGCGAACCTGCGGTAAACATCATTTTTTGGTTTTCCCATTCTGGTAAGAACATTGTCCGCCACATGCTCCGGTGCCACCTTTAACTGCCCGCTGACATGGTATTCGCAAAGCTCTTTTAAGAATTTTTTGCCCGGATCTGCAAGCACGTAATCAAAACGGATACCAGAACGGATAAACACTTTTTTCACTTTCGGTAAATTTCTTAACTTTCTCAAAAGCTCAATGTAGTCGGAATGATCTGCCCTTAAATTCTTACAGGGCTCCGGAAACAGACACTGCTTATTGGGACAGGCACCTTTCCCGATCTGTTTTTCACAGGCCGGATAGCGGAAATCCGCTGTGGGACCTCCTACATCATGGATATAACCCTTAAAATCAGGCTCATTGGTCAGCCATTTCGCCTCTTCTATCAGAGATTCATGACTCCGGGCCTGTATAATCCTTCCCTGATGGAACGTAAGGGCACAGAAACTGCACGCACCGAAACAACCCCGGTTGCTGATGAGACTGAACTTAATTTCCCGGATCGCCGGTACTCCCCCCAGTTCTTCATAGGACGGATGATAATTTCTCATGTAAGGCAGGGAATAAACCTCGTCCATTTCCTCAGTCGACAGAGGTTTTGCCGGTGGATTCTGCACCACATATAAATTGTCCCTGTATGGTTCAACAAGACGCTTTCCGATATAAGGATCGGTATTGCCATACTGGATATAGTAGCTCTTTGCATATTCCAGCTTGTCTTTTTTCATGCTGTCATAAGACGGCAGAACAAGAGCATCATATACGGATTCCAGACTGTCTGTCTTATAAACAGTGCCCTCTACAAAGGTAATATCCCGAATATCGATTCCGCTGTTTAAGGCATCTGCTATTTCCACAATGGATTTCTCTCCCATTCCATAGGAGATTAAATCCGCCTGAGAATCAATTAAAATGGAGTGTTTCAGACGGTCTGACCAGTAATCGTAATGTGCCAGACGTCTTAGGCTGGCTTCTATTCCTCCAATGATAACAGGAGCTTTTTTATAAACAGAACGAATAAGATTGCAGTAAACCGTAGTTGCGTAGTCCGGACGCTTTCCCATCACACCGCCCGGAGTATAGGAGTCCTGCTGTCGCTTCTTCCTGGAAACGGAATAATGATTCACCATGGAATCCATATTCCCGGCGGAGACCAAAAATCCAAGCCTTGGTTCACCAAGAACAGAAATACTTGATGGATCCTTCCAGTCAGGCTGTGCTATAATTCCTACCTTATATCCATGCGCCTCTAAAAGGCGGCTGATTATGGCATGACCGAAGGATGGATGGTCTACATAGGCATCTCCTGTTACATAGACAAAGTCACATTGTTTCCATCCCCGGATATTCATGTCCGCCCTGGTGATCGGTAGATAGTCGTGCATCATGATTTAACTCCATTTCTTTCTAAAAGCTGATAATAGTCGTAGATAAAATAATCGGCCAGTTCCCTTTTTTCGGCTTCCAATGCCCTGGAAAATTCGTCGTCAATGGCACAGACTGTCATTCCGGCTCTTTTCCCTGCCAGAATCCCTGCCGGAACATCCTCAAATACCAGACAATGTGACGGTGATACTTCAAGTTCCTTTGCTACCTTCAGATAAATATCCGGAGCAGGCTTTCCCGCCGCAACTTCACAGGAAGTAGCCACTATCTTAAAATACTTCCCGATTTTTAAGGAATCAATCACTGCCTCCACCAGCTCTCTGCCGTTGCTGGTAGCAATTCCCATATGCAGGCCCTGTGACGCAAGATATGCCAGAAATTCTCCGGCTCCCGGTTTTAAGGGAACTTCATACTTATATTTATCCAGTGACATCTCCGTCCATATTCCCTTAATTACGTCCAGAGATTCCTTCAGTTTAAACCGCTCTTTAAAATAAAAGGCAGTTTCCGAAAAGCTCATTCCTTCAATTTCTCTTTCTAAATCTTCCGGGCATGCAATTCCTCTGCTTCCTAAAAACTCTATATCAATGGATTTCCACATCCACATGGAATCTACCAGGGTCCCATCCAGATCAAAAATCACTGCTTTTTTCTCATTGAACATCTTTTGTTTTTTCTTCCTTTCCATGACGCTTTAGCAAGTCTGTCTCTTCTGCCGTAAGCGGGCGGTACTCACCCGGCTGTAAATTTTCATCCAGCTTTAAGCTTCCCATCGAAAGCCTCTTTAAGTATACCACACTGCACCCCAGCGCTTCAAACATTCGTTTTACCTGATGGAATTTTCCTTCCCGGATGGTGAGGAGAATAGAGGAAGGATTCCCGTATTCCAGAATCTCAAGGCTGGCTGGCATGGTTAAGGTCCCGTCTTCTAACACCACTCCCTCTTCCATGCGTTTCTTTGCATCTGCAGGGAGCTCTCCTTCTATTTTTGCAAAATACACCTTATCCACGTGCTTTTTGGGAGACAGGAGCTGATGGGCCAGATCTCCGTCATTGGTAATAAGAAGCAGACCCTCTGTATCAATATCCAGTCTTCCTACCGGAAATAAATCGCTCCGTTTTCGATCCTCAATCAAATCTATGACTGTCTGATACCTGTTATCTTCAGTAGCCGATACAACCCCCTGGGGCTTACAAAGCATATAATATTCAAATTCAGCATAAGAGATATTTCTTCCGTCAACAGCAATGGTATTCTGGTCCGGAATGATTTTCCGTTCCGATTTTTTCTCAGGGATTCCATCAACGGTAATCCTTCCTTTTCTTGCCATCTCTTTGATCTGACTTCTGGTTCCCTCTCCCATTTCAGCTAAATATTTATCTAATCGGATCTCTTTCATCACTGCCACCGCCATCCCGGATAGTATTTATTTTTTAGCGTATCCCCATTCCCTTTTGCAAATCCCAGTGGGAATCCGTCTACGCAGATTAAGCACCAGCCTTTTGTTCTTCCTTCCGATTCTGTTAAAAATACAGTCTCTCCTTTTAAATACCGGATCACTCGTTCGTCTTCCTTTTTAAAGGAGATGGTCTGCTTAAATTCTTCCATTTTTAAAGACTGTGCCAGTGCCTGAGAAGGTTCAAAACGATCCTTTTTCATCTCACCAAGGCAGAGACCTGTCCGAAGATAACGAAGTTTCCCTCCATTTTCCGGAAAATATTCCGGTAGATAATAGACACAGTCATTCTTTATCTCAATTCGGGAGCTGATGAGAGGTTTTGATATCAGGGAAAGGAACTGGGAAAGCTCGTCAGGAAGTGCTTTTTCTTTTTTGCTTCCTGTCTTTGATATCTGTGCCGGAACCTGTCCGCCCTTTTTCTTAAGAAGTGCCATAAAATGGCCTTCTCCCTTAATATTATGGGGAAACAGACGCAGGCAGCCTGACAGGCCGATCCCGTCTGAGGCTCCCTCAAAAAGCGGCAGTTTCGCCAATTCCATATCCTCATGATTTTCCAGAATCATACGGATAATATCTTCATTTTCACAGACAGAGAAGGTACAGGTGGAATACATCATAAGACCGCCGGGAGCCAGCATATCAACCGCATGTCCGACGATTTCCTTCTGGATCGCTGCATAATATTCCGGTCCATGCTCTTCATAGCTTTTCACCATATCTGCGTCTTTACGGAACATTCCTTCTCCGGAGCAGGGCGCATCCACAAGAATCTTATCAAAAAAGCTGTAAAATACCGTTTTTAATTTCTGCGGTTCCTCGCTGGTGACACAGATATTTTCTATTCCCCACAGCTCCAGGTTTTTCAGCAAAGCCCGCGCCCTGGAATTGCTGATATCATTGGAGACTAAAAGACCCTTTCCCTTCAGTTTTGCACCAAGTTCCGTGCTTTTGCCTCCTGGAGCCGCACAAAGATCCAGAACCTTATCTCCCGGCACGACCGGAAGCATATGAGCCGGTGTCATGGCACTGGGCTCCTGTAGATAGTAAAGTCCGGCGTAATAATACGGATCTTTCGCAGGACGTTCCTCTCCCTCATAATAAAATCCGTTGTTTACCCAGGCAACCGGATGAAGCTTTAATGATGTGATCTTAATAAACTCTTCGGGGGAAATCTTTAATGTATTGACACGCAATCCATAAAGGCGTTCTTCATCAAAGCTATTTACATAGGCCTCAAATTCTTCTTCTCCCAGCAAGTCCTTCATTCTGCTTAAAAATTCTTCCGAAATCTTGATTTCTTTCACTTTTTTACTCCCATTTCATCTCTATGTAAGCAATCTTAATATACTAATACGAATATTTCAACCGGTATTTCTCCAGATATTTTAATACCCAGTAGGGGTTTACACTCATCTCTTCGTTGTGGTCCGTACGGATATAGATTCCAAGGTGAAGGTGCACGTCGAAATTCCCTGTAGTTCCTTCCACCTTACTGTATCCGGTATCTCCCATGAATCCCAGCAGCTCTCCCGCATTCACCTTATCCCCTTTTTTCCACTCTTTGCTGTAACCATAGAGATGGGCATAATATAAATATGCCCCTCCCGGAGCCCGTATTCCCAGCCGCCAGCCGCCTTTTTCCAGCCAGCCCACCTTTTCCACCACTCCGTCACTGATACTGATAATGGGATAGGTGCCCCTGGGCTTCGTATTTCCCATCACATCACAGCCTTCATGCCCCCGTTCTCCGCCATAGGAGCGGCTTTCCATCCAGCCATTTTGGAATTTTACATCAGGAAAGTCGGGATTGGAATTTTCAGGAACCGGAAAATATTTTAAATCACCCAGTATGATCTCATAGGCCTTCTTTAATTTCCGGTATTCTGCAGGCTTCACCTTTAAAATTCTGCCGGTATGAACAGTTAAATCCTTCACTTTTGTTAAATCATACTGGTGCTCCACCATCAGGGAAGTGAGGGTGTCATAGTCGATGTCATTTAAGTCAGCCACTATCTTCCCAAGCTCCATACTTCTGAAATCATCACTCTCCCATGTGTAGGCATTCAGCTGATAGAACGTCGGATTATTATAAAGATAATCAATCATGGTCACATGAAATACGGAAAGGATCAGGATTAAAAAAACAATCACCATCATATCAATCTTGCCTTCTCAATATAATTGTATAAAACAATCTATTCAGGTGCGTATGAAAAAATCCTTTTTCCGCCTTCTTTCTGTAGCCGCGCTTTTTCTGCTGCTCCTTTTTCATGATACCGCATTTGAAGGAGCCAGAAGCGGACTGATTCTCTGGGGCAGCGTGGTAGTACCCACACTTCTCCCGTTTATGATCTGTTCCAATGTAATTGTTTCCCTAAATGCCATTCATATACTGATTCTTCCGGTCAGGCAGCTTCTGCACCGTTTCTTTTGCCTGTCGGATGCAGGGTGTTACACCTTTATCTCCGGTTTGCTCTGCGGTTATCCCATGGGTGCCAAAACCTGCAGCGAATTTATGGATGAGAACCGGATCACACAAAAAGAAGGAAAATACTTATTAGCTGTCTGCAATCACCCCAGTCCGATGTTTCTTTTAGGATATGCGGCCTCTGGTCTGCCAAAGACCGTACCGGTGTGGATTCTTCTGCTCTGCATCTATGTCCCGGTTATACCGGTAGCCCTTGCAGCCCGTTTCTTTTATCAGGTGGAGCGTCCGTTTCGCTCCATGCCGATTTCAAAAGAATCGGTAAAATCCTTTGATGAAAGTCTCATGGATTCCTGTGAGGTAATGGTGAAGATCGGCGGATACATTATGCTTTTTTCCATCCTGGCATTTTATATTACGGAACTTTCTTTCCTGTGTCCGGAAAATAAGGCGGTCATTCTTGGATTTGTGGAAATCACCACAGGAATCCAGGCTGTTTCCCATGTATTTTCCGGCACTTTGGGAGGTTTATGGATCAGCGCTGTTACCGCCTTCGGGGGGTTATCCGGGGTCTTTCAGACAAAGAGTGTCATAAAAAATGCCGGATTATCCATCCGGCACTATGTAGCATGGAAAGCAATACATACTCTCCTGACAATCCTACTGTTTATTCTCCTGACCCGTTTTGCGGTCCTTCTGCCGTCTGCATAACAGCTCCTGTCAGTTCCTGACGGTTTGAGGAAACAATATCATAACTTGACTGCATGGAAGTCATAAAAGCGTCAAAACGCCCCTGTGCGCCCTCCATAGAGTGACTGATTATGGTCTGCAGACTCTTTAACATATCGTCTGTATACTGAACAGAGCTTTGACGGATGCCGTTCGCATCGGTAACAGCCTGTTCAACAATCTGCTGTGCCTGTACCTGTGCCTGTTCAATAATCTCATTGGCCTGGGCGTACGCTTTCTGCATAATCTCGTGTTCATTCACCAGTTCATTGGTCTGGGCATTAGCCTGGGCCAGAATGGAATCGGCCTGCTGACGTGCTTCGCCCATGATGGCATCCCTGTTGCTGATAATCTTCTGGTACTGCTTGATCTCATCCGGAATCCGAAGGCGCAGTTCCACCAGCAGCTCTTCCAGTTCATCTCTGTTTACCACAATTTTGCTGTTAGAAAGGGGCTGGTACTTACAACTGTCAATATATTCTTCGATTTCACCGATTAACTGTTCAATTCTGCTCATCATAATACGGACACTCCTTGCTTTATTTCGTTCTATCTTCTATTTTCTTTCTTACACGTTCCGCAATATCTTCTGGCACAAACGCGCTTATCTCACCGCCATAAGAGGCAATCTCCTTCACAATGCTGGAACTTAAATAAGAATACTTTAAATTCGTTGTCAGAAACACCGTATCCACCTCTGGTGCAATCACCCGGTTTGTCTGTGCAATCTGTAATTCGTATTCAAAATCCGTTACAGCGCGAAGCCCGCGGATTACCGCATCCGCCTGATTGGCTCGTACAAAATCGATCATCAGCCCGCCGAATGATTTCACTTCTACATTATCAAAATCATTCGTCAGGCTCTTTAACATATTAACACGTTCTTCTACAGAAAACAACGGAGTTTTTGAATTATTATTTAAAACCCCGATAATTAAATGGTCACACATTCTTGCCGAGCGCTCAATGATATCAAGATGACCAAAAGTCACCGGATCAAAGCTTCCCGGATAAACTGCTTTTCTCATATTGTTTCTTCCTTTTGTTTATTCTTTTCCTGTTCTTTCAACGAACACATGCTTATTTGTTTTGTAAATTTTCTCTTTCAAAATCTCATATCCCATAGACTTAAGATAATCAAAATCCGTATCCAGGGAAGCTTCGATAATGATGGTAGTCTCTTCTCCGATCAGGGATGAATCTCTGAAATATTCCAGGACCCTTTTTTCCCATTCCATGCGGTAAGGGGGATCCATAAATACAACATCAAACTCATAATCTTTCCCTTCCAGCCGCTTTAGTGCAGTCAGAACATCGCAGTTCATCACTACCGCATCAGGTTCCAGCCGGGTGGTCTTTAAATTCTCCCGGATGCATTCTGCAGCTTTTGGATTTTGTTCCACCATAACTGCCAGCTTTGCGCCTCTGCTTAAAGCCTCTATTCCGATCGCACCGCTTCCGGAGAATAAATCCAGAAAGCAGCAGTCCATAATACTGTCATGAATCATATTAAAAAGTGTTTCTTTTATTCTGTCTGTAGTCGGTCTCGTATCCAGACCGTCTGTTGTCTTTAATATAAGCCTTCTGGCTTTTCCGGCAATTACTCTCATATACAGCTTCCTCACATTATTTTTCCAGACTATTATAGTATGATTATGGAAATTATACAACTAAAAAAAGAAAGGAGCTGCAGCTCCTTCGTAATCAAATTGATGATTACCGGCTGCAGCTCCTTTTGAATTGTTACAGATTATTTTCCTGCAATCTGTCTTTCATAGGCTTCAATCATTTTCTTAACCATATATCCGCCTACGGAACCATTCTGTGCGGAAGTTAAGTTTCCGTTATAACCACTTGTTAACGGTACTCCTAATTCGTTTGCTACTTCCATTTTGAAACGATCCATTGCTTCTTTTGCCTCTGGTACATTTGTAGTGTTAGATTTTCCTGACATAATTAAATGCCTCCTTTTCATCTATTCACCATGTCAAAACTTTTTTTCATGGTGTGTTTTGTGCTACACTCCTATTATGGCTTTAATAGGGTGAAATACACTAGAAGGTTTTTCGTAAAATGTTATTTTCAGGAAAATTTGAACTACTTCAAATTTCTTATGATGCAGCAATGGAAATCAGTCTTTACTGAGTATCTTTTCGATATTTGTTTTGACCAGCTGAAAAGCCACCTCATTCATGCCGCTGTTTATAATTACGTCGGCCAAAGGCTTTGTTGGTTCTACATAAAGATAATGCATAGGCTTTACCGTGGTTAAATACTGCTCCACAACCCCTTCAATATCCCTTCCCCGTTCTTTCACGTCGCGGATTACACGGCGTAAAATTCTCTCATCTGCATCGGCCTCAACAAAAATCTTAATATCAAACATATTTCTTAAACGTTCATCTGCAAATACTAAAATTCCTTCCACTAAAATAACCTTTTTGGGCACTACTTTAACGAACTTGTCAGAACGGTTGTGTCTGGAATAATCATAAATCGGACACTCCACCGTTTTCCCGCTTCGCAGTGCAGCCAGCTGTTCCAGTAGAAGTTCTGTCTCAAATGCTTCCGGATGATCGTAATTCATCTTTTTTCTTTCTTCAAAAGGAACCCCATCCTGTCGTTTATAATAATTATCATGGTAAAGAACTGCTATATTATCACAAAACGCTTCTTTCAGCCGGTTGGTAAATGTTGACTTTCCTGAACCGGTACCTCCGGCAATTCCTATTATAACACAATTCATCTTCCGCAATCCTCCACTTATCTGGTCCTGTTCACACAAAATTCATTCTATCAGAAAGACCGGATGAATTCAATGGTTTTCCTGCCTGTATCTGCTTTTATCCTTTTATCTCATTATAGTAATTTGCCAGAGTGACAGTCACATAGGGATATACATAAATATAAGCCAGACAGCAGGTGATCATTGCAAGTAAATGCCACAGGATGAAGGAGAGGCTTAAAACAAAAAATTCCCATAATCGTCCGTCCATCATATCTTTACTCTCTTCTATACACTGAAAAATACCTTTATCCGGATTTTCTACCATAATAAAAATTGCCTGGGAATACCGTAACGCAGCAATAATACCAGGAATAATCAGCAGAATGGACCAAAGTGTTATAAACAAGCCCATCATAAAGGAAAGCCCCAATGCCTTCAGCAAATAAGAGGTACTGGAAAATAAGTCTCCATAAGACATGGATTCATCACGTTTTGCCACTTTTAAACAGTAAGACAGATAACCAAAATCCAGCAGTGTGCTTATAATAAAATATATCACAAAGAAAATAATACTAAATATAATATATGGCTGCCACTGGTCAAGACCTGCCTGACTGTTTTCAAGAATTTTCTGCCATTTATCCAGAAAAAGCTGGATTACTGATAAAACCGTAAGGATCACTCCCATTATGACAGTAACCAGGTACGGGTTTATGAGTGCCTGCTTCATGGCACTTTTAGCATCTGCTTTTAAAGCTACTCTATTCATACCGTTACCTCCTTTTCGATACTTTTATTTAAATTTTTACAGATTCAGCCTGTCGTAACTTTTCTCCAGATATTCACTGAGCTTTCTGCCCAGTTCTGCATTCTCCTCTTTTTCCAGATCAGGATCTTCCGAAAAAATATGTTTTACTTCCTCTGATACTGTTTTTAACAGATTTGCATCAGTAAAAATATCCCCCAGTTTAAATTCCATCTCTCCGCTTTGCCGGATGCCGAATATATCACCGGGTCCTCTCAATTTTAAATCTTCCGAAGCAATGAAAAAGCCGTCATTGGACCGGTTTAAAATATCCAGACGTTCCTTTGTGCCATCCTGATCCGAGCCATTTACTAAAATACAGTAGGACTGATATTTGCCGCGCCCCACCCTTCCTCTCAGCTGATGAAGCTGGGCCAGCCCGAAGCGTTCCGCATTTTCAATCATCATAACCGTAGCGTTGGGCACATTAACTCCTACTTCAACTACGGTAGTAGAAACAAGAACTGAAATTTCGCCGGCAGCAAACCGTTCCATGATGCTGTTTTTTTCTTTTGCTTTCATCTTGCCATGAAGATATTCAATACTGATACCGGGAAGAGATTTTTTTAATGCAGCAGTGTAGTCCACCACATTCTCCGCTTCTATCATCTCACTTGCTTCAACCATGGGACAGATCACATAAGCCTGGCGTCCGGCTGCAACTTCTTTTTTTATAAAATCGTAAGCTTTTTTCCGGTACCCGGTATCCACCACACAGTTTTTTATAGGGAGACGATTGGCAGGAAGTTCATCAATCACGGAAATGTCCAGATCGCCGTAAATAATAATGGCAAGAGTTCTTGGTATGGGGGTGGCGCTCATAACCATTACATGGGGTTCTTCTCCCTTTTTCCCAAGCAGTTCTCTCTGCCCCACGCCGAACCGGTGCTGCTCATCTGTGATAACCAGAGCAAGATTATCATAGATGACCTTATCCTGAATAAGTGCATGGGTTCCTATTATGATATCGGCTTCATGGGCCGCTATTTTCTCATAGGCAATTCTTTTTTCCTTCGCAGTCATGGAACCGGTAACGAGAATGGGCACCTTATTAATCTGGAATTTTAAGAACAGCTCAGTCATGGACTCATAATGCTGCCTGGCAAGAACCTCCGTGGGAACCATCAAAGCACCCTGACAGCCGTTATAAGCCGCCTGCAGTAATGCCAGTATGGCTATAATGGTTTTTCCCGATCCAACATCTCCCTGTACCAGGCGGTTCATAACCAGACCTCCCGTTATGTCTGCATACACCTCATCAAGAACCTTCTGCTGGGCACCTGTCAGGGAATAAGGCAGTCTGGCCTGAAATGCTTTTACCTCCTCTGATAACCGGAACGTAAAGGGACTGGTTCTGTTCTCTCTTCCGTCTTTTAAACGCCTGACAGCCATTAAAAATAGAAAAAACTCATCAAAAACCAGTCTTTTTCTGGCAAATAAAAGTTCTTTCCTGTCTGATGGAAAATGAATATGTTCAATTGCAAAATTGTATTCTGCCAGTTCATGCTTCATTCGCAGCTTTGCAGGCAGATAATCCCTGCTCATAAGGCGGACACTGAGCGCCTGCTTCTGAGCCCTGACAATGGTTTTATTGCTCAGGCCCTTCGTCTGGCCGTAAACAGGCTGCATGGAATGAATGATCTCTTCATAAGCCTCCGCTGTATACACTTCCGGCTGCTCCATGATAAGCCGGCCGCTTTTCTTAATGACTTTTCCGCGAAAGACAGCCCGCATCCCAGCCTTTAAGGTAGAATGCAGATAGGGCATATTATACCAGATCAGCTGGAGTGTGCCGGATCCATCTCTTAAAATAGCTGTGACAACCTGTATACGGCTGTAACGTTTCACATCTGGTGTCCTTTCAAGCATTCCGCACACTGTCATGACTGTATCCGGTCTGATTTCAGCGATAGGTGATGGTTCCTCATACGTATCATATGCCCGTGGATAATATTCCAGAAGATCTTCTATGGTATTCACTCCGATCTTTTGAAACAGTTTTCCGGTTTTTTCTCCAATTCCTTTCAGTGTTTCAATGGGTTTCTGGTTCATTCTCTCATGCGCCTCCTTTCATTTTGATTCTCAGAATATCAAAAACCGGGCAGACTTAAGTCACGTCTGCCCGGAATCATACAGTCCTGACTCCTTCTTATTCCACGGAAATCAGATAATAATAAATCGGCTGACTGCCGGAATGAAGTTCCACTTCACAATTTGAAAATTGTTCTTCTGCTTTTTCCTTCAGGGCAGCGGCATCTTTCCCGCTCACATCCCTGCCATAATAAATTGTAATGAGTTCTGATTCTTCCTCTACCATGGCTTCCAGCGATTTAAGCGCAGTAGCTTCAATCTCTTCTCCAACAGCAAGAATTCCATGGTCTCCCAGAGCCATGATATCGCCCTCTTTGATTTCTATATCATCAATAGTAGTGTTGCGGACTGCATAAGTAATCTGTCCGGTCTTTACACGGGCCATTTCTTCCGTCATGTTTGCTTCATTCTCCTCAGGAGATAAATCAGGTGCAAAATTAATGATTGCAGTGATTCCCTGAGGAATGGTCCTGGAAGGAATCACGATAACCTTCTTATCCTCTACCAGACTCTTCGCCTGCTCAGCAGCCAGAATAATGTTCTTGTTGTTGGGCAGGATGTAGATTGTGTCTGCATTCACCCGGTCGATGGCATTTAACATATCCTCAGTACTGGGATTCATGGTCTGACCACCCTGGATTAAATAATCCGCTCCGATACCGCGAAAGATTTCATCAAGGCCTTCCCCTGCAGAAACGGAGATAAAGCCGTATGGTTTTCTTGGTTCAGGCTTCTTTTCCCCGGCCTTCTGCTGTGCTGCCAGTTTTTCTGATTCCTTAATCAGCCTTTCGTGATGCTCTTCCCTCATGTTGTCAATCTTCATGCGGGATAAGGAACCAAGAGAAAGAGCCTTTTGAATGGCAAGCCCCGGATCATTCGTATGAACGTGAACTTTTACAATATCATCATCGGACACAACTACCAGGGAATCTCCTATGGATTCTAAATATCCTTTGAATTCCTGCTCTGTTTTTTCATTATATGGCTTTTCTAAATTAACAATAAATTCTGTACAATATCCGAATTTAATATCTGCTTCTTTCAGGGCAATTCCTTCAGAGCTTTTAACCGGCTCCACACGTCCTGCGGTTTCCACAGTAAGATCAACTTCCTTACCTGTAAGGAAATTAAAAGCCCCCTTGACCACCTGCATCAGTCCCTGACCGCCGGAATCCACGACACCCGCCTGCTTTAATACCGGAAGCATCTCCGGAGTCTGGCTTAATACGTAATCTCCCTGTTCAATGACCTGATTGCAGAATTCAATGATATCCTCTGTTTCAGTCACCAGCTCAGCAGCTCTTTCTGCCATACCTCTCGCAACTGTCAGAATGGTGCCCTCTTTGGGTTTCATAACGGCCTTATAGGCTGTCTCTGTGGCTCTTACAAAGGAATTAGCCAAAATAGTAACTGTCACCTGGTCAGCGGCTGCGATCTCTTTTGTAAATCCTCGGAACAACTGGGATAAGATTACACCGGAGTTTCCTCTTGCGCCTCTTAAAGAACCGGAAGAAATTGCCTTTGACAGAGATTCCATGGTTGGATTCTCAATGGCAGCCACCTCTTTTGCAGCTGACATAATGGTCATAGTCATGTTTGTCCCGGTATCTCCATCCGGAACCGGAAAAACATTCAATTCATTAATCCAGTCCTTTTTGGCTTCCAGTTCTTTTGCACCTGCTAAAAATGCTTTCTGCAGCATCTTTGCGTCTATATACTTCATACCCACAGGTAGTTTCCTCCTTAATCAATCACTCTTACGCCTTCGACAAAGATGTTAATCTTATCTACCGTCATACCGGTGAATTCTTCTACTTTGTATTTTACATTTTCAATCAGATTATCAGCTACTGCAGAAATACTGATTCCATATGCTACGATTACATGAAAATCAATGGTGATATGGTTGTCCTGAATCATCACATTAATTCCATGTGTCAGTCCTTCCCGTTTTAAAAGCTTAACGAGTCCGTCCTTCATGCTGACAGCCGCCATACCGACAATACCGAAGCACTCCACTGCGGTGGTTCCGGCGTACATAGCGATAACATCAGGGCTCACCTGGATTTCGCCCAGTTTATTATTGATATAACCCTTCATAGTCTCTACCTCCGTTCTTTCTGTCTGTTATGATTATACATTATTTTTCCAAAAAAAGAAACAAATTTTTAATTTTCACTTGCAAATCGCTGTAATTTCTGTTATCATACACTTGTTGTGGATTTTTCAACCATTAAAAAATCCAAGTTACTTTTAAGGAGGTGCAATCATGGCTAAATGTGCAATTTGTGAAAAGGCTGCTCACTTTGGCAACGCAGTGAGCCATTCCCATAGAAGATCCAATAAGATGTGGAAAGCAAATGTAAAGTCCGTTAAAGTTAAAGTAACAGGCGGCGCTAAGAAGATGTACGTATGTACTTCCTGTTTAAGATCCGGATTAGTTGAAAGAGCTTAATCGTAGGAAACTCCTGGCTGGTAACAGTCAGGAGTATTTTTTTTATAACTATGAGACCCGGTTAATTCAATCGGGTCTCAATTATAGCAACAGTATTTGCTGTCAGCAGCAAAACAGATTATATCCCAGTACCAGACATCCAATTATAAACAGAATTGTAACGATCGTCGCCGGGATAAACAGTAGGATTGCCATACCTGCTCCAAAACAGAACAGCATAAGTCCGCATACTCTTCTCATAATATCCCTCAATCCATTCAGGCTATATATAATATCCTATGCGGCTTATCCCTTTCTTATTCTTCGGCTTTTTCTTTCTCTGCAGCCGCAGCCATCTCCTCTGCCATTTTTATCGCTTCCGGTGATACCTCTTTATTCCCAGATGTGAATTTGTTGACGAAATCCGGAACCATATCAAGAATCTTTGTCACTGCATCCTGCTGCTTGATATTCACCAGTTTTGTCACACCGTTTTGAATAATCAGTATGGCACTTGGGCTCATCTTCGCATGCATTCCTCCGGCACCCTTCTCTTTCGCATTTTCCGAAAAGGATCCGGCAGCCATTCCGCAGGTTACATCCACCAAAGGCAGAATAATGGTATCATCCACCTTTACCGCATCTCCTACAACTGTTTTTGTCGCTACAAAGGCATCCATACCTTTAAACAATGCCTCTACTGTAGACGTAAAATAATTATCTGCCATTGAACGTAATTCCTCCTTTATCGAAGCCATCTCTTTAACAGAGTTCTGAAGTTTTTATCAAGAAGCATCCGTAAACCAATCATCAGGACCGTTAAAAGACGAATTCGTCCCCGAAATGTGCCTTCTGCGGTAAATACGGACCGGTCAAAAACCGGATACAGATTCCAGTACTTATGAAAGAACGGATACAGCAGGCTGGCCGCCATAAGTGCCTGACCGGTCATTCCGGGATCTTCAAATCCAAATGTTACGTTACCATGCCCCTTTACAGGGAAAATATGCCGAACCAGACGTTTTCCCTGTCTGTAAAGCAGCTTTGCGGTCTTCTGATTTTCGCTGTTGGAAAGAAAAGCCTGAATTTCATCCTTCTTTTCTTTCATGTTTCTCAGTGTATCACAAATTCGATTGTATAAATACTTAATTTTTTCCAGTATATGGATTAATTTCTTCTTTATCTTACGAAACAATGCCTGCAGCCAGGACTCTTTTTCTACTTGTTCTGTTTCTTTTATATCTTTCAGAACAGGCTGACGGGACTCTGACTCTCCCTGGACCGTTTTTTTGACATCCCGCCCTAACTGTCTCGCTTCCTTTACGGTTTCCGGCTCCTGTATTTCCATGGCCTGAACCATAATTTCCTCAGCTTCTTTCAGTTCATCATCCATCTTTTTCGGTCTCATGATGGGAATTCCAAACAGACGGACTGCAATCAGAACTTCTTCCTCATACCGGACCGTAACAGAAAGGATATGTAGCAGCCAGGAAATTTTCATATTTCCCTTCACCTTATTAAAATAAGATCCTTCCCCGCGGTAACGGACCGGTACGAACAGTACCAGCACAACTGCCAGAAGAATGAGCCCTAAGAGAATCAGGATCAGCAGTCCTGACAGTTTTAAAATAAATAAAATTATATGAAGCATGAACACCTCACATCTTACCGGCTTCTATTTAAAAAATCAGACAGATTAAACCCTTCTGTTTTCCGGTATAAGTCATGGATCACACGTCCGGCTACTTCCAGAGCTTCCCAGTAATCAGCGGCAATGCCGACTATGAAGAACTCTTTTTCCTTATAAAATGGGGATATTATTTCAGCAGCCGGATAGATATCAAGTATATTATTCCCATTTGAAGCGGGTGTAATCACATAAATATCCAAACCGGGTTTCCCCTTCCTGATTCCCTGAATGATCCGGTAACGTTTCTTTTTTGCTTTATCTCCGACGTATAAACGGTTATACCAGCTTATTTTCATAATCCATCAGCTCTTCCAATAATTCCATGCATGTTTCTTTTTCCGCCTGATCCAGGCAGCTGCCAAGACTGCCCTTCATATATTCCTGGATTTCGTCTATCGAATTAAAGTAAACAGGCAGATCCGATAAAATCTTAGCCATTACTGCACGAACCACCGGCTTTGGTGCATCTGCAAAAAGCGCGTCCAGTTCATGGATATAAGCTTCTGCTTCCTGATCCAGAAAGGCCTTATCTACAACTGCGTTTCCATCACCGGGCAGACTACCTTTCTCTTTCCCCGGAATCATCAGTTCTGCAAAGCTGCTTCCAGACAACAGCCTGTCCACATTCATAGAACGGATATAGTCCGGATCATCAGGTGACTGTTCCTCTTCCTTAAGAACTTCTACTTTTAAATACCGTTCATAATAAACTTCCTGCCTACCCTCCAGCTGGGTCAGCTGATCAAGAAATTCCTCTTCTGTAACGGAAAAATCTTCCTGATTAAATTTAGTCAGAATTCTGCTTAATACAGAACGGTAAAAAGCTTCCTCACTGACATCAATCACAGCGTCCGGCCGGGCATACATAAGTACACACAAATCGTTTATCAGATCCTGAATCATCACATAATAACCGGACTCATCCGTAAGTACCTGGCTTGCATAGGTCAATTTTGCCGCAGCCTCTTCATAACCTTCAAATGTCATGTTTCGGTAATCCGTATGCTTAAACTGCTGTAAAATTTCATAAATTTCCTTGTGACCATCTTCCATCCCATCAGGAAGAGAAACCATGGACTCCGTCCGGAGGGTATACATCATATCACGGAGATTCTCCCTTGGAGAACCGATATAAACGGAAAGTCCCTCCATAAGAAGGCTGTAAAACTTTTGTTTTGTCAGACGTACTGGAAGCTGGCCGATTACCTGTTTGATTCGTCCGTTCATAACAGCCGAATCACTGGTACCTGTTATGAATTCCAGCAGCTTTTTTAAAAATTCGTCTTCTCCGGCACTTGTTATACCGGAAGGAGTAAATTTGCGCTCCAATCGGTTTAAAATATACTCATAAATCTGAAAACAGTCTGCAAAGGATGTCAGCACCTCCACTTCATGAGTGATATCTTTTCTCAATGCCAGCAGATCCTTTTCTGCTTCGCTGCCGGAGATATAATCACCCATAAGGCTGTTTAACCGTCTTAAGTAATCAGCCTTATCCTGGGACCCGGGTGCTTCTTCTGCAACGGTCTCCAATAATGTATAGTAATTTAAGACAAGCCTCACATAAGAATACTGATAAGCCGCAGTCATCTGCTTTTTCATTAAACGGGTTTCCACGCGTTATCTCCTCTCGGGGTTTATTAATGGTAATTGGACAGGATGGATCTCCTTAAGAAATCAAGGGCCTTCACTACAGACTGTTCCCTGATTTTCTCACGGTTCCCTTTAAAGTGGTATTCCTCCACTTTTACTTTGTCCTTCATATAACAGGCTATATAGACTAGTCCGACAGGCTTTTCACCTTCTGCATCCGGCCCGGCAATCCCGGTTACTGCAATGCATGCATCTACGTCTGTTGCAAACACACCTCCGGTTGCCATCTCTTTGGCTGTCTGTTCACTGACTGCCCCATATTTTTTTAAAGTACCTTTGCTAACATCTAAATATTTTCTTTTCGCCTTGTTGGAATAAGTAATAAATCCCTCCCGGAATACCTCTGAAGCACCTGGAACATTAACCAGTCTTCCAGCGATCAGGCCGCCTGTACAGGATTCTGCCGTTGTGACAGTCAGCTCATACTTCTTTAAAAGCCGTACAACTGCCATCTCAAGAGTTTCTTCTTCCTTGGTTGTATATACAGCATTTTCAAACCGGTTTTTAATCTCTTTGACAACGGGTTTAAGCAGATTTTTTGCGGCTTCCTCATTGTCTGCTTTGGCTGTTACTCTTAAATGAACCTCTGCTGTTTTTGCATAAGTGGCAATGGTAGGATTGGTCTGGGTGTTGATTAAATCAATCAGCTTATCTTCCACCTGGCTTTCGCCGTAACCGCAGATTTTAATCATCTGAGAACGGATTACTTCCGGCTGACGGTTTTGTAAATATGGGAATACCTGTTCTGTAAATAACGGCTTTAACTCGTTAGGCGGTCCCGGAAGAAGAATGGCAGTCTTACCGTTCTTCTCCATAATAAGTCCGGGAGCAGTTCCATTGCTGTTGTCAAGTACGGTTGATCCCTGAGGTACCATGGCCTGCTTCCAGTTGTTATCCGGTATTTCTTTATATATACTGTTTTTAAAATATGTTTCAATCCGTTCCCTGGTATGCGCATCCTCTGCCAGCTCAAATCCCATCACTTCTGCGCATACTTCCTTAGTCAGATCATCTTCTGTCGGTCCAAGACCTCCGGTAAGAATTACCACATCAGAACGGTTCAGCGCTGTTTCAATTGCCGCAGAAAGCCGCTCCCTGTTATCGCCAACCGTTACCTGGTGATACATGGAAAGCCCTAAAAGGGCACATTTTTCCGCGAGATACTGGGTGTTTGTATTAACAATGTTTCCAAGAAGAATTTCTGTTCCGACTGAAATCAGTTCAACTACCATGTTTACATACTCCCTTCCATAAGAACGCCATAATTTTTTGCTATATAATCAACAAGTGATACCACTGTGAGTATTGCCGCAATCCAGATAAAGGCATTGGTAACGATCGATAGCGCAGGTATGTTTAAAATCAGCAGAACTGACATCACCATCTGGGAAGCTGTTTTAAACTTCGCCCAATAGCTTGCCGCTATCACAACTCCGTTATCGGAAGCTACCAGGCGGAATCCGCTGATTATAAACTCACGGCTGATAATTACAATAACGATCCAGGCCGGAAGCTGTCCAAGTGCAGTGAAGCAGATCAAACCTGCGCATACCAGAAGTTTATCCGCAAGAGGATCCATAAATTTCCCAAAATTAGTTACCAGATTATACTTTCTTGCAATCTTGCCATCCAGCAAATCCGTAAAGCTAGCAACAATAAATACAGCCGCAGCTATATAGCGGTAAGTCACATTGTTACCGCCGTCTAGCAGTAAAAAAAGAACAAAAAACGGCATCATGATAACCCTTAAAACAGTCAGTTTATTCGGTAAATTCATCTTCCAACTCTCCTATTAAATCATACTCCATCGCTCCGGTAACACGGATCTTTGCAAAATCTCCAGACATCAGTTCTTCACCAGTCTGAACAAAAATCATTCCATCCACTCCCGGACCATCCATATAGGTTCTTGCTACATAAGCATTCTCATCAGCAACTTTTCCTTCTATCATCACTTCCAGTGTCTTTCCAACCATTGACTGGGAATGATCTATGGAAATTTCCTGCTGAAGTTCCATAATTGCATCCCGGCGTTCCTCTTTGATCTCCTGGGGTACCTGATCAGGAAACTCTGCAGCCGGGGTATCCTCTTCTGAAGAATAGGCAAATACACCCAGACGTTCAAACTCCATTTCATCCACGAAGTCCATCAGCTCTTCATGGTCTTCTTCTGTCTCTCCCGGAAATCCGGAAATAAGAGTCGTTCTCAGTGCAATATCAGGAATTTCTGCACGAAGCCTGTTAATGATATCCTTCAGCTGCTCTTGGGTTGTTCTTCTTCCCATGCGTTTTAAAATACGGTCACTTGCATGCTGAATCGGCATATCTAAATATCGGCAGATTTTGTCCTCTTCTTTTATTACCGCAATCAGCTCGTCAGTAATCTCCTCAGGATAGCAGTACTGAATGCGGATCCACTGAATGCCTGATATCTTGCAAAGCTTCCTTAGCAATTCAGGAAGGGATTTTTTTCCGTATAAGTCCACACCGTACAAAGTCGTCTCCTGAGCCACTAAAATCAGCTCCTTTACACCCTTCTCTGCCAGCTTTTCTGCTTCCTTCACCAGTTTTTCCATGGGAACACTGCGATAGTTTCCTCTTAAAGTTGGAATGATGCAGTAGGTACAATGCTTGTCGCAGCCTTCAGCAATTTTTAGAAATGCATAATGACCTCCGGTGGTAAGGATTCTGTCTGTTTCTGTCTCAGGAAGTACGTCCAGATCGTGGAAACAGCTTACCGGTTCCTCCCCTCCCAGTGCACCCTTTAAAACATTGGATATCTCATCGTAGGTTGAGGTTCCCAAAATGCCATCCACTTCCGGAATCTCATCGATGATCTCCTGCTTATAACGCTGTGCCAGACAACCGGTGACGATTAATGCCTTACATTTGCCGTCTATCTTTCTCTGAGCCATCTCTAAAATGGTGTTGACGCTTTCTTCCTTGGCATCGCCGATAAAACAGCAGGTATTGATTACAATGACATCTGCTTCATACTCGTCATCTGTAAAGGTATACCCGTCTCTATTTAAAAGGCCTAACATCATCTCCGTATCAACCAGATTCTTATCACAGCCCAGTGAAATGCATAATAACTTCATGTTTAAACTCCTGTCGTTCTTTTTTCCTGAAAGAAAAGGCCATCTACCCAAACGGAGACGGCCCTCTTCCTAATTATCGTCTTCTTCTGTTGCGTCCGCTTCGCTTAAAATCTTCACTTTGCCCTCATATAACTCTTCTACGGCAACTGAAAGCGGCTTCTTGCCGGCTCCCGGAATCTCAGTATCAGAGCCTCCGATGATCTGTCTTGCTCTCTTTGCTGCGGCAATTACGATGGAATAACGGCTCTGGACAACCGGTGCTTCTCCTGGTTCAACCTCGCTGTTTACTACGTTAATCAAATCTGAATAAGATGGATGTAACATCTTCCATTCCCCTTTCTAAATCGAATTTATATATTTTTTAATTCTTCCCGGATCTGGGATAAAAATGCCATATTGTTGGAAGCTCGTTTATGCTGTATCTGAATCATAAGATGCATCTCTTCCACACATGTGTCGATCTCATCATTAATCAGAATATAATCATACGCTTCCATGCCCTGTGCTTCTTCAGCAGCTCTGCGCAGCCTGGCATTAATCACTTCCATGCTTTCCGTACCTCTGCCGACCAGACGCCGTTTCAGCTCTTGTGCATTAGGAGGCATGACGAACAGCAAAATAGCTTCCGGAAACCGTTCCTTTACTTTCAGTGCTCCCTGGATTTCTATTTCGAGAATAACATCTTTCCCCATTTTCATCTGGTTTAAAACATATTCCCTGGGAGTGCCGTAAGAATGATTGACGTACTGAGCGTACTCAATCAGTTCTTCCTTTTCAATCATATTTTTAAAATGTTCTTCTGTAACAAAAAAATATTCTCTTCCATCCACTTCGCCCGTTCTGGGTGCCCGGGTTGTGGCTGAAATAGACAGCGCATAATTCTCATACCGGTTCAGAAGCGCTTTCATAAGTGTGCCCTTTCCGGCACCGGAAAAACCGGATACAACTACCAGCATGCCATGCTCGTTCATACTGCGATTCTCCTACTCAATATTCTGGATCTGTTCCCGTACTTTTTCTATTTCGGTCTTTAATATAATTGCCTTGTCTGATACCTCTAAATCACTGGCCTTAGACAGAATGGTATTGGCTTCCCGGTTCATCTCCTGAGCAATGAAATCCAGTTTTCTGCCCACAATTCCTCCTGCCTCCAGTTCAGACCGTGTATGATCAATGTGGCTTCTTAACCGGACCGTCTCTTCATCCACACAGATCTTATCCGCATAAATGGTAACTTCTGCAGCAATTCTGCCTTCATCAATGGCAGCTCCTGCCAGAAGTTCTTTGACCTTGTCTTCCAGTTTCGCCCGATATTCCACAAGAATCTTTGGAGATCTTTCTTCAATAAATTCAAGAATATCATTCATCAGGTTCAGCTTTCCAAGGAGGTCCGCCTTTAAATTTTCGCCCTCTGTTAATCTTGTCTGCACAAAACGTTTTGCAGCTTCCTCTACTGTTTCTGAAAGAAGCTTCCACATCTGATCCTCATCTTCCGGTACTTCTTCCATAATTAGTACTTCCGGACATCTGGCGAGTGCAGAAACCTTGATATCGTTCTGAATTCCGAACTGCTCTTCCATCTTTGCAAAATATCCCATGTATTCAGCAGCCAGCGCACTGTTATACTTTAAACACATCTTGTTTTCTGTATAATCTTCATAACTGATAAAAACGTCTACTTTTCCGCGCTGAATATAATTCTTCAACAGATTCCTGATCCCTGCTTCAAAGAAATTAAACTTTTTCGGCATCTTTATGCTTAAATCCAAATATCTGTGATTTACAGCCTTCATCTCGACGGAAATTTTATATTCATCCGTGACGGTTTCGTACCTGCCGAAACCTGTCATGCTCTTAATCATTACAAATGCCTCTCTTTCGCCATAGATATAAACCATTATAAGTCATAATAAAAAACAAGTCAAATGGTTTTAAATTTTACAGAACACAGTTTCTGTGTTATACTATCTTCATCTATAAACCTTACCGGAGGACACAAACAATGGCATTAGATGGAATTGTTATGGCAAATCTCACGGCAGAAATGAAAGACCGGCTGGAAGGCGGAAAGATCTCTAAAATCGCCCAGCCGGAAAAAGATGAACTGCTGTTTACTGTTAAAAATCAAAAAAATACATGGAAGCTTTTAATTTCCGCCAGTGCCAGCTTACCACTGGTTTATTTTACGGAAAACAACAAGCAGAGTCCCTTAACAGCACCCAATTTCTGCATGCTTTTAAGAAAGCATATCGGGAATGGACGCATTATGAAAATCAGCCAGCCTGGTCTGGAAAGAATCCTCTGCATGGAAATCGAACATCTGGATGAATTAGGCGACAGACGAACAAAAAAACTTATGATAGAAATCATGGGCAAGCACAGCAACATCATCTTCTGCAATGAAGAAGATATGATTCTGGACAGTATTAAACACATTTCTGCCCAGGTCAGTTCTGTTCGTGAAGTTCTGCCAGGAAGAAAATATTTTATACCCCAGACCATGGATAAAAAAGATCCTCTGACGATTACAGAAGAAGAATTTATTGCAGCTGTCAGGCACGCAGCCGCGCCGGTACAGAAGAGCCTTTATTTAAACTTAACCGGTATCAGTCCCATTATCGGCCATGAGCTGTGTCATCTGGCGTCCATAGATGGAGATCATTCCGCAAATGAACTGACAGAAACGGAGCTTTTGCACTTATACCGCATGTTCTCCTTTATGATAGAAGATATTAAAAAAGGATCTTTTAAGCCAAATATTATTTATAAAAATGAAGAACCGGTTGAATTTGCCGCAGTCCCCCTCACCTGCTATGAAGGCAGTGATTATGAAGCGAAGTCTTTTGAATCCATCAGTACCCTTTTGGAAACCTACTATGCATCCAAGAATGCAGTAACAAGAATCCGCCAGAAATCTGTGGATTTAAGAAAGATTGTTCAGACAGCGCTGGAACGTAACTACAAAAAATACGATTTGCAGGAAAAACAGCTAAAAGACACGGAGAAAAAGGATAAGTACAAAATATACGGAGAGCTTTTAAATACCTATGGTTATGAACTGACAGGCGGTGAAAAGCAGCTTACCTGTCTAAACTACTACACCAATGAGGACATTACCATTCCATTGGATGAACAGCTGTCTGCTAAGGAAAACTCCCAGAAGTATTTTGATAAATACAATAAAATGAAACGGACTTTTGAAGCAGTCACAGGACAGATCAGCGAGACAAAACAGGAAATCGACCACTTGGAGTCCATCAGTGCTGCACTGGATATCGCTCTGCTGGAAGAAGATCTTGTTCAGATTAAAGAAGAACTGATGGAATACGGATACGTCAAACACAGAAAAAGCGGAGACAAAAAACCGAAAGTCACCAGTAAGCCCTTCCATTATATTTCATCTGATGGATTTCATATGTATGTAGGCAAGAACAACTATCAGAATGAAGAGCTGACCTTTAAAGTCGCAAGCGGCAATGACTGGTGGTTTCATGCTAAAGGAATTCCCGGTTCTCATGTGATCGTCAAATCAGAAGGGAAAGAGCTGCCGGACCGGACCTTTGAAGAAGCCGGAGCCCTGGCAGCATATTATTCCAAGGGAAAAGACAACGATAAGGTTGAGGTGGATTATATACAGAAAAAACAGATCAAAAAAGTCGCAGGAGCTGCTCCAGGGTTTGTGATCTATCATACCAATTATTCTATGGTTGCGGAACCGGGAATATTTTGTGAAACAGCAAATAACTAATTAATATGAAAAAGCAGATAGCAAAGGAAACTAATTCTTTTACTATCTGCTTCTTCATGTTGCACTTTCCGTTATTTTATTCTTGATAAATATCCAAACGTTCAATGACAACTTTTCTATCAGGAATCGTTGTTATCACTTCTATCAGATATTCTCTCGGAATGATCATTCTCTCATTATCTCTAATTATATCTTCGTTCAGAACGGAACTGTGAGAAATTTTGCCATCCAGACCAAGAATTTTTCGAAACATTTTTGTTTTCATCTGTACTTTCTCCCACCAACCTTACGCACAGTAAAACATTCGTAATGCACAACTATCAATTATATTAACACTCATAGATGACCAATTCATATTATGTAATTACGGTCATACTCCCCTTGCCTAAGGACAATATAATCGCCTTGAGATTATAAATTTTAGGCCATAATCAGAACTACGAAAGAAACGTTTAAATTTAGTTATTTTTTGCCTCAGTCTCATGTTTTTTCAGAACTGCTTTTGGTATTTCTCTTTCATACATAGTTGCGGGAATGCTCTTTCCAACTGAATCAACAGATACCTTAAGCAAAACCTTTTGTAAACCTTCAACAATTTTCTTCTTCATTTTTAAAATCTCCTTTCATAACATCTTTATTTGGAGGAAGTAAGGTTAACACTTCCAAAGCAACCGGATAAATAATCAACTCTCTTAGATTTTCATTGTAAACAGCTATTAATACCAAAAGGCTTAACAATAAGATTGATGTAGTTTTTTTCTTTAATATGGCTGAACGTGTAAAATAGGTAATGTTTTTGCTTTTGGGAACCATGCATACGAATACAGTCAGACTAAACATATATATTGCCATTACATTTAATAGGTTTAGTTTAAAAGTAACTGCTCCTGATAAAGACAAAAACCAAATTAGTAACATGCCTAAAAAACAACCCATATTTGTTTTTGCGTGAATTCCCCCCGCTTGCAGACGAAGAGTGCAAAATACAAACAAAACAATAAAAGTTTCAACTCCTTTACCCAATAAAATACCAAGTAATTGAATAAACAGAAGTTTTAACAAATTATCTAATATTAATTCAACTCCATATTGTATTGTAATATTATCATCTTCATCTCTTGGATTAATCTTATTTAACAAACAACAGAGAGAAGCTGAAAACTTCGAAATAATCACTTTATCACCACCAAACAATGCCATTTTACCATAAATTCCAACTAACAAATGTTTTTGCAATTATCGTTGTTTTTTTATTCCTGAGCGTCAATTTCTTAACTTCAAAATACAATTTCACTTTACTTTTTGTCATATGAATTGTAGAATAATAGTACCCGGCAGATGAGGTGGCATAATATGACTTACTTAATTTATTCTCTCACAGGAAGCCTTTGCAGTTATTTCTCATGCGTTAATTTACTTCCTCATAAACTAAACAAATTTAAGAAACTGATTTTGTTTTTATACTCATTTATAACAGTATATCTGTTTAATCAGATGTTTGGTCAGATCAGCACTTTTTTAACTTATGGAGGCATTCTGTTTATTGCGATGATTTTTTCAAAATTTGACTTTTTTTCCTCCTCCTGCATTCTTTTTGGTTACTTATATTCAGTTACTTTTAATTATATTATTATGTGGTTAACGGGCTATTTTTTGCATATGGACATGGCAGAACTGTTAATCCGGGATAATCTAACTATTATATTCTCGATACTCTATTGTATGTTTTGCGGATCAACTACAAAAATGCTGGGCTGGTATTTTCATAAAAAACTGAATTTGTCAAAGTATTTAACCAATCCTCATCTTTTAAAGGCCATTTTTACGGACCTTTTTATTTTAGTGTTCTTTTATATATTTAATTTCTCTTATGGAGAGTATCTGGGGTACAACTATGGTGTGATTGCTTTGAATGGAATACTGTTTTTACTGCTCTTTGCAATCACTTCGAATTTAATGTATTCTATTTATAAAGCAACTATGGGAGAACAAGCCTATAAATATCGCATGTCGCAATTTGAAAATCTTAGAATTTACACAGACCGTCTTGAACTGTCCTACAGTACAATGCGTAAATTTAAGCATGATTACATGAATATTCTTATAACAATGTCGGGATTTATGGAAGATAATGATCTGCAGGGATTAAAAAAATATTATGGTGAAAAAATAATTCCTATCAGCCACGCTTTTACAGAATCGGATACAAAGCTCGGCACCCTGTCAAACATAAAGGATACCGCTTTAAAAAGCCTCCTTTCCTCTAAATTTATCTATTCTATGGAAACTGGAATAAAAACTGAAATTGAGTTGACAGAGCCAATTACAAATTTATATATGGATTCCCTCGATCTTTCCAGAATCATAGGTATTTTTTTAGATAATGCTATTGAGGCTACTGCAGAAACGAATGAAAAAGAATTGCATTTTTGTATGTTTTATAAAGATGATAATCTTTATATTATTATTAAGAATACTTCTCTTCCACCTGATTATACTTTATACGAACTCAGGGATCAGGGGATTTCAACAAAAGGTGAAAACAGGGGTGTCGGTTTGTACAATGCTTCTATGGTACTGAATCATTATGATAACATCGTATGGAATACCATTTATAAGGAACCATATTTTACTCAGGAACTGATCCTGATGCATTATGGTAGCAAGGAGCAGCTATGATACATATATATCTCTGCGAAGACGATAAAAGACAATTAGCACGCTGGATAACTATAATAGAAAAATACTTATTAATGAATTCAACGGAGTCACTACTGTATTGTACGTCATCTACCCCGGAAGATTTATTAAAGGTCAGAAGTCATTCTAATATTACCGGACTATATTTTCTTGATATTGATTTAAGAGCGGAAAAGAACGGAATTGAACTGGCAGAAGAAATTCGTAAATATGATCCCCGCGGATACATCGTCTTTGTTACAACTCACAGTGAAATGGCTTATCTGACTTTTCAATATAAAGTAGAAGCCATGGACTTTATTATTAAAGATAAAATAAGTGACCTCCCTGAACAGATCTATTCATGCATAAAAAATGCAGAAACAAAATATCGAAACCAATTAGATTCATCTGACCGTCTCTTATCAATTAAAGTTGATAAAGCATCACTGGTTCTGGACCAGGATGATATCGTGGCAATTACTACCAGTGAAGAATATCATAAAATAATTATTCATACTTTAAATGGTTTCCGCCAGATGTCAGGCTCTCTAAAAGAACTGAGTACCGCTTTAAATTCTCATTTTTGTCAATGCAACAGATCCACAATTGTGAATCTTAAGCATGTGATAAAATATTCAAGAGATGAGGCACTTTTATATATGAACAATAAAGAATCTTATCCAGTCTCCATTCGGCTGCTGTCAAAGGTCCATAAATCATTAAAATGCTTGTAATAGTAAAAAGCAGAAGCTGTATATATCCAGTTTCTGCTTTTTATTTTCACATCTTAAATTAATCTCCATAAGTCCCCTTGGATTTTACAAGCTTTGGCCGATATCCCTGAGAAGTAAGCGCAGCCATAATTGCATTCTTATGGTCTGTTCCAAATGCCTCCAGAGTAATTCTTAATTCCACTGCCGTATTACGGTTAATGCTGATAAACTGGTTATGTTCCAGGCGGATGACATTACCCTGTTCTTTTGCAAGAAGGGCGGATACCTTTGCCAACTCTCCCGGCTTATCAGGAAGCAGTATTGATACGGTAAAGATGCGGTCTCTCTGGATCAGTCCAAGCTGTACGATGGAAGCCATGGTGATCACATCCATGTTTCCGCCGCTTAAAATAGATACAATTTTTTTGTTGTCTACATCGATATGTTTTAAAGCAGCAACAGTAAGCAGACCGGAATTTTCTACCACCATCTTATGATTTTCCATCATATCCAGGAATGCTACAATGAGTTCTGAGTCTTCAATTGTAATAATACTGTCCACATTTTCCTGGATGTATGGGAAAAGCTTGTCACCCGGACATTTTACTGCAGTACCATCTGCGATGGTGTTGACACTGGGAAGCGATACTACTTTCCCCTGGCGAATTGATTCCTGCATACAGTTTGCGCCTGCAGGCTCCACACCAATTACTTTAATCTTTGGATTTAACATCTTTGCCAGAACTGAAACGCCTGTACAAAGACCGCCTCCGCCGATTGGAACCAGAATATAATCAACAGTCGGAAGCTCTTTAATGATTTCCATGGCTATGGTACCCTGACCGGTTGCCACATCTAAATCATTAAAGGGATGCACAAAGGTAAGTCCTCTTTCCTCTGCAAGCTTATAAGCATAGCTGCAGGCTTCATCAAAGACATCTCCTTCTAAAATAACTTCGGCTCCGTATCCTTTTGTTCTGTTAACCTTCATCAGAGGGGTTGTTGTAGGCATGACAATGGTAGCGGGAATTCCGGCAAGCTTTGCTGCATAGGCAACACCCTGAGCATGATTGCCTGCAGAGGCGGTAATCAAACCTTTGGATTTTTCTTCCTCTGTCAGTGTGCTGATTTTATAGTAAGCGCCTCTTACCTTATAAGCCCCGGTATACTGCATGTTTTCCGGCTTAAAATACACCTTGTTTCCAGTCTGCGCAGAAAAATACTCACTGTAAATAAGTTTCGTTTCCAGGGTGACCTTGCCAACGACTTCTGATGCTTCCTCAAACTTTTCCAATGTCAACATAATTTACGCCTCTTCTTTCTCTTCTACGTGAAACAATGCATTTACAAATTCTTCTGCATTGAATTTCTGCAAGTCATCAATCTTCTCTCCGACGCCAATATATTTCACCGGGATTCCCAGTTCGGATTGAATTGCCACCGCAATCCCCCCCTTAGCCGTACCATCCAGCTTGGTAAGTATAATTCCGGTAATATCTGCCACTTCCATGAATTGTTTCGCCTGTACAAGAGCGTTCTGTCCGGTAGTTCCATCTAAAACCACAAGAGTTTCCCGATATGCTTCCGGATATTCCTTATCAATGATCCGATTGATCTTTTTCAGTTCTTCCATCAGGTTCTTTTTATTGTGAAGACGTCCTGCCGTATCACAGATCAATACATCTGCCTGCCTGGATTTTGCCGCAGCAACCGCATCATATACAACTGCAGCCGGATCAGAACCTTCCTGCTGGGCAATAATATCAACATTTGCCCTTCTGGCCCATTCTGTCAGCTGTTCAATCGCTGCTGCACGGAATGTGTCAGCTGCTGCAACAATGACTTTCTTTCCATCATCCTTCATCTGTCCTGCCAGCTTACCAACAGAAGTGGTTTTTCCCACTCCGTTTACACCGATAATTAGTAAAACAGAGCGGCGTTTTTCGAATTCATAGGCATTTTCGCCCAGATCCATCTGGTCCATGATACTATCCATAAGAAGCTGCTTGCATTCGGATGGATCCTTGATGTTTTGTTCCTTTACCTTTTTTCTCAAGTCTTCCACAATTGATGTCGTAGTCTGGATTCCCAGATCACCCATGATCAGAATTTCTTCAATTTCTTCATAAAACTCGTCATCAATGGCCGAAAAACCGTTGAAAATGGAATCCACTCCTGCGATAATATTATCTCTCGTTTTTTGCAGTCCAGCTACCAATTTTCCAAAGAATCCCATTTTTTCTCCCATCGTCGGCCTCCTTAACTTTCTAAATCTTCTTCGATCAGATTAACAGATACAAGCGTCGAAACGCCTTTTTCCTGCATGGTAATACCATACAGACGGTCTGCGGATACCATGGTACCGCGTCTGTGGGTAATAACTATAAACTGTGTAAATTTTGTCAGCTTATGCAAATATTTTGCAAAACGATCAACATTGGAGTCATCAAGCGCAGCCTCAATCTCGTCAAGGAGACAGAACGGAGATGGCTTTAGATTCTGAATTGCAAAAAGCAGTGCAATTGCTGTCAGCGCCTTTTCCCCTCCGGAAAGCTGCATCATATTCTGCAATTTTTTTCCGGGCGGCTGGGAAACAATCTGTATTCCTGCCTCAAGGATATCCTCATCCTCTACAAGTTCAAGTGCACCGCGTCCTCCTCCGAACAGCTCCTTGAAGACTTTGTCAAATTCCACTCTGATTTCCCGGAATTTTTCCTCAAACTGTTTGCGCATTCCTGTATCCAGCTCATCGATGATTTTTAACAAGGTTCCCTCTGCAGTGATAAGGTCATCATGCTGGGTTTTCATAAATTCATAACGCTCTGAAACTTCCTTATAATCCTCAATGGCATTTACATTAACATTGCCGAGTTTGCGGATCTCTTCCTTTAAGGATCCAATCATTTTTTTAATATCCGGCAGAGAAGTCCATTCTTCATTCCTTAAAGCCTCAGCTTTCGAAAATGTCAGTTCATATTCATTCCACATGTAGTTTACGTGGTTTTCCATGCGTTCTTCCATTTTTTCCTTCTGACTCTGAAGGCGGAACAATTCCTTATCCAGCAGACTTATGCGCTGGGTAAGTTCTTCTCGTTTTTGAAACAGTTCTTTCTGCTCTTTCGATTTTGCTTCTTTTTTAGCAAGCTTCTCACTAATGGCCTGATCCAGTGTTTCCCTGGCTGAACTGATTTCTGCCATTCTGGCTTTGATGGATTCAATTTCCTTCTGTTTTTCTTCTATGATCAGACCGGAACCGCTTGTTCCCTGAGACAGTTTTAACATTTCCTCTTCCAGCCTGCTTATTTCATCCTTCACACGCCGGATATTTTCCAGCTCAAAATCATCCTTGTGCTTAAGACCTGAGGCTGTCAGCTGTGCTTCTGATAAATCTTTTGAGAACTTTTCTCTGTCAGCCCTTGCTTTCTCAAGGTCCGCATTAAGACCTTCCAGTTCACCGTCGATTTCCCCGCTTCTGGCTGCCAGTTTTTCCACTGCAAGAATCAGATCCTGTCTGTTTTCTCCGATCTCTTTTTTCTGAACCTCCAGCTGGGTATTTTCCAGTTCTAAATCCCCATAGGATTCCACAATTTCTGCTTTTTTATCTTCTATTCTGTGCAGATTTATTTTAACTGTATTTTGTCTTAAGTAAAGCTTCTGCTTTTCGCTTCGGATCGTTTCAAGTTCTTCCCTGCATTCATTTAGAAGACCTTCGTTCATTACCAGTTCTGTCTCGATCTGACCGGTTTCTTTCAGTGCCTTTTCGCAGGCAGCCTCCAGTTCCTCCATTTCGCGCTTTCTTCCCAGCAAGTTACTGGTATTCTTAAAAGCACCTCCTGTCATGGAACCGCCAGCACTTAAAAGTTCGCCTTCCAGAGTTACAATTCTTAAAGAGTACTGGAATTTCTTCGCAAGGGCAATTGCATGGTCGATGGTATCCACAACAACCACTCTGCCAAGGAGATAATTCATCAGTCCCTCGTACTGGCTGTCTGCTTCAACCAGAGAATTGGCAAGCCCCAGAACTCCCGGTTCGTTAAGGGCTTTCTCCTGATTAAAGCCATTTTTGTTACCAATACTGGTAAGAGGGAGAAATGTGGCTCTGCCGTATTTATTCTTCTTTAAATACTCAATCAGCTGCTTTGCTGTCTGGTCTGAGTCGGTAACAACATTCTGAATGCTTCCGCCCAGTGCCGTTTCTATGGCAACCTCGTACTTTTTTGAAACAGTAATCAGATCTGCCACAACACCATGGATTCCCCGTATCCGGTCCTTCACTTCCATGACCCTGCGGATGCTTCCGCCATAGCCTTCATACCGCTCTGCCAGATTACGAAGGGATTCCAGCTTGGTGGAACTGGTATGGTACTCCTGCTGTCTGTCATTTAAATTTTTCGAAAGCCGTTTTACTTCACGCTCCAGTTCCTCCGCTCTGCTTTCGCTTTGTTCCTGAAGCTCATTATACTTAAGAATGCTGGCATCGATCTCATCCGCTTCTTTTTGAAGCACCAGAAGCTGCTGATCCTGTTCTGACTCATCGCTTTTATATTTAAGAAGCTTTTGAAGAACTTCAGACCTTCGTACATTCACCTGTTCCAGCATGGTTTCATAACGCTGCTGTCTGGCATTTAAGGCAGCCTTTTCATTAAGGAGTTCAATAATACTTCCTTTTCCGGACTCAATCCTTTGTTCCAGAAGATGAATTTTTTCATCCTCTGCAGCAAGAACCGCCTCACCCTGTTTAAGCTGTTCCAATGCGGCCTTTACAGACTCGGCAATAACAGACCGTTCCTCTTCATAGGAGGCTGCCTGGGACTGTTTCATATCTATCTCGGAGTGAATGGACCTCACTCTGCCTGCAATATGCTCCGCATTCATCTGTTCCGTATTAATCTGCTCTTTTAATACATTAATACGGCCCTGAAGATTTCCCGTTTCAATATCAGAGTTATTTTTTTCATTGCGGCTTATTAAAATAGATTCATCCAGTTGGGATAAATATGTATCGAGTGTGTCATACTGCTCTCTTATGCCTTCTGATGTATTTTTTGCATCATCCAGATCACGGCTGACGATCACTTCTTTCTCATCCACTTCTTTCATCTGCAGCCGCAGTCCCTCTGTCTCCATCAGGAACTGATTTACATCATACTTTTTCAGTTCTTCCTTTAATCGTAAATACTCTTTTGCAGACTCAGACTGCTTTGCCAAAGGGCCAACCTGTTTTTCCAGTTCTGAAAGAATATCACTGACGCGGACCAGATTCTGCTTTTCATCCTCCAGCTTTTTCTGGGCGATGGATTTGCGGCGTTTAAACTTAACAATTCCAGCCGCCTCATCAAAAAGCTCCCTGCGTTCTTCCGGTTTACCACTTAAAATCTTATCAATCTGTCCCTGTCCGATTATGGAATAACCTTCCTTGCCGATTCCGGTATCATAAAAGAGCTCATTAATATCCTTTAAGCGGCAGGCGCTTCCATTGATCATGTACTCACTCTCGCCGGACCGGTAAACTCTTCTTGAAACAGTCACCTGATCATAATCAATGGATAAGTGGTGATCTGAATTGTCAAGCGTTATGGCTACATAGGCAAATCCCTGGGGTTTTCTCATCTCTGTTCCTGAAAAAATGACATCCTGCATACTGGAACTTCTTAATTGCTTTACTTTCTGTTCACCCAGTACCCAGCGCACCGCATCAGCAACATTGCTCTTACCGCTTCCGTTGGGGCCCACAATGCCTGTTATTCCGTTATGGAATTCGAATACTATTTTGTTGGCAAAAGATTTAAAACCCTGAATCTCTATACTTTTTAAATACATACTCCACGCTGACAGCCATCACCAGCTGCCCTTTCCTTATTATTGTCCATGCTTTTTGGACATAGAGGGATACCCGAAGGGTGTTGCCTTATTATTGTCCATGCTTTTTGGACATAGAGGGATACCCGAAGGGTGTTGCCTTATTATTGTCCACGCAGCTTCAGAATTCCATGATAAGCCGCCACCTGCTCCGCAGCCTTCTTGGTTCTTCCGGTTCCCTGTCCGATTGTTTTATCCCCGATTTTTACCTGTGTTTCAAATATTTTATTATGATCCGGACCTTCTTCTCTTAAGAGTTCGTAAGTCAGTGCTTCCTCTGTCTGGCTCTGAACAATCTCCTGCAAGATAGTCTTGCTATCATAAAAGAGCTGCTTATGTTCCAGATCATTCATGATGAATCGAAGGATAAACTCTTTTGCATTAGCAAAACCACCGTCCAGATAAATGGCTCCTATCAGCGCTTCCATCGCATCTGAAACAATCGAAGCTCTCCCTCTGCCGCCGGTTGACTCTTCACCCCGGCCAAGGAGAAGATATTCTCCAAGCTTTATCACTTCCGCACAATATGCAAGAGTCGGTTCACAAACAATACTCGCCCTGATCTTGGTTAAATCGCCTTCCGGCTTTTGAGGGTACTTATGATACAGACAATCACTGGAAACAACCTCCAGTACCGAATCACCTAAGAACTCAAGTCTCTCATTGCACTCCGTCTTATTCAAACGGTGTTCATTGGCATAGGAGCTGTGGGTCATGGCCTGTGTCATAAGATGCTTGTCTGAAAAACGGTAACCAATCCGTTCTTCCAGTTCTTTAATATTTCTGCTCATCTCATTCCTCTTTCCTTATTATTCCCCTGTTATGAAAGAAGGTGCTGCGGTCAGACCAAACGGTCTTAGCAGCACCCACATCTATTAATTTAATGCATTCTTGACCTGTTCTACTGCGTCGCTGACACTTACAATATTCTCTGCTACTTCAGTCGGAATCTCAATATCAAATTCTTCCTCAATGCCCATAACGATCTGGAACACATCAAGGGAGTCAGCACCAAGATCATCCACAAATGTGGAGTTCATAGTAACCTCCTCCGGCTCAATATTCAATACCTCTGCAATAATTTTCTGTAATTTTTCAAATTCCATTTGTTTTCCTTCCTCTCTCCTATTCTTGATTTTCTTCTTTCATTTTAAGACTTTCTCTTATCTTATCATTAATTCCCTGTTCTTTGAAAGTTACGCATTGAAGTATGGAGTTTTTTATTTCTGCTGCTTTTGAATTACCATGAGTCTTTACTACCAGACCATTCAGCCCTAAAAGCGGAGCGCCGCCGTACCGGGATGAATCAAATGATTTTAAAGTCTCCTTTAAAGCAGGCTTTACAAGCAGAGCACCGATTTTACTCCTGAAACTACTCATCATACCACTCTTTACCTTGTTAATCAAGGTCGCGCCCACTCCTTCATACAGCTTCAGGATTACATTGCCCACAAATGCCTCACATACTATGACATCTGCACCGCCATGCGGAATCTCTCTGGCCTCAATGCTTCCGGTAAAATGAATATCCTTACAATCCTTTAACAGCGGAAATGTCTCTTTCACTAACGCATTTCCCTTTTCTTCCTCTGCGCCGATGTTAACAATGGCAACCGTTGGATTTTTAATGCCTACAACATGCTCCATATATAGGGAGCCCATTCGGGCAAACTGTACCAGATGAGAGGGTCTGGCATCCACATTAGCGCCGCAGTCTATCAGCAGGGAAACGCCTTTTTCTGTTGGAATAAGGGGTGCAAGCGGTGGTCTTTCAACACCCTTGATCCGTCCGACTATCACCTGACCGCCAACCAGTATGGCGCCTGAGCTACCGGCCGATACAAACGCATCCGCCTCCATTTGTTTTACCAGATTCATTCCCACAACGATGGAAGAATCTTTCTTCTTACGTATGGCGTTAACCGGAGGTTCTTCCGTCTCGATTACCTCTGTCGCATTCACAATCTGTATCTGATCCTTATGAAACGTGTGCTTTGCAAGTTCTTCAGATATCATCTGTTCCTGCCCTACTAAGAGAACCCGGATCTCTTTATTCGCGTTTACCGCCTCTACGGCACCTGCTACCGTCTGTACTGGTGCATAGTCACCGCCCATGGCATCCACAGCTACTTTTATCATCATGATTCCCCTTTCAAGTGTTTCCTAAGATAATCTATTACATAATATACTAAATATTATACTATAAATCAATAATAAATTAAGAATTTTAAAACCAATAAAAACGGTCTTAGCTGACCAGCTTTTTCTCAACCTTTTTTATAACGTAAACATAAGATATTCCAGTAAACAAAGCCGCGCTGAGCCATGCCGCAGGATCACAGGCACATGCAAGCGGAAAGCTTAACAGCTTCATTGCAAGTGTTGCCGTAACCAGTCTGGCGGCCAGTTCCACTACACCGCCAAGCATGGGAAGCAATCCATATCCGCAGCCCTGCATGGTATTTCTGAAAATAAAAATAGTTCCGAGAGGAATATAAAAAGCAGCACACAGATAGCTGTAGGTTTTTGCCCATGGAAGAATCTCTGCAAGATCAACATTGCCGGAGAAAAACAGCCTTAGCGCATAGGGAAGTCCCAGTACAACGATAATCGAGCATACAACCGCGTAAATTACCTCTGTTGTCAGAGCAAGACGAACACCCCGTCTGATTCTTCCGATATCTCCCTTCCCATAGTTCTGCCCTGAATATGTAGCCATGGTCTGTCCCATCGCTATCATCCCCTGAATCACCATGCTTTGAAATTTATTGGCTGCAGTATTTGATGCCACTGCTATAGAACCAAACAGATTCACCGCCGACTGCATTATCATGGTTCCTGACGCAGTAATTCCAAACTGCAAAGCCATGGGAATACCAACGGAAAGCTGGATTTTCGTATCGTACTCATGAAGTTTCCAATGATGCCTTTCCGGTGTAAGAACAGGCATTTTTCTTGTAATATAAATAATACATAAAAAAGCTGCAGCTCCCTGGGATACGTTGGTGGCCCATGCCGCTCCTGCAACCCCCATTTTAAAATTGATGACAAATACTAAATCCAGCACTATATTTAAGCATGCTGAAAATACGAGAAACATAAGGGGTATCCGGCTGTTTCCTACAGAACGGAGAAAAGAAGAAAACAGGTTATAAAATACGTTTGCGAAAATGCCCATGCAAATGATAGAGATGTAAGTATACGCATCTTCCATAATATTCTGGGGAGTATTCATCATTCTTAAAAGAGTCCTCATGAAGGTCAGACTGATTAATGTCATGAATCCGATTACAAATATGGATAGTATAATTCCATTTGCTACAGATCTCCTTGTTCCGTTTTCATCGCCTGCCCCGAACCTCTGACTGGTAAGAACCGTAAATCCCGTACTCATACCTTGTGAAAAACCGATTACCAGGAACATAATGGTTCCGGTAGATCCTACTGCAGCCAATGCATCCGGTCCCACAAAACGGCCTACGATAATCGTATCCACCATATTGTAAAACTGCTGAAAAATGTTTCCGATTAAAAGCGGAAGTGTAAATTTTAATATGATGGGAAGCGGATTGCCTCTCGTCATGTCGGTCTCCATAATCTTTCACCCTTTGCCTGTTTAATATTCTGCCATACTTTACCATGTGACACAGACGTATTTTACCATGTTATCAATCACTTGTCACGGTCCTTTTCAAACTGTTTTCACTTCATTACTTGTTTTTTTGCAAAAAAACAGCTGCCAGAAACCGGTTTATCAGGGAATCTGGCAGCAGTCTGTATCTGTATATTTTATTCTTTTGTAACCAACCCGTTTACATTTTCAGAGGTAACCAGTTCATTATCCAGGATAACGTATTTCTCTACACTTTTACCCTCCAGGTAATCATAAGCGGTTTTTAAAATAGCTTTACCAAGGAAAAACGGAGGCTCTGCTATGGTTGCTTCTACCTTTCCTCCTTTAATTGCCTCAATGGTGTCGTCAATGGCGTCACAGCCAATCATTGTGATTTCATCTAAGCGGCCTGCAGCCTCAATTGCTTCCAAAGCCCCCAGAAGCATTTCATCATTTGCAGCATACAATCCGTCAATGTGGTCATTTGCCTGTAAAATATTTTCCATTACACTCATACCCTTTGCCCGGTCAAAATCAGCCACCTGGCAGGCGACAATTTTCATATCCGGATGCTGGCTTATGATTTCATTAAATCCCTTGGAACGGTTCTGAGCCACATTGGTGCCCATAATTCCCTGAAGCTCTACGATATTACCTTTTCCGCCCAGAGTATCTGCCAGATACTGTCCTGCCAGCTTTCCTGATTTAATGGCATCATATCCAATATGAGAAACCACCTCTCCTCCGCTGGCTTCCCGGTCCATGGTAAGTACCGGTATTCCGGCTTTGTTGCAGTCTTCAATAGATGAAACGATGGCATCAGAATCACATGTATCAATAATAATGCAGTCAGGTTTCTTGGTAATCAGATTTTCTACGTCTTTCATCTGAGTAGCCGGATCATCCTGGGCATCTGTAATGTATAATTCCACCCCCAGTTCATCAGCTGCCTTTTGTACCCCATCCTTTACATCCACAAAGAACGGATTGGTCTGTGTATTCATTGCCAGACCGATAACATATTTTTTCTTTGATCCTGCATCTGTTTTTGCTGTGGTTTCCGCTGACTTTGCTGTGGTCACTTCGGTCTGAGTTGTTTCCTTTGCCGTCTCCGGTGCTGTTTCAGTGCTGCATCCGGCGAGAGAAAATACAAGTAATCCTGCCATCATTGTTGCTGCAATTCTTTTTTTCATCATAATTCTTCCCTTCCCTTCTCATATACATTAAAATAGTTTCTATTTATTCCGCTTTCGCAGATAAATCCTTAACCTTTTTATCCACCAGCACCGCAATCAGCACAACAGATCCTTTTACTATGCTGGTCGCGTGAGGGTTGACATTCATAAGAGTGAGGATGTTATCTATGATCCCCATGATCATGGCACCCACTACGGTAGGAAGTACAAATCCCGTTCCTCCGCTTAAGCTGGTTCCTCCAAGGATTACCGCCGCAATCGCATCCATCTCAATTCCCTGACCGCTTGTGGACTGAGCCGATCCAAGCCTTGCTGTCAGTACAATAGCAGCGACACCGCTTAAAAATCCATTCATAATATAAGCAGTCCATTCTGTCCGTTTCACGGATATGCCTGATAAACGGGCAGCTTCCCGATTTCCCCCAAGAGCATAAATGCTCCTTCCAAACCGGGTCTGTGTCAGTATATAATGTGCTGCCAGAAAAAGGAGTATAAGAATAATCACAGGAACCGGCACTCCCAAAACAGAACCTTTTCCAATAAATTTATAGGTATCCGATTTTACCGGAATCGGAGAGCCCTTTGTATAGATCAGAACACAGCCCCTCAGCAAAGTCATTGTCCCCAGCGTTGCAATAAATGGAGGTATCCCGCAGTGAGAGATAAAAAAACCGTTAGCTGTACCGCAGGCAGTTCCTATGGCAACTGCTGTTATTACCGCAAGGAACGTATTGCCGGTTGAAGCCAGTACTCCTGACGCAACGACTCCGGAAAGTCCCAGAATGGAACCAACAGATAAGTCAATTCCACCGGTTAGGATTACGAAGGTCATTCCGCATCCAATAATCCCGGCAACAGTAACCTGTTTGAACACATTAAACAAATTCGATATATTTAAAAAGCTTTTTGATAAAAATGCAGCAAACAGGCAAATGATAAGTAATATTAAAACTGACCGGTAAATATTGATCTGGTTGATCAATTGTTTCTTAGCTTTCTGATTCATTTTCCCTCACCCCTCCAGATGCATGTGCTAATATTATTTCCTGATTCATGTCCGTTCCTGAGATCTCCAATACCATACGTCCCTCCCGCATGACAATCACACGGTCACTGACTCCGATCAGCTCCGGCAAATCTGTGGAAACCATAAGAATACTTTTTCCTTTTTCAGTCAGTTGGTTTATTATCGCATAAATTTCTGCCTTAGCCCCAACATCCACTCCCCTTGTGGGTTCATTGAGAATGAGAATATCAGAATCTGCTTCCAGCACCTTTGCAAAGACGATCTTCTGCTGATTGCCTCCGCTTAACTTCCCGGCCAGCTGGGAAGGCGAACTGATCCGGATATTCAGCGATTTCACCTGATGGCTGACCCGCTCCATTTCCAGTCTGGTATTAAGATGAATTCCTTTTGTCAGCTTCTTTAAAGACGACATGGAAATATTTTCTCTGATGCTTCTTACTAAAACCAGTCCCTCCTGCTTCCTGTCATCAGAAACAAAACCAATTCCGGATTTCAGAGCTTTTACAGGTGCAGAGCAGTCTTTTCTCTCCCCATGCACCCAGAGTTCACCGCTTTCCATTGGTATGGCGCCATATAATATTTTTGATAATTCAATGGTCCCTGATCCCAAAAGTCCGGTTATACCAAGAATTTCTCCTTTATGAAGCTTCAGATTCATATCATGTACATTCCGGCTGTTAATGTTTTTTGCTTCAAATACTACCTCCTGTGGCTTGTAATCACGGACAGGGTATAAGTTAGAAACACTTCTGCCTACCATCATGGACACTACATCATCATAATCGGTGTCGCCGATCTCTTTCGAAGCAACATATCTGCCATCCCGGAACACCGTCAGACGATCTGAAATTTTAAATATTTCATCCATACGGTGGGAAATATAGATAATCGCAATTCCCTTCTTTTTAAGCTCTTCAATAATTCCAAACAGTATTTTTATCTCTTCCCCGGCCAGTGCGGCAGTCGGCTCATCCATGATGATGATTCTGGCGCCTATGGTGAGGCACTTGGCAATCTCTGTCATCTGCGCTTCAGCAACAGAAAGATTCTTTACTTTGGTCCTTGAACTGAATTTCAAACCCAGATGGTCTAAATTATTCTGTGCCTCTTTAAACAGCTTATCCCAGTCCACCTTCTTAAAGCTGTTTACCGGAAGCCTCCCAAGAAACATGTTTTCAGCTACTGATAATTCAGGAACCATATTAAATTCCTGATAGATCATTGCAATTCCTGATTTTTCTGCTTCCCTGGCCGAGTGAAATACCACTTTTTCCCCATTTAAATACATGGCACCTGATGTATATGGCTGAGCCCCTGCGATAATTTTCATCAGAGTGGATTTCCCAGCTCCGTTTTCTCCGCACAGAGCATGAACCTCACCCTCATATATTTCCAGATGGACTCCGTCAAGAGCTTTTACACCAGGAAAAGTCTTAACGATTGATTCCAGTTTCAGAACTAACCTTCCTCCCATTTCATTTCCCCTTCCCCTCGCCTGGTTTCAATATGCACATCCTGAGATCAGAATTACATTGGTATAACCGGTAAACTCACCTGTGAGAATAATTGCTTTTGCTCCTTCTGTCATTTTTTTCAATTCACTGTGAGGAATATACTCTACAGGAATTCCCTCCGGCAGAAGAGCCAGGGCTTTTTTATGCAGCTCCCCGCTTACAACAAGAGCCTCCTCGGCAAAAACAGCCTTTTCCGTTACCATATACTTTTCAATCTCTTCAAGAACCTCTAAGTAGGTCGGACTTCCCTGTTTCCAGCCTAAATCTACCCGCTCCACTCCCTTAGGGACAGGCAGTCCGGCATCTGCAATTACAAGCATATCCATGTGTCTTATTTCCGCCATGATTCTTGATAGCTGCGGATGTAAAATTCCAGTCTTTAACATTGCAGTCCCTCCGTCTTATGAGATTGAATAAATGCATCGATTTCTGACCGTTCCGGCATTGCCGGTGTTGTTCCGATTCTCTGAACAGAAATGGCTGCCAGTGCATTGGCAAATGCTGCAGCTTCCCATAAATCTTTTCCTTCTGCCAGGGCAGCCGCAAGACCGCCGTTAAATGCGTCTCCTGCTCCTGTGGTGTCTACCGCATCTACATGATAGGCGGGTATTAACCCTCTTCTTTCATTCGTTGCAATATAAACCCCTTTGCTTCCCATTGTGATGAGCACATTTCTGACTCCCTTTTTCAGAAAATAGTCCGCTGCCTTTCCAGCGCTCTCTTCATCGTCTACCGGAATTTGGGTAAGTATCCCAGCCTCTACCTCATTGGGAGTGATCAGTTCCACCCGGCTTAATATGCTGTCACTGACGGGTTGTACAGGGGCTGTATTTAAAATAATTTTAACTCCTTTGCCGTACGCCATTTCTACCGCCTTCTCAACGGAAGAAATGTTTGTTTCCAGCTGTATCAGCAAATAATCGGACTGGTCCAGCAGATCTGCGATGGATTCCACCTCCTCATCGGAAATCGTATCACATGCACCTAAAATCACTGCGATTTCATTCTGGCTGGTATTCTCATCTACCATGATTAATGCAGTGCCTGTCTCAGCCTGTTCGCTGCGAAATACCCTTTTTGTATCCATCCCCAATTCTGTCATGGTCTTAATGGCAAGCTCTGCTAAGGTGTCATTGCCAACCTTCGTTACCATTGTTACGTCTGCACCTGCCTTATGGGCAGCTACCGCCTGGTTAAACCCCTTTCCGCCAGGTCCCATTTTAAACAGACTCCCCTTTACCGTTTCACCCGGCACAGGCAGATGGGGACATCTTCCCATCAGATCTACAACAAAACTCCCGAATACCGTTATTTTCTTACCCATAAGCATCTCCTCTTCTCTTTACAGCAGTGCAACTCCATTTCCAGCACCAATCCGGTCTGCTCCTGCTGATATCATGGCCCTGGCATCCTCCGGTGTACGAATCCCGCCGCTAGCCTTAACCTTCATTTTCTCTCCCACTGTCTTCTTCATAAGGGTAACATCTTCTGCCAATGCTCCCCCAGTACTAAAACCGGTAGACGTTTTGACAAAATGTGCGCCGGCCTCCATGGAAAGTTCACAGGCCTTTACTATTTCATCCTTTGTCAAAAGACAATTTTCAAGAATTACTTTTACCGTTTTTGCGTGGCTGGCTTCAACAACTGCTTTGATATCAGCCCGCACAAGGTCATAATTCTTATCTTTCAGTGCGCCGATATTTATTACCATATCCACTTCATCTGCTCCTGCTTTTACAGCCTCTGCTGCTTCAAAAGCTTTAGCCGCTGTCAGCATGGCTCCCAATGGAAAGCCCACCACACAGCATACAGCCACGCTGCTGTCCTTTAGTTCCTGCGCTGCCAGAGGTACATGGCAGGTGTTGACACAGACAGATGCAAATCCGTATTCTTTTGCCTCCTGACAATATCTTCTGATTATTTCTGCCCCGGCATCTGCCTTCAGCATTGTATGGTCAATCATGTTTGCTATGTTCATATCCATCCTCCGTAATTTTTTATATGTAACCGGTTACATATCAGGGTAAAAATAAACTGCCTTACTGCAGCCTATTTTATCTTTTCTGAACCGCGAAGCACCATTTGATATGGAACAAAGATCTTGCGTCCTGAGCTTTTGCTTTCCTTACGGGTCAGTTTGTCAATCAGCATTTCCATCGCCAGATAACCCTGATTCCTTGCGTCCCTGTCAATCGTTGAAAGGCGATAATCAATGATTTTCAGGCATTCAATCTGATCAAACCCTACTATGGAGATATCCCTGCCGATTTTCAGCTTATGCTCCGTTAAATATTTGAGCACACCCAGGCTGGTCTGGTTGTTGGAAGCAAAAATAGCAGTAGGTGGATCCGGGAGCTCCAGTAATTCCTTCGTCCTCTCATATGCTTTCATGATCTTAAAATCACCTGATACGATATATTCCTCTCTTAGCCCAATCCCATGATCCCTAAGAGCTGATTTGTATCCGTTCAGACGGTCTTTTCCCGGCATAGAGGTGTTGGGACCCGTTATCACTGCAATCTTCTTATGTCCATTCTGAATTAAAGCCTCCACAGCCTTATATGCAGCTTCGTGGTTCTCTACAAATACCCCATCCAAAATGGAATTTCTGATGTTGCGGTCAACTAATACAACTGGAATTCCTTTGTTTTCAAATTGGATCAGCTTATCCCTGGTCACCTCATCAAGCTCCGAAATGGGAGTAATCAAAAGTCCCGAAAGTCGCTGGCTTTCTGCCATCATAAGACATTGATGCTCTCTCTCCGGCAGCTCTCCGGTATCAAACAAAACAATATTGTACTGGTTATTTGCAGCCCTTTCCCCTATTCCGCTTATAATGCCCGAAAAAAACTCATTGGCGATATCCGGGACAATCACGCCGATACTGGAAGAATCACGTATACTGAGACTTCTGGCTATGGCATTGGGTACGAATTCTGCCTCTTCAATTGCCGCTAATACTTTTTGCTTTGTTTCTTCTTTCACATATCCGGATTCATTAATTACTCTGGAAACAGTTGCGGAAGAAACACCTGCTTTTCTTGCTATATCCCGTATGTTCATTTCAAGCTCTCCTTGTGTAACCGGTTACATGTATAATATTAACATATTTTAATCCTAAAGTAAATAGTTTTTATCATATTTGTTCATAAAAATGCATTCACCAATTCTGTATAATTCTTAGCCGCTTTTAGTTTTTCAAGAGTTATGCCATTTCCCAGTTTTCCTGCCAATTCCGAAATCAAACGAAGATGTTCCTTTGCTCCTTCACCGTTTGAAGGTACAGCAAAAAGAAAAAACAAGTTGGAAGGTTCTTCGTCATATGATTCCCATTCAATCATCTGCTCCGTTTTTCCAACTGCAATCCCTACACGTTTTACAAAATCAGATTTTCCATGGGGTATTGCCACATTATTTCCAATTCCTGTTATCCCCTCCCGTTCCCTGATATAGACATCCTCCAGATAACCATTTAAATCATCTATATATCCGGCCCTTTTAAGCAGTTTTCCCAAATGATATATGACTTCCTCTTTGTTTCTGGCTTTCATGTTCAAATCAATGACTCTCTGATCCAGAATTTCCTCTAATGCCATAGACTTACTCCTTTACCTGATAAAATATTGATATACTTGAAATGCAGAACAAAAGCTTTTAATCATATCCATATTCTCACTGTTCTCTGTCAACAGCAGAAAATCCTTATAAAACTGTTTTGTTCTTCGTATCTCATAATTTGATGTCATTTTTACCGCAAGCAAAAAAACTACATCAACAAAATCCCCGGACCAGTCAACCGGCTGATCCAAAACCGCTACTGCAATTCTGGATTCATTTACTTCCACCATATTTCCATGAGGAATTGCAATCCCATGTCCAATACTAGTGGTAGTTGCTTTTTCCCTAAAAAAAACACTGTCCATATATTTCGCTGTAACATCACCTTTTTCTTCCAGCCGCTTAACCATCAGCCTCAGAAGTTCTTCCTTGTCAGCTGCAGCCGGATGATAAAAAATCAGATCTACATCAAAAAGCTGATGACAAAGATTATCAAAACGGAATGTGTAAGCAGAGATGTTTTTTCTGATTTCTCTTACCCTCCGCTTCACCCCTTCAACCATTTCATCTGACAACCGGTCTTCGATCATCACTATTCTGGGATCCTCTTTATTTAATTTGACAGAGCTGATAATCAAATCCATGTCAGGATATAAATCAATTCGAAAATCATGAAAACTGACCGCTTTTATTTCCGATATTTCAGGAATACTGTACTTAAGCAATTCTATTATAAACTGACTTGAAGCAAGTCCTCTGTTACTGACCATTAATGCCAAAAGAGGCCTGTTCTTTTTCTTTCTGATAAGAGCAGCCTGAATATAGAGAGCAATCCCGGCCAGTTCCTCCTCAGTGACCTGTACCCCATAATATTCTTCAAACAGATTGCTTGTGGACCAGGCAGCAAGAAAAGTCTGCTTATACTCATTTTTTACATATTTACTAATACTGTCCGATGTCATTGTAGAATATTTAAGGCGAAAAATAACCGAGCGCATATGCATCAGCAGGTTTTCGTATAATATCCCATCAGAAGAAAGGTCCACATCCAGAACAGAATCAATCGTCTCTAGCACAAGCCTTACAAAGCTTTTTAAATTATTATCATACTGGCCTGCATAATCATCTTCTCCAAGGCAGGAAAATCCTTCAATTTTACGGGCTGACAAAAGCAGTATGGATAAAAGCTTCACATCTGCCATTGATATTTTAATCCTGTATTCTGACTCAATTCTTTGATAAATGGACTCTGCAAACGAATATTCATTATAATGCTCCACATCTTCGTCATTCTCTCTTCCAAATATGTCATCATCACCCATATGATTTCTGGCAAGAGAAAGGCAGGTCATAATCCAGACCATATTAAACGAGATATCCGCCAATTCGACTCTCCATGCATTTTCTGCATCAACAATCATCCTTCTGATCCTGTAAGCATCCAAACCTGGGGCATAAGTACCAAGCAGCGCTTCCATTATATCGGGCATCATATAAAGAATATAATCTTTAATAGCAATCCGGTAATTGTATTCATTGCCCGCTACGCAGATTCCTTTATTCCGCACAGCTGTAATTTTTAAATTTCTTTTTTCAAACCACGGAGAAATCTTTTTTAACATGCTGGTAACCGTAGGCGGACTTAAATAAAGACTCTCAGCCAGCTGGCAGATTGTAATGATTTCATCAGGCTTCAGTTTTAATAATTTTCCCGTCAGCTGCCTGTTTCTGTTTTCCAATTCCTCACAAAAATCAGAATCCTGGGAAGTATTGATTCGTTCTTTTAAAATCTCCAGCTGAGCAATACTGCATTCCAGCCAGATTCCGGTCCCCTGTTTTTTTTTGATGCTGCCCAAATGGTTAATAGACATCCAATCATTCAGTTGATTAATTTTGGTTCTTATTGACTTTTCAGATAATCCCGCACTCTCTGCCAGCTGAAGCAGAGTAAATTTCTTTCCTGAAAGAAGACATTTTAGTATTCGGTTATAATATAATGTGTTCTTATCTTTTTTCAAATAATCACCTCAGTTTTTTTATGTGCGGCAGATAGTAAGACATCATTCTGCCGCACCAGATATTACATCTTTATTCATAACCAGCAGCAAACGATTCTCCATAGCAATACCGTCCGGCAGATCCTATGACTCTCATATAATCTTTTACAAACCGCTTTATTCCCGCTTCCGCGGCCATGCACAGACACATGTAATCCAGAGTGGAATCCTCGTTCAGTGCATGAAGCATTGCCTGTTTCCCTGCTTCAAATGCATCTGTACATACATTGATCTTATTAATTCCCCCAGCTATCGCCTTCCTTAGATTCTCCTGCCCTGAGCCTGAGCCCCCATGAAGTACCAGAGGCATATTCAGTACTGATTTTAATTGAGAAAGACGCTCAAAGTCCAATTTGGGTATTTTCCCTTTTGGATATGCACCGTGAGCAGTTCCAATTGCTACAGCCAAAGCATCAATACCAGTCTTTTCAACAAACTCAGCGGCGAGATCCGGATTTGTATATAAATCCGGATCGGTATCATCAGAATTTAAGGCCAGCCCGACATGCCCCAGTTCTCCCTCAACAGAACAGCCCATTCCGTGAGCTAATGCAGTAATGACTGAAGTTCTGTTTATATTCTCATGAAACGGAAGTGCCGACCCGTCAAACATAACATTTGTGAACCCCCTGTTAATACAGTCTGCTATCACATAAAATTCCGTACCATGATCCAGGTTTAAGGCTACTGGTACACGAACTCTTTGAGCCAGTTCCTTTATTACAGGCAGCATTTCCTCAGCATGGGCATGTTTTTTCATCTGCCCAGGACCAAATTGGATGATTATAGGAGAGTGTTCTTCCTCTGCTGCCAGAATACCCGCCCTGGCCATTTCAATATTAATGCTGTTCATAGCCATTACGCCATAATATTTTTTATTTGCATCTTCAAGAATTGCCTTCATTGATACCAGCATTATAATCGTTCCTTTCTTTATATTCTTTACTGTATCTGAATATCCAGGTCAATATCTATATCTGTTTCTTTCTCTTCCTCATCTTCTATTCCAGATTTCTTTACAAAACCATATATTATACCTGTCACAACAGAACCAGCGGTTAGTGCAATTAAAAACCAGACAGGATTTTTCATCATTGGAACCACGAATATTCCACCATGGCCAGCCACAGATTCACAGTCCATCCCCACTGCAATTGCGCCCGCCAGTGCCGAACCAATCATACAGCTGGGAATCACCCTTAGCGGATCTGCTGCAGCAAAGGGAAGTACCCCTTCTGTAATAAAACACAGTCCCATGGGAAATGCAGTTTTTGCTGTTTCCAGTTCTACTTTTGAGAATTTATTTCTTTTTATAAGGGTTGCAATAAAAATACCGATCGGAGGTGTCATACCTCCTATAATTTTTGCAGCCATAGGGCCATATATTCCATCTGCGCCCAATGCATTGGCTGCCATAGAAGCAGTCTTATTGACAGGACCTCCCATATCAAATCCCATACAGGCACCAATGACTCCTCCAATAACTGCCTTCGCACCTCCGTTTAGAGAAACAATCCATTTTTGAAAAACATTCATAATTAAGGATAATGGAATCGCAAACAGGCAAAGGAATATCATACCGCATATAAATGTTGAAATTACAGGTATGATCATAACCGGCATAAGACCCTCGCACCATTTAGGCAGCTTCCAGGTTTTCATCCAGTTAACAAACGCTCCTATAATGAATGCCATCAGAAGTCCACCCAGAAATCCAGCCTTCGACTGTGCCGAACAATAACCGATGACTATTCCAGGAACGATACCCGGACGCCCTGCGATGGAATAGGCGACTCCCGCAGTCATCACAGCGACAGCAAAATCCATTGCTACTGATCCGAGCTTATTTACTCCCCACCAGAAACCTAACCATGTAAAAGGATTTAAATTAGAAAACGGAGTTGCACCCGCTTCCACTGCATTGCCAATGTTATATCCCCCAAACCCCTTGGCAAGTGCACACAATATACCGCCGCATACAACAATTGGAATCATATAAGAGATTCCAGTCATAACATGTCTTTTAACATTGAATTTCTGTTTTGCCATTTCTTCTCCCTTCTGATACGATACCTTCTATACCTGCTATTTTCCCAGTTTCTGGTGAATTTTCGAGATCACCCCTTTCGGACTCTTCATTATCATGCTGATGGGTATCTCAACAACCGCTTTCCCCTCAAACCGGTCCTTGTTTACCCGGATATCCGCGGCAATCAGAATAATATCTGCGTCCCTGATCTCCTCTGGTTTCAGCTCATTTTCCACCCCAATGGACCCCTGTGTTTCCACTTTAATAAAATCCCCCATTTCTCTCGCAGCATTTTCCAGCTTTTCCTTGGCAATGTACGTGTGCGCAATCCCCGCAGTACAGGCAGTAATAGCCAGTATTTTCAACATATCAATCCCTCCTCTTCTTAGGTTATCTTTAGATTACCATATATAAATATAAAGTGGTAAATTTAAAAAGGCATATTAAAGCGGTAAATTTTAACCCGCCGAACTATCTGTCAAAAAAAAGACAGCCCCTGCATATTTAAGCAAGTCTGTCTTTTTTCTAAACCAGTATATCAGTAAATCTTAAATCTCTGCCGTCAGCTTAACCGGCTTACATCCCATAAGCTGTATGCTGGTTTCATCCGGCTGGCTGAAGCCTGCATATAATTCAATGCTGTTCCCGTCTTTTATGTATTCCCCTTTCTCATTTACAACCATAAAAGCACGTTGATCAAGCTTTATTTTTACACTCTTTCTCTCCCCGCAATTCAGTTTCACCCTTTTAAATCCGCAGAGTCTGGGATTAAGAGGAGCAAATTCTGAATCCATAACCTTTACATAGACCTGGATAATCTCTTCAATAACCCGGTCACCAGTGTTCTCAGCTACAGCCTCCACTTCCATATCTTCCACGTTTAAATAAGCCTCATTCATTGCTGCCCGCCCGTAGGTCAGACCATATCCAAATGGATACTGGGGCTTACTTTCTATATAACGATAGGTTCTGTTTTTCATGGAGTAATCCGTAAATTCAGGCAGATCACTTTCCGGGTCATAAAACGTCACACATAATTTTCCTGATGGGGAATAAAGGCCAAACAGGATCTCTGCAAACGCCTTTCCTCCTCTTGCTCCCGGGTACCATGCCTGTATAATGGCATCATACTTTTCCTTGGCAATGCTTAAGTCAATATCACTGCCTGCCATCATGCACAACACAACCGGAGTACCGGTTTCAGACAGTGCCTCCATTAATTTTCTCTGAGGTTTGGGAAGCAGCAGTGACTCCTTATCTCCTGAAGCGTACTGGTTTCCCTGGTCTCCTTCTTCCCCCTCCAGGAGTTCATTCAGACCCAGACACAAAATAACCACGTCACTGTGTTCTGCTACAATTAACGCTTCTGAGATACGATCATGGTCAAATGCCAGATTTTCTGTCTTTGATCCGCTAATATTACAGCCTTCCGAATAGAGCACTCTGATTTCATCCTTTGCAAATGCCTTTATTCCCTCCAGAATTGTAATGTACTCGGATGAAGTACCATGGTAATTCCCAATGAGTGCCGCCCTGCTGTCTGCATTAGGTCCAATCACCCCGATCGTTTTCACGGATCCTTTATCCAAAGGAAGGATTCCGTTATTTTTTAACAGAACCATACTCTCCCTGGCCGCACGCTCTGAAAGCTCCAGATGCTTCTTACACTCCACCATCTCATAAGGAATGGAATCAAATTCGTTTTCATCAAACAGTCCCAGCAGATATCTGGTAGTAAACAGGCGTGTACAGGATTCTGTAATCGCCTCCTCGCTTACCAGCCCATGCTCATATGCGTTTAATATATGAAGATAGGTATTGCCGCAGTTTAAATCACAGCCAGCATTTAATGCCATGGCTGCAGAAGTTTTTGCATCAGGACTGATTAAATGGCGTTCATGGAAATCACGGATTGCCCAGCAATCCGAAACATAATGCCCCTCAAATCCCCATTCACCTCTTAAAATATCCTGCATTAAAGCTTTGCTGGCACAACAGGGTTCTCCGTTTGTCCGGTTATATGCACCCATAACAGCTTCGGATTTTCCTTCCTTTACTGCTGCTTCAAATGCAGGCAGATAGGTTTCTCTTAAATCCTTTAAGGAAACTTCCGCATTAAACTCATGACGAAGAGCTTCAGGACCGGAATGAACAGCAAAATGTTTCACACAGGCTGCCGCTTTCATGGTCTCTTTCTCTCCCTGGAGTCCTTTTATGTAAGCAACGCCAAGCCTGCTGCTTAAATAAGGGTCTTCCCCGTAAGTCTCCTGTCCTCTGCCCCATCTGGGATCCCGGAATATATTAACATTTGGTGACCAGAATGTCAGTCCTTTATAAATATCCCTGTCACCCTGTCTGGCAAACGCATTGTATTTTGCTCTTCCTTCTTCTGCAATGACCTCTGCAATTTCATGCACCAGCTCCTCGTCAAAAGCTGCCGCCATACCAATGGCCTGAGGAAAACTGGTTGCTGTACCGGCTCTTGCCACTCCGTGAAGCGCTTCGTTCCACCAGTTATAAGCTGGTATACCCAGTCTGCGTACAGGCGGCGCGTCATATCGCAGCTGGCTTGCCTTCTCTTCTAATGTCATATTTGATACTAACTGTTCCGCTCTTTTTCGCGCTTCTTTCCGATCCACTAATCTTTCCTCCTGAAAATTTATGTCTTATCCCTTTACTGCCCCCGTTGTAAGTCCGTCTACAATCTGGTTGCTGAATATACTGTAAACAACAATCGTCGGTGCAATCGCTATAATAATTGCCGCAAACATCTGAACATAGTTTGTGGCATAGGGACCTACAAAGTAAGTCAGAGTTACGGGAAGTGTTTTTTTTGCAACGTCAGATATAAATACCATGGCCAGCAGCAGCTCATTCCAGTTGCCTACAAATGTCATAATACCTGCAACAAACATCCCAACTCTGGAGAGTGGCAGTCCAATTGTGATAAAACAGCCATAGATGGAGCATCCATCAATACATGCTGCTTCAAATATCTCATTGGGCATGCTTTTAAAGAATCCTGTCATTAAAAAGATCGTCATTGGAAGGGAAAACGTAATATATGGAATTACCAGTCCAATCAGCTGATTGGTTAAATGCCAGTTGGAAAAGCGGACAAAAAGCGGGATCAGAACACAATGTACCGGTATCATCATTCCAATCAGGAAATACTGCATCATATATTTAAGAAAACCCAGCCTCATTCTGGCAATGGCAAATGCCGCCATGGCTCCGATCAGCAGACTGATTACCAATGCGCTGGTACATACAATAACGGAATTTAAGGTTGCAACCCCTAACTGACCGTTGGTCCATGCAAAGATGTAGTTCCCCAGCTGAAGAACACTTGGTGGTGTAAATGGTGAAGTCAGCACTTCCCTGTTTGACTTTAAAGAAACACTCAGCATCCAGAACAGCGGAAGTAAATACACAAGAGCCAGCGCAAGCAGCAATGCATATAAAAGCACATTTGCTGCTGTAATCTTTTTCTTTTTTTTCTGGTTATCTTCTATTTTCATTGTTTTCCTCCCCCTAAGACTCGTAGGTTTCTACTTTTATGCATTTATTGATGAGGAATGTGGCTAAAAGGCATAAAATGAGCAGTACCATGGAAATCGCACTGGCATAACCATATTTATAATATTTGAATCCCTGCGTATATAAATGGGTAGCAAGCACATCGGTGCGATGGTTTGGTCCGCCCTGGGTCATATTATAAATCAGATCAAAAAACTTAAGAGAACCAATACAGTTCAAAGAAAGAGTTGTTACCAGCATAGGCTTGATTAATGGCAGCGTTATAAAGCGGAACGACTGTCCTTTGGAGGCTCCGTCGATATAGGAGGCCTCATAGATGTCTCTTGATATCCCGCTGATCTGAGCCATATAAAGCATCATATTCTGACCCGCGTACTGCCACAAAGCGACAAATCCGATCACCCACATGGGGAGAGGGATGAATCCTTTGGTGTCAAACAGCCAGTTAGGTCCCTGGATACCAAAGGTGCTCAAAAGATTATTAATGCCTATTTTAGGATTGAAAAGAAACGCCCATAAAAGACCAAGCGCAGCTGATGAAAGAACGCAGGGCAGGTAATAGATATTTTTAAATAAGTTCCTGCCTGCCTTAATATTTGTCAGTAAGACCGCCAGAAACAAACCGATAATCTGCTGGGTAACACCAGAGAAAAGCATAAAAAATATGGAGTTTTTTAAAGCGATCTTCATGGTCTCGTCACTGGTGAATAAATCTATGTAATTTTTCAATCCGACAAAGTCCGGTTTCGTCAGTCCCGTATAATTACACAGGGAATAGTAGATAACCTGGATAATCGGAACAAATAAAATCAGAGTGAATAAAAGGAATGCCGGCGCAATAAAAACCAAAGCCGCTTTCTTATCCTCCAATAGCCTGTTCATATGGCTGCCTCTCTTTCTATAATGAGGGTATGCAAAGGCATTTATGCTTCGCATACCCTCATCATCCTGTCAATTATTTTTTCCGGACATTCTTATCATAGAAATCCTGTACCTTCTGAAGTGCCTGTTCCGGAGTAGCGTTTCCAAGGAATACATCCACCATGGCAGCATCAAATGTATCTCCTGCTTCCACGCTTGCCAGTGATTCATTATAGAATCCCAATGTACCCGTTACATTCTTTAAGATGTCATTAATATAAGCAAACTGCTTTGGAGCCTTATCATAATCAATGGCAACCTTGGTAACCGGAATCTTGCCGGCAACTTCTGCCGTATATTTCTGAGCTGTGTCATCGGTAAACATTTTCATAAGTGCAAGGGCTGCTTCTTTGTGTTTTGTAGTTGAACTCATAACAAGGTTATCTGTTTTTACGATCATACGGTTTGGATCTGATCCACCATCAATAGCCGGGAACTGGAATACACCGCATTTGTCTTCAAACTCCGGATTATTTCCGTTGATCTGAGCAATTGCCCATGAGCCCTGTACCAGCATGGCTGCGTCTCCATTATAGAAGTTTGCAGTTGCCTGATCGTTGGAATCTCCGGCTGCTGTATCCTGGAAATACTGGGAAAGTTCTTTTAACTTCGTTGCTGCATCAACGAAGGTGGGACTGGTCCAGTCAAGAGTACCTGCATTTACCCCAACCAGATTATCCGGGCCGCCTTCACGGTCGCAGAGATAACCGGCTATCATGGACAAACACCATGCAGTACCTGCAGAACAGGAAATTGGGGTATAACCGGCTTCTTTAATCTTTTTACATGCTGCAAGAAGTTCGTCGTAGGTTTTTGGAACCTCAACTCCTGCCTTTTTAAATATATCCGTATTGTAAAATACGCAGGCAGCTGCAAAGTTTGTAGGAATTGCCATTATCTTTCCGTCATATGTAATACGTTCAAAGATACCGTCTGTAAAATTACCATACCACTGTGCTTCCTGGTTTTTCAGAATATCGGTCAAATCTGCCGCTGCACCAGATTCCACATACTGGGTTAAATTAGGTCCAGGATTGCAGATAAATACATCAGGTGTATTGCCTGAAGTAACTAACGCATTCAATTTTGTCGGATATTCCTCCAGATTTGTAGTTACAACATTACAGTAATACTTTCCCTTATACTGTTCATTAAACCGGTCTATCACCTGCTTATAGCCCTTGCTGATTAAATCTTCTGTTGCATTTAAATCATCCCAGAACATCCATGTAATCTGCTCTTCCTTGCCTGTTGCAGTAACAGAACCGGAAGTAGTCTCTGCGGCTGCGCCAGATGATCCGGCACCTCCACTGGTATCTGTCGATACCCCGCATCCGGAAAGTGACCCCAATACAAGTGCTGCTGCCAAAAACCCCGAAACAAATCTCTTTACCATACCTTTCCTCCTTAACAATCTTCGCATTTTTTGTAGCGTTAATGATATGCTATAACTCTATCAGAATTCTGTCCTGTTTTCTTTATAATTATTGCCTCTCTATTACTAATTATTGCTATTATAATATTTTGTTCATACTTTGCTTTTAAACGTAATATACATAATACACTTTTTGTATTCCTGTTTTTTGTATCATTTAACTATTACGAAAATAAAATATGCCTGTTTTTGTATTTCATATTGATATTTAAGGAAGTATATTTTATAATTTTTTTAATATCAAAAGCAATTATTCATTGTCATTAACGAATATAGGGAGGACTTACTTTGATTGAAAATCTGAAAGGAACTCATGAGACTGTAAATTATAAAGAATATACCAACATCCGTCTGTACGACAATACCCAGGCAGAAGACTATCCTTCCCACTGGCATACTCCACTTGAAATCATCATGCCTCTTACCGGCAAATACACCATTGTTTTGAGCACGCACAGCATTGACTTAAAACCAGGTGATATTATCTTGATCTGCCCGGGCGTTATTCACGCATTAAAAGCGCCAAAATCCGGACGCCGGATTATTTTTCAGGCTGAGCTTCCCATGTTTCACGAGATCAAAGAGCTGGAATCCATACTCACGCTTCTAAATCCTACATTTCTCGTCACACCGGAGCTTTACCCCTCTATACATGATCAGCTTTATCACTATACGCTGGAAATTATGGAAGAATACAGAAAAGACATGCCACTTACAGAAACAAAGATCTATTCCAGACTTTTAGAGATGTTCGCTCTCATCGGACGCAACCATACACAACAGGTCAGCTCTCTGGATATCGGCAACATCCAGCAAAAGAAATATGCTGAGAAGTTTATTTATATCTGCAATTACATCAGCAGCCACTGTACGGAAGAATTAACGCTGGAAGAAGTTGCCGCTCTCCTTGGCTTTAGCAAATACCATTTTTCCCGCCTGTTTAAACAATTTGCAAATATTTCTTTCTATAAATATGTTAACAAAAAGCGGATTGCCGTTGCCGAAACACTGCTAATTAACCCTCAGCTGTCTGTTACCGAGGTAGCACTGCGTTCCGGCTTTTCCAGCCCCTCCGCTTTTATACGTATGTTTAAAATCATTAAATCCTGCACTCCCACAGAATTTCGTCAGATGTATATACAGAATTAATCCGCAAACTCTGCATGAAGCGGTCCAAAAACAGCCGAACGGCCGGAAGCTTCGTGTACGGCAGATGCATAAACGCCAACAGTACAGCCGGTGAATCCTCCGGCTTTTTGTGAACAGAGATCTTTAATATCCAAAGGCTGTCCTGTTATCTGTTTATCAATCTCAACAGTAAGTATCTGACCTTGTCCACGCAGCCGGATCTGATGAATACTGCCGGCAACCTCCGTTCTGCTCCATTCCTCCCGTTCATTTCCTTTTCTGATTACAGTAACCGCTTCCAGCCGTCCTTCCCTTTCACGAACAACCGCTTTTACATAATGCGTTTCATTATAAAAATAGAGAAGTCCTGCCTCCTCAGTTCCGTTTGGTTCTGACTCCATAGTCACCTGTATATCGAACGTCCTGGATAAAAGCCTGATTCCAATGTAAGCAGGTACCGACAAATCTTCCATCGTTTCAGGGAGAAAAGGCAGATGCAGCCTGCCATCCGCCATCTTCGCAGGCAGACTGGCCGGATGGTCTCTTAAACCAATGCAGCGCATATCAAGAGGTTCCGTCCACTCAATATCCGAGGCAGGCAGCAAAACCTTCTGCTCATTATCAGTAACGGAGGTTTCCAGGCATTCCGGAACCTTTCCCAAACCCGGACTTATCACAGGCCAGCCATCCTCCCATATCACGTCCGCAAGAAATGTTTCCCGTCCCAGCTCCGCACAGCCGTTTAAAGGTCTCGTTCCAAGCATGACCATAAACCATTCTCCACCCGTCGTTTCAACCAGGTCTCCGTGCCCGATACACTGTACAGGGTTCGTGCGCCCCAGATGGCGGTGCGTCAGAATGGGATTATTGGGACAGGATTCGTATGGGCCATAAAGGTTTTTGCTCCGCGCGACTGTCACGCTGTGGTTAAACTCAGTTCCTCCCTCCGCAAGAATAAGATAATACATCTGACCGATCCGGTACAGATGAGGCCCCTCTGCCCATATCGTCCGTTTCATACTTCCGTCAAATAAAACAACCGGTTTGTTCACAAGCCTTTTTTCCTTTAAATCAAGCTCCTGAATCCATATCTCACAATCTCCGTAATAAGCCGGATGTTCCTTTGTCCGCTGTCCGATATAATAACAGGCATCTTCTTCGAAATACAGACTGGGATCAATTCCCTGCGCAGCCGTGAGGAAAACAGGATCTGACCATGGTCCTTTGGGATCTTCGGCTGTAACATAGAAATTTCCGCCACCGGATACATTGGTGGAAATTACATAAAACAGACCTTTGTGGTACCTGATTGTCGGGGCATAAATGCCTTTGGAAACACTGGCTCCTGCAAGGCGAAGCTGCTCCTTCCGTTCCAGAACATGTCCGATTAAAATCCAGTTTTTCAGGTCACAGCTTTGAAAAACAGGGATACCAGGTGCATATGCAAAAGTAGAATGAACCATGTAGTAATCATCTCCAACCCTGCATATGGATGGATCAGGATAAAAGCCTTTTTGTATTGGATTTGTTATTTTTATCATGGAAGCCTCCTAAATGATCACTGCAGTAAATGGTTTAACAGGAAGATCTGCTTCGTTAAATAAATTAACTTCACAGTATCCCTTTTTCGCAAATCTTATTTCAACCGGCTCCTCTGTCAGTGTATCAAAAAACAGCAGTAAATCCTGATCCAGTCTGAATTCCTTTACACTCCTCACAATACCGCCCTGTTCTGCACACAGACTCTTAATAAAATTCCCCTTTATGTGCAGTTTTTCTCCTGTATGGGAAAAATGCAGACGAATCTGGTTTCCATCCCGTTCTCCCCCCTTAAATTCCGGGGATTCACATAAGATATCTTCCCCATAGATCAATCCCCTTGCTAAAAGAGCCAGACGTTCTCCAACTTCCTTCTTCTTTTTCGGATGTATATCCTCATACATTCCCAGATCCATAATAGATATCATGCCTGTTCCCGGTACGTTTTTCGCTACCCGTTCCTGGCTTTCTCTCACCACCGGATAATCCTCTCCCCCGATGCCAAGCCATTTACCAAAAGGTGCCAGCTGAACAAAGAGAAACGGCAGTTCATCCTGCCATAAATCCCTCCAGCAGCGGATTAAAGCAGAAAAGGTTTTATCATAAATCTCTCCGTGTCCTGCATCGGACTCCCCCTGATACCATAAAACTCCCTTCACGGAAAATGGAGCAAGATCTTTCAGCATCATTTCATACAATCCCGATGGCCGGTAGTGATGATAAGGACCCATAGGAAGAAGCGGTGTATCGGCAGTCTCAAGAAGCCATCTCTCCTGATCCTGCTCATTCATGCCATACATCATTGCTCTCCACGCAATCTGGTGAAGATAGGAATCCTCATATTCCCAGGCCTTAAGGCTGCGCTGTCTTATTTCTTCCTCATCAGCAGACTTAAGAGTTTCCTCATATTCTTTTAGAAACACAGAAAGGGGTTCCTCATTAAGGTAAGAAGTTTCCATCCATGCACAGGCCGGAGTTCCGCCCCAGTTACAGCCTATAATCCCTACCGGAACACCAATCACCTGCTGAATGGCTCTGGCAAACGTATATCCAGGAGCAGAAAAACTCTCCCACTGATAGTCGTGTTCCTTAAACCAGCTTCCGCAATCAGGAAGTTCTCTGTATTGACCCGGATAAGCAATCCTTCTGCAGTTAAACATCCGAATCATATCGTTTTGTTCCCATTCCTTTATTTCGTTCCAATGGGCGTCATATCTCAAAAAATATTCCATGTTGGACTGACCGGCTGCTATGTATATATCACCAATGCAGATGTCTTCAAGAACAATATGCGGCTCCTTCTTTTCATCGGCAAAAATCTCTAATGTTTGTCCGCAGGCTGCTTCCTTAGCAGGAATTTCACAATAAAACTTCCCATCCTTTACATCAGCAGAAACACAGTCACCGCCAAAGCTGACTGTAAGCCTCCAGGCTCCCTCAGCTTCTCCCCATATTTTAATCTTCTTATTTCGCTGAACAATCATTCCATTTTGAAAAATTTCCGGCAATTTAATTCGTGTCATATTGCACCCCCATAAGCTGATTCATTATTTTTTCCAGTATATCACAGAACATAATGATAAAAAACAAAATACTTGCGTCCTTATTATCAATATTAGCTAAAAGTCAGTGCACCGCTCCTTCTCTCAAAACAAGAAAAGACAAGGTCCTGAATAATCAGAATCCTTGTCTTTTTATGTTTTGAGCTATTTCCATACTGAAATTATTCAGCAACAGAAATGATTTCTTTCTTGTTATAAGAACCGCAAGCTTTGCATACTCTGTGTGGCATCATAAGTTCACCGCACTTGCTGCATTTCACTAAGTTCGGAGCGCTCATCTTCCAGTTTGCTCTACGTTTGTCTCTTCTAGCTTTAGAAGATTTATTCTTTGGACAGATAGACATGGTTACACCTCCTTAAACTGTTTAAAAATATCCTGGATGACTGCCATTCTCGGGTCAACCGAACTAACATCGCAGTCACAAGTCTCATGATTGAGATTTGTTCCACATCTATTACAAATCCCCTTACAGTCTTCACTGCAGAGAACCTTCATAGGCAGATTCAGTATGAGTTCATCACAAACCAACTGGTCTACATCCAGACAATAACCATTAACATATGGCTGTTCCTCAAGATCCTCTTCATCCTCTTTGTCGGTTTCACTCAAATCAACCGTACGAACGACATCGAAACTCAGCTCATTAGGGACAGGATCCAGACAACGGTCACATGGAATAAGTAAAGTGAGTTCCACTTTTCCTTCCAGTTCCAGTTTCTTTCCTCCCAGATTCATGATCCGCAGCACTACCGGTTTGGCATCTGCAATTTCATAATCTCCATAGGGTCCATGATAAGTTTTCATCTCAATATCAAGAGTATAAGTTTTCTCTTTCCCTTCCAGGGTAAACAACTCGGTTAAATTTATAAGCATATTATAGTCTCCTAATACGCACCTATGTTATTATACATAGGGGCGCACTATTTGTCAACAAAATATTTCCATATTTCACACTATAAAAACTATAATGTGCCAATATTTAAGGAATTATACCAAAGCTTTTGTTTCTCTTGCAATTGCAAGCTCTTCGTTGGTAGGGATCACACATACTTTTACCTTGGAATCAGGTGTGGAAATCATGATGCGTTTGCCTCTGTGGCTGTTTGCTTCTGCATCGATTTCTACTCCAAGATAGGATAAATATGCACAGATTCCTGCACGGATCGGCTTATCATTCTCTCCTACGCCTGCTGTAAATACGATGGCATCCACGCCATTCATTGCTGCAGTATAAGCACCGATGTATTTTGCAACACGGTAGATATATGCATTAATTGCAGTATCTGCCAGGTGATTACCCTCTGCCTGTGCTTTCTGAACATCACGGAAATCGCTGGAAATTCCGCCGGACATACCGAGAATACCGGATTTTTTATTTAAGATATCCAGTACTTCATTGACGCTCTTGCCTTCTTTGTTGCAGATAAACTGAATCACAGCCGGATCAATATCACCGCTTCTGGTTCCCATAATAAGACCCTCAAGAGGTGTAAGACCCATACTTGTATCTACGCACTTGCCTCCGATGGAAGCAGAGATGCTTGCGCCGTTTCCTAAATGGCAGACAATAACCTTTCCGTTCTTATGATCCAGTCCGCAGAAATCCAGTGCTTCTTTGGAAACAAAGCTGTGGCTTGTTCCGTGGAAGCCGTAACGGCGGATGCTGTATTTTTCAAAATATTCCTGAGGAATTGCGTAAAGAGAAGCCTTCTCCGGCATACCCATACCAAATGCAGTATCAAATACAGCTACGTTAGGTGTTCCTGGCATAGCTGCCTCGCACGCCTCAATACCCATTAAGTTTGCCGGGTTATGCAGAGGTCCTAAATCGAAACAGTCGCGGATTACTTTCTTTACATCTTCATTTACAACGATGGAATCACTGTAAATTGTACCGGCATGGAGAACACGATGTCCTACTGCGGAAATTTCACTGGTATCTTTGATTACTCCATGCTCAGGATTAACCAGGGCATCCATAACCAGCTTGATTGCTACAGTGTGATTAGGCATCTCTTCTGTTAACTCAAATTCGCCTTTTCCTTCTGCCTTGTGAGTCAGTTTGGATCCGTTAATACCAATTCTTTCGCATAAACCTTTTGCTAAAACTCCCTCATTTTCCATATCAATCAGCTGATACTTTAAGGAAGAGCTTCCGCAGTTGATAACTAAAATTTTCATAAAACTAAATTCTCCTTCGATTATTTTACAATTTCGCCGTACTGTTCTCTGCCGCAGCCTGCTGCGTTAGATTCATCTGTATCAATGTGCATAGCCAGAGCATAGGTTTCGCTTACACGAACAACTACATCTCCGAAAACAAGACTTCTGCCATTTGTATCAACTTTTACAGAAACAATTTCGCCGTTTTTAACACCCAGCATTTCAGCATCTGCAGGCGTTGCATGAATATGACGCTTTGCTGCAATTACGCCCTCTGTGATATCAATTTCACCTGCCGGTCCGATAATCTTACAAGGTCCGCTGCCGGCAATATCTCCGGATTCTCTTACTGGTGCGGCGATTCCTGCAGAACGGGCATCTGTCAGGGAAAGTTCCACCTGGGTAGACTTTCTGACCGGTCCTAAAATGGAAACTCCCTTGAATTCACCTTTTGATCCCACAACAGTAACTCTCTCCTCGCAGGCAAACTGACCTGGCTGGGATAATTCTTTCTTCTTGGTTAATTCATATCCCTGTCCAAATAAAATCTCAAGATGTTCCTGAGATAAATGTACATGACGAGCTGATGTTTCAACGACAAAATTCATACTTATCTATTCTCCTGTTCTAATTGATCAATGTTTCTTCTTGATTCTCACTCTATTCTATGAGCATTCCCGAAAATTTTCAAGTGTTGTGACAAAATAATTTGCATTTTTTGCGAAACAATAGCATAATATAGGTTGAAAAAAAGAAAAAGGACGTTTTTTATGTTAAAAGAGAAAAATTTGTATGCCGTAGGAATTATCGCCGAATACAATCCGTTTCATAACGGTCACGCCTATCATATCAGAAAAGCGAAGGAGCTTGCTAATGCAGAGTACGCGGTCGTAGTCATGAGCGGGGATTTTGTACAGCGGGGTTCACCTGCCATATATGACAAATATACACGGACAGCCATGGCACTTTCCTGCGGAGCTGACTTAGTGCTGGAGATTCCGTCCATTTTTGCTTCCAGCAGCGCGGAAGATTTTGCCTCCTGCGCAGTTGCATTATTAAATGGACTTGGAGCAGTTGATTCTCTGTGCTTTGGCAGCGAAAGCGGGGATATGGAAAAACTTTCCGCTATTGCTACTATTCTCGCCAATGAACCGGCCATTTATTCAGAAGAACTGCGCATTCAGCTGAAAAAAGGGGCTACCTTTCCGGAAGCAAGAAATAGCGCTCTTGTTACAAGCGGTGCTGTCAGGGAGGAAGATGCCTCAATTCTGGCCTCTCCCAATAACATTCTGGGAATAGAATATTTAAAAGCCATTTACAGGCAGGATGCTTCCTTAATTCCGCTGACCATTGCCAGAAACGGAAGTGACTATCACGATCCGCTGCTTACACCAGACCGTTTTTGCTCCGCAACCGGACTTAGAAAGGCTTTAAAGGAGTCAGATCAACTCTCCTGTGAGGAAACTATCTTTGATTATGTACCGGAACCGGTAAAATTAAAAATACTGGAGAGCAAACCTCTTTACTATGATGATTTCAATCTCCTTTTAAACGCTGCTCTGCTCCGTCTTTCTATGGAAGGGATTCCATTTCAGGATTTCGCTGATGTTTCGGATGAACTGGCAGCAAGAATTACAAAACAGCTCCCTGACTATCATACTTTTGAAGAAAAGATCAATCAGTTAAAGACCAGACAATACACTTATACAAGAATCAGCCGTGCATTGCTTCACATTCTTCTCGGGACGACAAACCAGCTGACAGCAGCCGGCAGACAGGCAGGGTATGCTCCTTATGCCAGAATTCTGGGATTTAAAAAAACTTCAGTTCCCCTGATGGGAGAAATAAAAAAGAGAGGGAGCATCCCTCTCATCGCGAAAACTGCCGGCGCCAAAACCGGTTTTACGGGAGCAGCCGCCGCTATGCTCCGCCATGATTTCTATTCTTCTCATATTTATCAGACTGTATTACAGGCAAAATATGATATAAAAGTCAAAAATGAATTCACACAATCCGTCGTCATATTATGACGGCGGATTGATGAATTCTCTGATGTTATCTTTATATAGAAGAAAACGGGATTTGGGAACCACAATCCCCTGCTTCCACAAATCAAGCAGTTCTTCAAAGGTTACCAGTTTCGCATCAACGACTTCTTCTGCCTGTAATTTCACATCCTCCATGGTAATATTCTGCCTGGTGATATAGGTATCAACAAACCGTTCTTTCTGGCGAATGCTGTGAATCAGTTTCAGATCCTTTTTCGCTGCATGAATTCCGGCTTCTTCCAAAAGTTCTCTTAATGCACCTTCTTCGCTGGTCTCACCTGCAAGAACAGAACCGCCGGTACACTCCCACATTAAACCATAAGGCTTATCCGGATGCCGCCTGGTTAAAAGAATCAGATTCTTCTGATTTACGGTCCAGATATCAGCCACCAGATGATATTCCCCTTTACCCAGCGGAACTCCCCGGACATGAGTTCTCCCGGTTGCCGCTCTGTTTTCATCGTAGATATCCCAAAGCTCCATAAGCCATTCCCCTGTCTGACGTGTCAACAGTAAAATTTAGAAGTTTGCTCCGTTCCAGCCCCAGTGCTCCGCTTCTTCGTATTTTATATAGATCTTATCCTGTGAAATTCCTAATACTTCTTTGTATATCCTGGAAATCTCAGCGGTCAGGTGGTCTAAATCCCGGTCAGAAGCACGTCCGAAAATTTTAACTTCTATAAAAGCAATCTTCGTATTGTTCTTTCCTTTAAAATAAAGAGAATAGTTATCTTCAAAGCCCACCATCAGCCAGCTTTCTGATTTTCCTGGAATCAGGCTGATTGCCTGACCAAGTTTATCTTTTAAAATATCCTTCTCTTCCTCTGATAATGCAACATTTACTTTGGAATTAATAAAAGGCATGAACACTCCTCCTTAAATGATTACTCAAATTTCACTTATTATTTTATAATAGTTTACTCTTTATAAAACAAATTGTAAAGAGTCAGATTTCCGTGAAGGAATTCCATTATTTCATCAATTTGATTGCGATTATTCTTTTTTTCACCCTGCTTTACTGCGCGGATTAATATATTCTTTGGAGTGTGTTCCATATCAATGAATTCCAGAATCTGGGTTCTGTATCCCTGATTCTCCAAAATCTCTGCTCTCAGAGCATCTGTATACAGGGCAGCCATACGTTCCTTAATCAGACCATACTGCAAAACAGGAGCCATCAGACTGTTTTCAATCTGTTTATTGAGCTCATGCTGACAGCAGGGTACGGACAGGATCACAGATGCTCCCCATGAAACCGCTTTTGTAAGAGCAAAATCAGTGGCTGTATCACATGCATGAAGGGTAACAACCATATCCACCTGATTCACACCCTCATAAGAAGCGATATCACCATGATAAAATCTCAGTTTCCCATATCCATAGCGTTCACTTAACTGGTTGCAGCTGTCAATCACCGTCTGCTTTAAATCAAGACCTATCATGCGAATGGAGTATCCCTTTTGGATATGAAGATAATAATACATGGCAAATGTTAAATAGGACTTTCCGCAGCCGAAATCAATAATTACATTTTCTCTGTCTTTATGAAGTCTTGGAAGTATATCTTCAATAAATTCCAGAAAACGGTTAATCTGACGAAATTTGTCGTATCTGGATCTGATAATGGTTCCATTTTCCGTCATGACTCCCAAATCAACCAAAAACGGTATGGGAGTTCCTTCTTTTAAGATATAGTTTTTCTGCCTGTTGTGCTCCGTTACTGCAGGAACAGCCGTGATTTTTTGCGGAATACGCTTACTCTTTATGTCTGGAATTCCCTTCTTACTGATCAGAATCCGGACCTGGCCTTTCGAAGATTCCAGTTCCAGCTGGCGAAACGTCCCATCCAGTAAATCCGCCGCATAATCTGCGCATTCTTCTTTCGACAGGTTCTTATGAAAAGCTTGGTTTCCAATCAGTTCCTCTGCCTGAAACAGCATCAAATCTTTCTGTTTCAGAGGACGAATCTTTACTTTGGACATTCCCTGTTTCTCAACCGGATTGCTGATGATGATACGGACCAGAAATTCATCCAGGTATTCTCTGAGTGCTTCCGTCAGTCTGCTTTTTTCCATCTGTTCCATGGCTAATTCTTAAAGCTGTGTATCGGCGCAGGAATTCTTCCTCCGCGGCTGACAAACTTTTCACAGGAATACCGATTGACTGGCATGACAGGAGCGTATCCCAGGAGGCCGCCGAATTCCACCGTTTCTCCGACAGATTTGCCGATTACCGGAATAATACGAACTGCTGTCGTCTTCTGATTGATCATACCGATTGCGGATTCATCGGCTATAATTCCGGATATCGTGGAGGCAGGAGTATCTCCGGGAATTGCAATCATGTCCAGACCAACGGAGCAGACACAGGTCATTGCTTCCAGCTTTTCAAGGTTTAATGCACCCAAGGCAACTGCATCGATCATTCCCTGATCTTCACTGACAGGAATAAAGGCACCGCTTAAACCGCCTACATAGGACGAAGCCATAACTCCTCCTTTTTTCACCTGATCATTAAGCAGAGCCAGCGCAGCCGTCGTACCCGGGGCACCAACGCGCTCCAGACCGATCTCTTCTAAGATCTCAGCCACACTGTCACCGATTGCAGGTGTGGGAGCCAGAGACAGATCAATAATACCGAATGGAATGTTAAGTCTTTTAGAAGCCTCCTGGGCAACCAGCTGTCCTACACGGGTAATCTTAAATGCAGTTTTCTTAATGGTCTCGCAAAGAACCTCAAAGTCCTTTCCTCTTGCGGTCTCAATCGCCCGTTTTACCACACCAGGTCCGCTGACACCCACATTAATAATGGCATCTGCTTCTGTCACACCATGGAATGCACCTGCCATAAAGGGGTTATCATCCGGCGCATTGCAGAAGATTACCAGTTTTGCGCAGCCAAGAGAATCATTCTCCCTTGTCTCCTCTGCTGTTTCCAGGACAATTTTACCCATAAGCGCAACTGCATCCATATTGATTCCTGTCTTTGTAGAACCCACATTCACGGAACTGCAGACGCGGTCTGTGCATGCAAGTGCTTTTGGTATGGAGCAGATGAGATTTTTATCTGCAGTTGTCATTCCCTTGCTCACCAGTGCAGAATATCCACCGATAAAATTGACGCCCACTTCCTTTGCTGCGCGGTCAAGAGTCTGGGCAATGGTAACAAAATCATCCGGTGTTTTACATGCGGCAGCGCCTACCATTGCAATGGGAGTTACGGAAATTCGTTTATTCACAATGGGAATTGCAAAATCTTTTTCGATCTCTCTTCCAACAGATACCAGATTTTTTGCAACAGTGGTAATCTTGTTGTAAATTTTTTCATTCACTGCTTTTAAGTCACTGTCACAGCAGTCAAGCAGACTGATGCCCATGGTAATGGTACGCACATCCAGCAGTTCCTGCTCGATCATCTTATTGGTCTCGTTTACTTCAAACATATTCAACATATAGAAAACCCATCCTTTTCTTAAGCCTCACTGCGGTAATCAGATCCGATGCATTTTTGTAAAAATTTCTTCCCTCTGGCATTTTACCTTTACACCAATCTCGTCTCCAATCTGTTCCAGTTCATCCGCAAGCTCTCCAAAAGGCTTCGCTGCTTCGTTGATGTCAACAATCATCATCATATTAAAATATCCCTGTACAATGGTTTGGGAAATATCCAATATGTTTACCTGGTTGTTTGCCAGATAAGTACAAATCTTTGCAATAATCCCCACTGTGTCTTTGCCAACTACTGTAATAATCGTCTTATTCATCATGCATCTCCTCTTTATATTGTGATAATTTCCGACATCTGATCCCGCTTTGCAACGGCTATGGAAAAATCAGATGCCTTAAATGGATTATCTCCCTCTGAGATTTCAAGCTTTACGGTTTCATAAGCAAGCTCTTCGTAATTATTCTCCTTGCTTAAATGACCCAGCAGAATCTTTTTTAAATTCTCATGAAGAATGCAGCACAACAGCCGTCCCGCATTTTCATTGGATAAATGTCCATGATCTCCCAATATCCTGCGTTTTAAGTAATAAGGATAAGGTCCGGCCTGAAGCATATTCACATCATGGTTGGACTCTAAAAGCACCGCGTCCAGTCCCTGCAGATGCTCGATGATGTACTGATTGTAATGCCCCATATCCGTTGCCACTGCAACTGACTTATGTTCATGCTGAATCCGGTATGCCACCGGATTTGCCGCATCATGATCAATGGAAAACGGTTTGACCTCTAAATCTCCTACAAAAAAATCCACATCCGGACGAATGGCATAAAATAGTTCCCGGGGATATTCTCCCAGATATTTCTGCTTTGAAATTTCCTCCAGAGTCTCCCTGGTTCCATATATGGGAACGCCATACTTTCTGGCCAGTACTCCCAGTCCTTTGGTGTGGTCAGAGTGTTCATGAGTGATTACAATTCCAGTGAGCTCGTTTCCTTTTAATCCGATTTCATTTAAGCCCTGTTCAATCCTCTTGTTGCTTATTCCGGCATCTACCAGAATATGAGTTGTATCAGAACCCACATAAATGCAGTTTCCGCTGCTCCCGCTAGCAATGCTTACCAGTCTCATATCGTTATCTGTCCCCTGTTTTCAATATTTCCGCCAATTGGTTCTCTAAATCCTCAACTGAACCATCGTTCTCGATTATCCGGTCACAGCGCCTTACATACTCCAGTTCCGAGGCCTGGCTTCTGATTATTTGTTCCGAACGTTCTTTTGTATAACCCCTGTTTTCCGAAAGACGTCTGATTCTGACCTCCTCTGATGCACGGACATACCACATCTCATTATAGATATCTTCCGCTTCTTCACCCATAATTGCAAATTCTACCACAATAAGTCCGGCTTGGGAAGCGGAAATTTTTTGTCTGATTCTTTTCCATACAAGAGGGTGGATAATAGAATTAACCTGCTCTCTTGCAGATTCATTTTCAAAAATCACTTTTCCTAATGCAGCGCGGTTAATGGTGCCGTCAGAATTAAGGATGGTTTCTCCAAAGGTTTCTTTCACCCGCAGATATCCCTCTTCTCCCGGCATCATCAGTTCATGGGCAACTTTATCCGCTTCAATTACCTGCGCATTGTATTTCGTTTTTAATATGGAAAGAACCAGACTTTTTCCGGCTCCCACACCGCCTGTAAGCCCAATTACATTCACGCTTTCCACCATCCTTTATTTGGCATCGAACCAGGATTCTCCAACATTGGCATCAACTTCCAGAGGCACATCCAGCCTGGCAGCACTCTTCATCTCTTCCACCAGCAGTTTTTTTACCTGGTCCAGTTCTTCCAGACGTGTCTCAATTAAAAGCTCATCATGAACCTGAAGGACAATTCTGGACTGCAGTCCCTGTTTCTTTAGTGCGCGGTCTACCCGGATCATGGCAATTTTAATAATATCTGCCGCGGTTCCCTGAATGGGTGAATTCATTGCCACACGTTCTCCGAAGGAACGCTGCATAAAATTGGAGGATTTTAACTCCGGTACGGGACGGCGGCGGCCAAACATGCTGAGCGCATACCCGGTTTCTTTTGCATCAGATACCAGCTTATCCAGGAAAGCCTTCACTCCTGGATAGGTTTCAAAGTATTTTTCAATGTATTCCGACGCTTCTTTTCTGGTAATGCTTAACCCTTCGCTCAGTCCAAAAGAACTGATTCCATAAACAATACCGAAATTAACGGCCTTTGCATTGCGCCGCTGTAAGGAAGTCACTTCCAAAAGCGGTACATGAAACACTTCTGAGGCAGTGATCGCGTGAATATCCTCGGCCTGCTGATAAGCACCGATCAGTCTTGCATCTCCCGACATATGAGCCAGAACCCTCAGTTCAATCTGGGAGTAATCGGCATCTACAAAGACACAGCCCTCCTGGGGAACAAAAACTTTTCGAATTTCTCTTCCAAGTTCCATGCGGATTGGAATGTTCTGTAAATTGGGCTCTGTACTGCTGATCCTTCCGGTAGCGGTAATCGTCTGATTAAAGGTACCGTGAATCCGTTCATCGGAACCTATATAGGACGCCAGCCCATCGGCATAGGTGGAATTTAACTTTGTCAGCTGCCTGTAATCCAGAATCAGTTCTATCACAGGATAATCCGGAGCCAGTTTTTCCAGCACGTCGGCGGCAGTGGAATAACCTGTTTTTGTCTTTTTTCCGCCAGGAAGCTTCAATTTTTCAAAAAGGATTTCTCCAAGCTGCTTGGGTGAATTAATATTAAAGGTTTCACCTGTCTGCTCGTATATTTTTTGTTCCGTTTCCTTAATCCGGATCTTCAGTCTGTCTCCGTATTCTTTCAGCCTGTCCCGTTCCACCCGGATTCCCGTTTCTTCCATAGAAAACAAACTGTATACCAACGGCATTTCAATTTCATAAAATAACTGTTCCATATCTGTCTTTTTTAATTCTTCTCTTAAAATGTTTCCGCACAAAAATGAAACGTATGCCATGGAGCAGATACAGGCAACTGCCTGGGAACGATTTTCCTCCAGTGCCCGGGGTATGGTTTGTTTTCCCAGAAGTTCTGTTTTCGAAGGAAGGGACAGGGAAAGATATTCCTCTGCTAAATCATTATAATCATAGGAGCTTTTTAACGGATCAATTAAGTAAGCTGCTATGGAAGCATCAAACACCGTCTTTTCTCCATTCAGGTTCAGAAATGGAAGCTGGCTTTTCAGATCTAAAACAGTAATATCTTCTGCCTGTCTTATGACCTCTTCTGCCTTTTTTTTCAAATATTCTGACGTTAAATTCCCCTGAGGAATAAAGCACCAGCACTCTTCTTTTGAAAAACATAAAGCCAGTGCAGAAATATTTTTATCTGTTCCTGCCAGCTGCAGGCCAATGCTGACGCCTGTGGCACACCTTGCAAAAACTGCCTCTGCTTCAAAAAGATCCGTAACTTCTTTTTTAATCCAGCCAGATGAAGAAATCTCCTCTCCTTCCTCCGGGAACCCGGCAGGTTCAAAATCCATATCCATGATTTCTGCAATCTCAGATTCCGCAATGGTTTTACTCTCATCCAGACGAAGATTATAATCTGTTTTCAGGCAAAGAGAATCAGCCTCATTGTTTACCTGCAGCTCATACTCAGTCAGTGCTTTTTGAACCTGGTCAGACTCCAGCTCCTCCTTCTTACCATAAAGAGCTTTTAAGGAACCATACTGTAAAAGCAGCCGGCATGCGGTTTTTCGGCCAATCCCTGCCCCCCGCTCCAAAGAAAATACTTCCTTTAACTGTTCCGGCTCCAGACCAAATTCTGCCTTTACCCCATCTGCAGACCAGCTTATTAATTTTACCCCTTCTTCTCCCAGTCCGGGAATCAAGACCGTTACATGCTCATTTACTGCCATCAGAAAGGTCTCATTACCAGTAAGCACTGAAACATCTCTTCCTTCCTCCTCACAGTTTTTTGCAAGGGAGCAGATAAGGTCCAGAGAACGTGCCCCCTCTTCTTCAAAAACAGGTATTTTCAGAGCAGTCAGTGCTTCTTTTAAAAGTGCTTGTTTTTTCTTTAAATCCTGAGCAGCCAATCCATCTTTACTGTAATTGCCAAAAACCGCTGCAATATAATCCGTTTGCTTTTCTTCTATTATACGAACCACCACATTGCGTATTCCTTTTACGCAGTTGTCTGGAAGTGCGTAATATACCTCTTCCAGCATACCGGTCCCGTCAATCAGTACTGTTTTTTTTCTGTTCATCTGTTCTCCTATCCAAGCAAGCCCAACTGCAGCCAGATTCTGCACTGAAGAAGGACTGTAATGACAAGTGCCATGAAGCAAACGGTAGATACCGCATATCTTGCTATTTTTATCAACTGTATTAACTGAAGCCTTTGTCTGGACTGTTCCAGAGCCGCCTCCAGCGCTCCCTTGATATTATAATTCCCTGTTTCAGAATCCAGCTGCATGATTCCTGCCTCTATGGTAAAATATATTTCCAGTTCTTCCATACAATCTGCACAGGTCTGCGTATGTTCCAAAAATTCTTTCAGTTCCTCATCTGTCAGTTCACCGTTTATATATGGAATGACCAGACGTTCTGCTTCCTTACATGTCATCGCCCAGACACCTCCTTAACCATAGCTTTTTATTATCATACAATATATTTTGCCGTTTTTCAATTTAAATACTTGCCAAATGGAAAATCCTGTGATAGAATAATGAACGTTGTAAGTGCAAGCCGGCATGTCGGAATGGCAGACGAGGCGGACTCAAAATCCGTTGATGGCAACATCGTGTGGGTTCAAGTCCCACTGCCGGCACTACACCCTTGGCAGGGAACTGGACTTCGCAAACCGAATTTATTTTGGTTTTGCGGAGTCCTTTCTCTTTGTCCCCATATTTTTCCTACAATTTCCTTAATTTTACATAATATTCTAGGAAACACTGCCCCAATTATGATATACTGTCATAAGAAAAAACTATTGATTAGAGGTGATTTTACGAAACGTCGTATCATGCTAATGGCTGCACTTCTGTCCGCACTGTCACTTTACGGGTGCAGTCACCGAAATTATGTAAAGGCAGATCTGCCAGACGCGCAGACTACCGAAAGCAAAGAAACAACCACAATCTCCGCTTCGTCTGTCATAGAAGTTCAGAACGAATCCGAAAGCAGAGAAAGTTTAAGCACAAACCCCAGCTCAGGAGCAGGCACCTCTATTTATGTCTATAAGAATGATAAGGTGACCATCGAATATCCGGTCCTTACACAATTGGCAGATGAATCTAAATTAGAAGCTGTCAACAACCTGTTAAAAGACAATGCGCTGGAAATCATCAAAGCTTATTCTGTTGATCCATCAAAGGACAGTCTTACTGTCAGTGCTGATATTGTCTCTTCTGACAGGAACCGAATCAGTGTTGCTTATACAGGAATGCTTTCTGCTGACGGAGCCGCACACCCCACCAATATATATTACACCAGCGTAGTTGATTTAAAAACAGCCGGGAATATCAGGCTGAAGGATTATGTGGATCCAAAACTGCTGGCTGAATATGTGCTCTCTGATAAGTGTAAGTTTTATAACACATCTTCTGAGCTCAATGAGGCTTTGATGAGCTCGCGATCCGATATGGACAAAGAGACATATACCAAAATTTTTCAAAATGCTGATTTTTCGTCAGAACAGCCTGAAAAAGGATCTGCAGAATTTCCGGAATCCTTTAGCTATGAGGATCAGGGAGTCATTATTGTCTCCATACCTGTCGCTCATGCCTTGGGGGATTTTGCGTTAATTGAATATACTCCTGAGACAAAATAACAAAAATAGTTGCCATTTATCCCTTTCTCTGATAAAATAGGACGGAAAAATAAAAAGAAACGGGGTATAATCATGAGTAACAACGCAAAATTGACAACCCGAGACTATCTGCTCAGCATTCAGCATCTCTTCGCCATGTTCGGCGCAACCGTGCTGGTACCCTTACTGACAGGTCTCAATCCATCGCTGGCATTATTCTCTGCAGGCGTTGGCACCTTAATATTCCACTGCTGTACTAAATTTAAGGTTCCTGTGTTTCTCGGTTCTTCCTTCGCATTTCTGGCCGCGGTTACCGCAATTATCCGACCGGAAGGAACCGTGATCCCTGAGAACGTACCTTTAGTACAGGGTGGAATTATTTTTGCCGGTCTGGTATATCTGATCTTTGCCTTCATCGCTTACACCATTGGTGCTGAGAAAATCAAAAAGATTTTCCCTCCCGTTGTGACCGGCCCGGTAATCGTAGTCATCGGAATCAACCTGGCAGGCACGGCAATCAGCGATGCAACGGGCAATTTAAGCCTGGCAGACGGTGTAACACCTGCCATTGCATTGAATCTGGGAATTGCGGTATTTACATTATTCGTAGTTATTCTCTGTTCTATTTTCGCTCATGGTTTTTTCAAGCTGGTTCCGATTCTCATCGGAATAGCGGCCGGTTATCTTCTGTGTATTGTATTAGGAGCATTGGGAATCTTCCATATGGACTATTCAGCCATTTCCGCTGCATCATGGATTAATATCCCATTTGTGACAAAGGACTTAAACGGTGTGACATTTATGTCTGTTCCAAAATTCAGTTTAGGTGCCATTCTTTCCATCGCGCCTATCGCCTGCGTCACATTTATGGAACACATTGGAGACATCACCACGAACGGAACTGTTGTTGGAAAAGATTTCCTCAAGGATCCAGGACTTCACCGTACATTAATGGGTGATGGTCTTGCTACCCTTCTTGCAGGATTTATGGGCGGCCCTGCCAACACTACTTATTCAGAGAATACAGGCGTTCTGGCAACTACTAAAAACTACAACCCAAGGCTTCTTCGTGTAACCGCCGTATTTGCCATTGTTCTGGGCCTTTTCGGAAAAGTCGGTGCAATCCTTCAGACTATCCCGGGTCCTGTAAAAGGCGGTGTGGAAATTATGCTGTTTGGTATGATCGCTGCTGTGGGCATTCGCTCTCTGGCAGAATCAAATCTGGATTTTACACACAGCAGAAATTTAACTATCGTTGGTCTGATCCTGGTATTCGGACTGGGACTTGCCCAGCTTGGAGGACTTAACGTAAGTGTCGGTTCTGTAACATTAAACATTTCAGGTCTTTTCGTCGCTGTTATCATTGGTGTCTTTATGAACCTGATACTGCCTGAAACTCCTGATACTGCAAGAGATTAAAGAAAGGATTAAAACTATTATGGATTTATTAATGGACAATGTAACTGTATTTACCCACCCGCTGATTCAGCATAAAATTTCAATTTTAAGAGACAAGAGAACCGGCACCAACGAGTTCCGTGCTCTGATCGAAGAAATCGCCATGCTGATGGGATTTGAGGCATTAAGGGATCTTCCGTTACAGGATGTGGAGGTAGAGACTCCTATTGAGACCTGCATGACCCCAATGATTGCTGGTAAAAAAATGGCAGTTGTTCCTATCCTGAGAGCAGGTCTTGGTATGGTTAACGGAATTCTGGCTCTTGTACCGTCTGCCAAGGTAGGACATATTGGTTTATATCGGGATGAAAAAACTCATGAGCCCCATGAATACTACTGCAAGCTTCCAAGCCCGATTGAACAGAGAACCATTGTTGTTACCGATCCTATGCTTGCTACCGGCGGTTCTGCAATTGCAGCCGTCGACTTTATCAAGCAGTACGGCGGTAAGCACATCAAGTTCATGTCCATCATCGCCGCTCCGGAAGGCTTAAAACGGCTTCACGAGGCACATCCGGACATTCAGATCTACGTAGGACATTTAGACCGTCAGTTAAATGAAAATGCGTATATCTGCCCAGGTCTTGGAGATGCTGGTGACCGTATATTCGGTACCAAATAAAATCATCTGATAAAAAGCCCGGTACTTCCTGTCCTTGTAAGACATGGAAATACCGGACTTTTTAACAGCTGTACTTAATATCAGCCGATTCCTTTATATACAATACTTAATATTAATACCAGGGCTGCAAGAAATACATAGAGATACTTGGCCGTAAAAATGAAATAAGATCCAAGCGGTTTCTCACGTCCACAGTTTAATTCGTTTAGAATTTCTTCCTTTTTCAATACCCAGTAGATCATTACAGAACATAAAACTGCACCAAATGGCACCACATAGATGGTAATATAATCCATCCAGGCTCCCATATAGGGTTCATATTCAATAAAAAGTCCTATGAGGAACACGACGGCGCCCACAAAAATAACAGCAGTCTTTCTTGGAAAACGCAGATGCGTTTGAAGCGCTTCTGCGCATACTTCAAACATATTAACCAGGGAGGTTACTCCTGCAAATAGTACTGACAGAAAAAACAATACTGCTATTACTCTGCCTGCCGGGATTTGTGCAAATACCTTAGGCAAAGTTATGAACATCAGGGGAGGACCGCTTGCCGGATCCATCTGGAACGCAAATACGGCAGGAATAATGGCAAAGCCTGCCAAAAGAGCTGCAACGGTATCTAACAAAGCAGTGGTAACCGCTGCTTTTGGTATATCCTCTTTTTTATCCAGATAGCTGCCGTAAATTACCATTCCCGAACCAGTAATGGAAAGAGAAAAGAAAGCCTGTCCCATAGCCATAACCCAGGTTTGCGGTTTTAACAGAAGTTCCCACCTGGGCACCAGCAGATATCTGTATCCATCGAAAGCCCCGGGAAGAAAGAACACCCGGACTGCAATCAGCAAAAAAAGAACAAAAAAAGCAGGCATCATGATTGCATTCACTTTTTCAATCCCTTTTAAAACTCCTCCTGCCAGTACAGCTACCGTAATTATAACAACAAGGAGATGCCATGGTACACTGCCATAATGCCCGGTTGCACGGGAAAAATATTGTGCTGCCTCTTCTTTCAAAATAGCACCTGACAAGGCTCCCCATAGATATCTTAGAACCCAGCCCACTATAATTGCATAACCAATGGCAATACCAAATGAACCAATTAAAGGGATTGCGCCCAGAAACGAACCGCCTTTTTTCCCTCTCGTCTTTAAAGCATAATCATAAGAGCCGATGGGGCCCGTTCCGGTGAGCCTGCCAAACGCAAACTCTCCGGACAAACCAACCAAACCAAATAAAAATATAAAACCAAAATATACCAGTAAAAAAGCAGCGCCTCCATACTGTCCCAGCCGGTAGGGAAACATCCAGATGTTTCCCATACCGACAGCTGACCCAACAGAGGCCAGAATGAATCCAATTCTTGAACCGAATTTTCCGTTTCCTGCCTGGGCATGTTTACTTTCGTTCATGTTTTATTTATTCCTCAGCAGTATTCTTTTCTACAATTTCTCCCTGCTTTTTGTAGATGGAATTACCTTCTACGCAGCCTCTGACACAGGACAGCGGATAAATATCTGCTTTTGGTCCGATAACTGTACCAGGATTTAAAACAGCACCACAGCCGATTTCTGCAAAATCACCAAGGATGGCACCAAACTTCTTAAGCCCAGTTTCGATTTCTCCATCCTCCGCGTGTACAGTAACAAGAGATTTATCTGTTTTCACATTCGAAGCAATTGAAGATGCTCCCATATGAGACTTATATCCTAAAATAGAATCTCCAACATAGTTAAAATGAGGAACCTGTACTCCGTCAAAAAGAATGGAATTCTTTACTTCAGAAGAGTTTCCAACTACTGCACCTTCGCCGATGATTGCATTACCTCTGATAAATGCGCAATGACGGATCTGTGCATTCTTGCAGATAATTACATGCTCGCCCATACAAGCTGTTGGCGGAAGATTTACAGACTTATGAATCCATACTGCTTTTCCCACATGAACATATTCATCCTTTGGAAGACGCTCTCCCAGGGAAACGATAAATTCACTGATCTTAGGAATGATTTCCCACGGATAGGTGGTCTGCTCAAATAATAATTTGGCCACTGTATGATTGGTATCAAATAAGTCCTGGTTTGTCATATCTTCTTTTTTCATGTTAATAATCTCCTATTTTTGTTTTTTATAATTAGCTGCCGCAGCATCGAATACATTACGTAAATCATAATGATTATTCAGCTTCAATACCCAAGCGGTACGTCCGGCAACAAAATTCTCCAGTTTCTGCATATACTCTTCTGAGGTTATGCTTCCCTCTGATACATAAGTTAATCCCTTTTCCCAGCTGGCTGTCAGCTCCGGATTAAGAAGCTGTTTTATGGAGGCGTTTACTACATCATAGATCATCTCTCCTAACAGTGTGGGCAGAATTATCTGGGTTTTCGTGTTCAGGAACAGGTAGCCGATATGAAACAGCTTTTTTAAAATCTCAGCTCTTGTAGCACTGGTTCCTATCCCGCTTCCCTTAATCTGGGCACGGAGCTCTTCATCCTCGATTAACTGCCCCGCATTTTCCATGGCAAGAATCATGGATCCTGATGTATAGCGTTTTGGCGGAGAAGTTTCACCTTCTTTAATAATCAGCTTTTTAATGGGCAGCTGCATACCCTTTTTTAATGAACCAAGCATGGCAATAAAGGCTGGATTGTCCATTTGCTTCTGAGACACTTCCGAATTGTTCTCATCCTGATTTTCACTGTCAGGGAGTGGTTCGTCAGCTTTTTCCTCTGATTTCTTTTTACCTGCGGACACATCTGCCACTTTTAAGTATCCCTCTTCCAGCATTACCCGGAAGTTTGAATAAAAGTGTTCTTTATCAGCAGCCAGCTCCAAAGCATACTTCTGATAAATGGCAGGCGGATAGAAAATACTCAAAAACCTTCTTGCAATCACTTCATATACCTTTGCCCCAAGGGGTGTTAATCCTCGAAAGGATGAAATCCCCTGACCAGTAGGAATAATGGCATAATGGTCAGTTATCTGCTTATCATTAACGTATCTGGTTTTATCAATTGTTTTGTAGGCTCCCCGGCTTAATGCTTCTTCTGCCGCCTCTTTTAAAGGTTCAAATCCCTTTAACCCACTGATGTTTTTATAGATTTCTTTTGCCACTGCAGTGGAAAGAACTCTGGCATCCGTTCTGGGGTAAGTGACCATCTTCTTCTCATAAAGCTCCTGAACTACCTTCAGTGTCTCATCAGGACTGATCTTAAACATCTTAGAACAGTCATTCTGAAGTTCAGCCAGATTATAAAGCAGCGGAGGATTCTTGGTTTCCTTTTTTTTCTCAACCGATACAACAGCTGCCTCCATGGGATCTGCTGCTGAAAGCGTCTCAATCAGTTCTTCCGCATGCTTTCTTTCTTTAAAACCATTCTCTTTATAAAGATAAGGTGATTCAAAAAACTTAGAACCCGGCGCACTTCTCCATTCACCATCAAAATCCAGATCATCTTTGGCAAACGTACCGATCACACGATAAAACGGTGTCTTTACAAAGTCCCTGATCTCCCGTTCTCTTCGTACAACCATTCCCATGACGCAGGTCATGACACGTCCAACAGAAATAACGGTATTCTTCCCGCTCTTTAAATAGTTTGAAATATGCTGTCCGTATCTTAGTGTAAGCAAACGTGAAAAATTAATTCCCATGAGATAATCTTCTTTTGCACGCAAATACGCGGAAGCTGAAAGATTATCATATTCCGCCTCATCCTTTGCCTCCCGTATGCCTCTTAGAATTTCCTCTTCCGTCTGGGAATCAATCCAGACTCTCTTCTGCTTTTTATTGTTCACCCCGGCCATCTGTGCAACAAGCCTGTATATGTATTCTCCTTCTCTTCCGGAGTCAGTACAGACATAGATCGTATCCACATCCGGACGGTTTAACAGACCGCTCACAATTTCAAACTGCCTGGCTGCTCTGGGAATTACTTCATATTTGAATTCTTTGGGAAGAAACGGCAGGGTGGATAAGCTCCATCGCTTATATCTGGGATCATAGCTTTCCGGATAGCTCATAGTGACCAGATGTCCCACGCACCAGGTTATAATCACCTGGTCAGCTTCCATGTATCCGTTGCTGCGTTTTCCGTTTATCTTAAGCGCATTTGCGAACTCCTGAGCCACACTTGGTTTTTCTGCAATGTATAACGATTTTGACATATAACTCCCTACTGCTTTGTGATAGTAACCGTTCTATTATACCATTAAAATTCATGAATAGCAAATATTTCTGACAACTCTCACCAAAAGGCACATCAAAAATCATTATAACATTGATAAATTTTAATATCAATGGTACAATGGTTAACAATTTACTTAAAATTCCATTACATGAATGCAAAGGAGTGTTTGTCTTATGTCAGTACAAAAAGTAAAAGAATACTTTAAAGAATCTGGAAGAGACTGCCAGGTTATGGAGTTTCCTGTTTCCAGTGCAACCGTTGAACTAGCAGCAAAAGCCCTTGATGTGATTCCGGCAAGAATTGCAAAAACTATGTCTTTTCATGGATGTGAAGAAAACAACTGTATTCTGGTAGTTACAGCCGGTGATATGAAAATTGACAATGCAAAGTTCAAAAAAACATTTGGGATTAAATCAAAAATGTTGTCCGCTGACGAAGTATCTGCTTTCACAGGTCATGAAATCGGTGGCGTGTGTCCTTTTGCCAATCCTGACTGTGCAGCCACTTACTTAGATGTATCTCTCCAGAGATTCTCTTCTGTTTTCCCTGCAGCCGGCAGTTCTAATTCCGCCATTGAACTGACGAATGAAGAGCTGTTTTTATTTGCCCAGGCGAAAGAATGGGTAGATGTGTGTAAAAGTAATGTAGTTTAGAATACTGAGAGCAGGATACGGATATATCATATGGAATGCGATCTACAGTTTCTTTTAAAACACAACTCCCGCTATATTTAAGCAGCGGGAGTTTGTTTTTTGAATTCCGATAAGATAACCGACAGAAACAGCAAAGCACAGCCTGTCAGTAATTTTATAGTTACCGGCTCTCCCAGCAAAAAAACGGAGAACAGCAGACCAAATACTGATTCAAAAGACAGAATAATGGAAGAAGTGTTAGGACTTAAATGCTTCTGTCCCATATTCTGAAGCAGGAAGCAGATCATTGTGCTGAAAATACCAAGATAAAGAAGGCTGACAGCCATTGAATGGCTGATTACAGACAGATCCAGTCCTCCCTCTAAAAGCGGAGCAGCAATCCAGCTTAATCCTGCCGCAACTGCCATCTGCATCACAGTGAGTATTATCGGATCATGGGTTACTGTATATCGGTCAACAAAGACGATATGGAAAGCAAAAAATATTCCGCATATCAAAGTCATCAAATCACCCACATTCACACTTAAATCCCCCTCAAGGGAAATAAACCCCAATCCGATGACAGCGATAACCGCTGCTCCCACATTGTTTTTTGAAGGTTTTGTCTTATTAAATAACCAGTGCAAAAAAGGAACGAGAATGACATATAAAGTGGTAATAAAAGCATTTTTACTGGCGGTCGTATACTTCAGTCCATAGGTCTGAAAAAAATAGCTGATAAATAGAAAAAAGCCTAAAATAAAACCGCAGAAAATGTCTGTTTTTCCCACATTTCTTAAGCGCTTCCAAAAAACTGCTACAAGTGCTGCAAACGCAATGGTAAACCGCAGTGCCAGCAGATAGGTTGGTGATATGACATCCACCGAATTCTTCATTACCACAAAAGCACTTCCCCATATGATTGTGGTAATAATCAGCCCCATGACTGACAGTGCTTTTATTCCTTTTTCATTCGCTTTATTCATAAGTATGTAAAAATGTCCTTTCACAAGCGTACAGGGGCGCAGTAATCTGCGTCCCTGAATTTATATCCATGCTTTACTAAATTGTAGAAAACTTATATATTGTTGTTGTCTGATATTCCTGTCCTGCTTTTAAGATTGGGGAAGGGAACTCAGGAGTATTCACCGCATTAGGATAGTACTGGGTTTCAAAACAATAGCAGCAGCGTTTGCTATAAACTGTACCACCTTTGCCAGGCATCTGGCCGTTTAAAAAGTTAGCAGTATAAAACTGCATTCCCGGAAGGTCGGTATACACTTCCATTCTGACTCCTGTCTTATCAGACTCTGCAACTGCGCATAAAGCCAGTTCTTCTGACGGATGATTTAATACCCAGTTATGGTCATAACCGCTTCCAAAAACAAGCGCTTCATAATCTTCATTGATATCCTGCCCGATTGTTTTCATAACAGTGAAATCCATGGGAGTTCCCTTTACAGGAGTAAATTCTCCTGTAGGTATTGAAATTTCATCAGCTCTTGTATATGTATCAGCATCAATCCATACCCTCTGCTCTAATGCACTGCCGCCATCATGGCCATCCAGATTGAAATAGCTGTGATTAGTAAAGTTTGCCACTGTATCTTCATCACAGATCATATGATAATCGATTTTCAGGCCATCATCTGGTGTCAGGGTATATGTTATGGTAATATTCGCATTGCCGGGATATCCCTGATCTCCATCTGGTGAAAACAGGGAGAAGCTTACACTGGTACCCATCTCATTTTCTTCTGCTTCACTGTCCCAAAGACGTGAGTGATAAAGATCCGGACCGCTGTGTAAGTTATTGGTGCTGTTATTAGCCTCAAGCTTATATTCTTTCCCATTAATTATAAACTTTGCACCGGCAATACGGTTGGCATTTCTTCCAATGGGAGCTCCGAAGTGAGGCGGGTTTTGCAGATAATCCGATACACTGTCATACCCCAATACCACATCCGTTTCCTTTCCGTTCCGATCAGGTACATTCATGGTTACCCAGACTGCACCCAGATTTGTAAATGAAGCAGATACTTTGTTTTCATTTACCAGTGTATATAAATACACCTCTCTGCCATCCGGCATGTTTCCCCAAAGTTCTTTTTTGTATGCCATCTTACTTCCTCCATATACCTATTTTATAAAGGCTCTCTTCTGGACAGAGAGAGCCTCATAATCCAGTTAATCTCTGGCTTTGATGTACCCTTTCGCAGTCAAAAGCTCTGCGCAGAGTACTGCGCCTCCGGCTGCCCCGCGAACAGTATTGTGGGACAAACCGATAAATCTATAATCATACACAGAATCTGTTCTTAAACGGCCCACAGAAACTCCCATTCCGTTTTCAAAATCCACATCAAGGGCTACCTGGGGACGGTTATCTTCTTCTAAGTACTGGATAAACTGTTTTGGTGCACTTGGAAGATCAAGTTCCTGGGGAAGTCCCTTAAAGTTTACCAAACGGTCTATTAATTCTTCTTTTGCAGGCTGTTTGCGGAATTTTACGAAAACTGCGGCAGTATGACCATTGAGAACGGGAACACGGACGCACTGGCAGGTGATTACCGGCTCCTGTGCTTTTACAATCTCGCCATTTTCAATAGTTCCCCATAGACGAAGCGGCTCCTGTTCACTTTTCTCTTCCTCTCCGCCGATATAAGGAATAATGTTTCCTTCCATCTCCGGCCAGTCCTTAAAGGTCTTTCCTGCTCCTGAAATAGCCTGATAAGTTGTAGCTACCACCTCGTAAGGTTCAAACTCTTTCCATGCAGTCAGAACGGGCGCATAGCTTTGAATGGAACAGTTTGGTTTTACTGCAATGAAGCCCTGCTGTGTACCAAGACGCTTTCTCTGATCTTTTATTATTTCAAAATGCTCTGGATTAATCTCCGGAATTACCATAGGAACATCCGGTGTCCATCTATGGGCGCTGTTGTTGGAAACAACTGGTGTTTCAGTTTTTGCATATGCTTCCTCTATGGCTTTAATCTCATCTTTCGTCATATCCACTGCGCTGAATACAAAATCCACGCCTGCTGCAACCGCCACAACCTCATTCACATTCATGACTGTTAAGTGTTTCACTGCTTCCGGCATGGGAGTTGTCATCTTCCAACGGTCTCCAACTGCCTCTTCGTATGACTTTCCAGCTGATCGGGGGCTGGCTGCCACAGTCACCACCTCATACCATGGGTGGTTCTCAAGCAGAGATATAAATCTCTGTCCAACCATACCGGTAGCTCCCAATATACCAACTCGCAACTTCTTTTCCATCGCTTTCTCCTCATTTCTTTTCATTTTGTAATACTATAATACGCTAAATTCTTAACTATCCTATAACAAAGTGAAAAAAAAATCAATATTTATTCGTCAGAAAAATACATTTGTGCGTGCAGGAAAGACATTTCTTAAAAATGTATGTTGCAGTAAAGCACTAAAGGCGAACCTTGCTGCCTTTTCCATCCCGTTTGCCTATTTTTAAGCGGTTTAAATGGACTTCCTTTTCTTTGTACCGTATAACTGGTTCGTCTCCCGGCAGATAGACAGCTTCCAGACTCTCACCTGGGGAAAGTTTAATTCCTCTCACACCTCTGGCATTCTTTTTCATCTCAGGAATCTCATCTGCAGAAAAACGCAGGAATACACCGGAAGAGGTCTGAAGGACAGTATCTGTCTCTCCCCCATATGGAAGCACACAGATCAGCACATCATCATCTAAAAGCCTGGTTGCAGCTACAGTCCGGTTATTGGTTTCAAATTCTTCTCCAGGCACCATCTTAATCAATGCCTGCCTGGTTGCAAACAGGAACTTTTTCCCTTTTAATCCGCCTGCATGGGATAAATAGATAATCCCTTCCTTTGTTCCGTCAAATTTACTTAAATTATCAATGGGAGTTCCCTTATCCCGAAGCTTTCCGCCCGGTATATCCAATACTTTTATCTGATGTAAATTCCCTGTATTGGTAAAGATACAGATCTTATCCGTATTCAGACAGTTTACCACAAAAGGATTCTCTGTTTCAATGGTTTCTTTGTTTCTGTCATAAGTATTTTTATCCAATACCTTGCAGTATCCAAACCTGTCCATAACAAAGGTCACTTCTGAAACAGTTACGGCTGCTTCATCGTAGACAGCTTCCTTTCCATCCTCAATCAGGGTTTTTCTTGGCGTGCCATATTCTGTCTTAATATAATCCAGATCCTTTTTAATGACCTCATCCATGTTTTTTCTGCTTGAGAGGATTTTTTCATATTCCTTAATCTTTGCCAGAGTTTCCTTAAATTCCTTTTCCAGCTGAAGAATCTCTAAGCCGATCAGCTTATATAACCGCATTTCAAGAATCGCACTTGCCTGTTTTTCTGTAAAGCATAGCTTTCTGGCATCCTCTTCAAATCCCTTAACCCGGAAAGAAATATTTGAAATATCACCTGTCATCAGGCAGTTTTTGGCATCTTTTAAGTTTTTTGATCCTCTTAATACCGCTATAATTAAATCAATAATATCGCAGGCCTTTATAAGTCCTTCCTTAATTTCTTTCTTTTCCAGCTCTTTATCCAGAAGAACCTTATATTTTCTGGTAGCATTGGCATACTGGAAGTCCAGATAATTTTTCAGAATTCCTTTTAAATTCAGGATCTCCGGGCGCCCATCTGCGATTGCAAGCATATTTACGCCATAGGTATCTTCCAGCTTTGTCTTTTTATACAGTATATTACGTATTTTCTCTACGTCCGCATCTTTACGAAGCTCCAGAACAATCCGGATTCCTTCTTTATTAGACTGATTGGATATATCGATCACATCTGTAAGCTTTTTGTTTTCAACCAGGTCGGCAATATCCATAAGGAATTTATTAATTCCGGCTCCAATCATGGTATATGGAATCTCAGTTATGATCAGCTTGTCCTTATCTGCTTTCCGTTTTCCAAGCTCCACCTCTATTTTTCCCCGAAGCTTGATTTTACCCATTCCGGTTTCATAAATAGCGGGGAGATCGCTCTTATTTGCAATAATACCACCTGTAGGAAAGTCAGGACCGGGCAGATATTCCATCAGTTCCACTATGGAAATATCAGGATTATCAATATAAGCCTGAACTGCGTCCACCACTTCTCCTAAATTATGTGGAGGAATGCTGGTGCTCATTCCGACTGCGATTCCCTCTGCCCCATTAATCAGCAGATTGGGGACTCTTACAGGAAGAACCTCGGGTTCTTTTTCCGTTTCATCATAGTTGGGAATAAAGTCCACAGTTTTATCCAGATCTTTTAAATAAACCTCTTCGGCAAACTTTTCAAGCCTTGCCTCCGTATATCGCATGGCCGCTGCTCCGTCCCCTTCAATGGAACCGAAGTTTCCATGACCATTTACCAGCGGAACTCCTTTTTTAAATACCTGAGACATCACAACCAGCGTTTCGTAGATGGAGCTGTCGCCGTGGGGGTGATATTTACCCATGGTATCGCCCACGATACGTGCTGATTTTCTGTGGGGTTTGTCATGATTTAAGTGCAGTTCGCTCATATCATAAAGCACACGGCGCTGTACCGGTTTTAATCCGTCTCTCGCATCCGGGATAGCTCTTGCTGTAATGACACTCATGGAGTAGTTCATGTAGCTTTTCTGCATTTCCTCGGAATACTCTGTTTTAATAATTTTTTCTGCCATATTCCTTCTCCTTACGCATCAATCTCCGCTTCATCCGCATGCTCATAAATAAACTGTCGTCTTGGAAGTACATCACTTCCCATGAGCATTTCCGTTATCTCAGAGGCCATACGTGCATCTTCAATCTCCACCTGTTTCAGAACGCGGTGTTCCGGATCCAGAGTCGTCTCCCAAAGCTGCTCTGCATCCATCTCACCAAGACCTTTATATCGCTGAAGGGTAAACTCGCCGGTATGTGTTCTTCTGTAACGCTCCAGTTCCTTTTCATCATAAAGATACTGTTCTTCTCCGCGTTTCGGAATCACTTTAAACAACGGCGGCATAGCAATGTAGACATGACCGTCGTAAATTAATTCCGGCATAAAACGATACAAAAAGGTTAACAGCAGGGTATCAATATGACTGCCATCCACATCGGCATCCGTCATAAGAATAATTTTATCGTAACGAAGCTTTGTAATATCAAAATCATTGCCATAGCCCTCAGAAAATCCGCATCCAAAGGTATTAATCATTGTCTTGATCTCGGCATTGGCCAATACCTTATCAATGGAGGCCTTTTCTACATTTAATATTTTACCGCGGATGGGCAGTATGGCCTGATACTGTCTGTTTCTGGCTGTCTTGGCAGAACCGCCCGCCGAATCTCCCTCGACTATAAAAATTTCGCACCTTGATGCATCCCTGCTCTCGCAGTTAGCCAGTTTCCCGTTGCTGTCAAAAGAAAATCTTGACTTGCTGAGCATATTTGTCTTGGCTTTTTCTTCCGCTTTGCGGATTTTGGCAGACTTTTCCGCACAGCTTATAACGGATTTAAGGACTTCCAGATTACGGTCAAAATATCGCTGCAGCTCATCTCCTGCCACCGTAAATACTGCCTTTGTAGCATCCGCACTTGCAAGCTTTGTTTTTGTCTGTCCTTCAAAGATCGGGTCGGGATGCTTAACTGCGATTACTGCAGTCAAGCCGTTTCTTGTATCTGCTCCGGTAAAATTGGTGTCCTTTTCTTTTAATATACCGAGCTCTCTGGCATAGCTGTTAATCAACTGGGTGAAACGGGTTTTAAAACCGGCTAAATGGGTGCCGCCCTCCTGGGTAAATATATTATTGCAGAAACCAAGTATATTTTCCTCAAACGTATCTACAAACTGAATGGCAGCTTCCACTTCAACCTTATCAACAATTCCCTTAAAATACACCGGATCATGAACGGCTTCTTTTCCAGCGTTTAATTCTTTTACATAAGCCACAATTCCTTCCGGCTCATAAAACTCTACCGTTTCCTCTTCTCCTGGTCTCTTATTGGAATAGGAAATGTGAAGATTGGGATTTAAGTATGCCGTTTCGTGAAGACGGCTTTTAAGCCATTCTGCTTTGAAACGTATTTTTTCAAATATGGTCTCATCAGGAAGGAAATTGATTTCCGTTCCTGTCTCTCTGGTTTTTCCCAACGTGGGAAGCAGGCCATCCACCAGCTCCACCGTTGGTATGCCCCGCTCGTATTTGTCGTAATGAATCAGACCATCCTTATATACTTTGACACTCAAGTAATCAGACAAGGCATTTACCACGGAAGAGCCAACGCCATGAAGTCCTCCGCTGGTCTTGTAAGCATCATTGTCAAATTTACCGCCGGCATGAAGCGTGGATAAAACCACTCGTTCCGCCGAAACACCCTTCTTATGCATCTCAACCGGAATTCCCCGGCCGGAGTCTTTGACTGTACATGACCCATCAGCCTCCAGTGTCACCCAGATCTGATTGCAAAAGCCAGCCAGATGCTCGTCCACTGCATTATCAACAATCTCATAAATCAGATGATTCAGTCCCTTTGTCCCAACACTTCCTATATACATTCCCGGACGTTTCCGTACCGCCTCAAGGCCTTCCAGCACGGTAATACTATCCGCATTATACTGCGTTTTCGCCATGTTACTCCTCCACATCTTGTATTATCAAATCCCATTATACAATGGTTTTTCCATTTTTGGCAAGTTCATGGGGTATTTTTTACCAATTTCCAGAAAAACCTATTGAAATAATCCAGTCTTCTGTGATATAATACGGAATGTGTCAAACAATAGCGTGCAGATATAGTTCATTGGTAGAACATCAGCTTCCCAAGCTGAGGAGGCGGGTCCGATTCCCGTTATCTGCTTCAAACCTTTGGTTTACAAGGAAAAAGACAACCGCCCTAATACAAGGGGCAAACCCCAGTATATGCAAGGAATCCTTGTAGATACTGGGGTTTTTACTATTTAGTATTCGTTTATTCTTGCTTTTTCAGGAAATTTCTGTTCCCTTAACCACTTCCTTAGTATGTCAGTATCTATATTACCAAGGTCAATTCCTCCTGATTTTAAACCAAGTGCCACTGCAGTACCCGCTGCCTGCCCGGTAGCAAAACAGGGACTCATAATCCGTATGGATGACATCATGATCCTGTCTGCACTGATGGTCCGGCCTGCAACAGCCAGATTTTTCAATCCTTGTGGAATCAGACAACGATATGGAATGCCATAACATTCTCCATTCTTGTACTTGGAATTTTGATAAAGTTTCTCATTCTTTGTGCCTTCTTCAGGCAGCGCCGCATGAATATCGATGGGATAGGAATAGTAAGCAATTGCATCCGAAAAATCGGCTCTATTTAAATAATCCTCTTTTGTCAATGTATAACCGCCCTTTATTCTTCTGGATTCCCGTATCCCAAGATAGGGACCGCTTGAAGCCAGGACACATTTCTCCATACCCGGAACGTACTCCTTTAAAAACGTGATGAGCTCCGGCAGATTTCTTCTGGCCTCCATTTCAGCCTGGCTTTTCTTCCATGGATCAAGAGGCTTCAAATCATATACATGTCCGAAATTTAAGCCAGCAATTCCGTCTGCCTGCAAAGACATTCCCCCTACCTTTGTCTCATTTAATGGAAAACGCCCGTCTTTTTTTGCTTTTTCTGTTGCAACCGAAAGATTCCCGTTCTCCCCCTCTTTATCCACGTAGTCCATAAACCGTCTGACATCAATATTGGCAACACGGAAGCAGAGCGTCCCGGCCTGTACTCTCCCGTTCTCATCTCCATACTCCCAAACCGCTCCTGCCATCGCGGCTAAATCCCCATCCCCGGTACAATCAATAAAGTAGTCCGCCCCAATCCATTTAAATCCCCCTTTGTTGTAGACTTTAACTGCTTCAATTTTTCCATCCTTAAATTTAGCTTCTGTGACTGTTGTGTGAAACAGCACATCACAGCCACTGTCTGTTACCAGATCATCCATGACACGCTTTAGATGCTCCGGATCGATGGGATACCAGTCGATCTCCTCCACGCGGTCCGGCTTTCGATCATAAAAGGGACTTTTATATCCATCTTTTTTTAATTCCTCTAAAATTTCCCGTCCAATACCTCCAATTAAATCCTGTTCTCCGTTTGTAAAAGGTCCAAACGCAGGTACACTGGCTAACGTTGCCATACCACCAAAATATGCCTCCTGCTCAATTAACAGCGTATTACAGCCATTTCTGGATGCTGCTATAGCCGCTGCCACACCTGATGGACCTCCTCCTGCCACGATTACATCATATTGCTCTTTCATACTGCCGAACTCCTTTCCCTTTTTTCTGTCAATTGGTTTGCAAGATTAACGCCCATACGAATATGACCGTTATCAGAAGGGTGAAGCAGATCCGTGCTCAAATAGGTGAAATCCTTTAATATCTCTTCTCCTTTGATCAGATGAAATCTGTGATCTCTCACGTTTAATGCCGCCTGCCTTACAATATCCTTGAAACTGCGGTAATGCCGATAGTATGCGGAATCCTGATCCAGTGCGATGAGCCCTTTGTTTGGAAACATATCAATAACGAAAATATCTCTTGCCGGACTTTTCTTTAAAGTCTCCAAAAGATATCCAACCCGTTTACTGGTTTCTTCTTCCTCAAAAAACAGTACCATATTCACACCAATTTCCAGTGAAAGAACATCTACAGAAAGTTCTGCTAAATAGTCAGCCACTGCCTCCTCGCATAAACAGGAGCCAGACAGACCTTTGTTCATCACATCCCAGCCCGCTGTCACCGCTGCCTGGTTTATGTAACTGTTGGAATATAGGTTCGCCACACTGCCACATGTAATGGAAGATCCATAAGCAGCCCATAAAATGCCTGGTTTTTCTTCCTTTTTTGGTGGTCTTAAGGTGCTTTCATAAGTGTCAATATAATGGAAATAGATAGCTCCGTTCATCCCAAACTGAATTCTCCAGATCCATGAAGCAAACTGTTTCCCTGTCAGCATTTTTTGATTTACAATCTCATAGACAGACGGGTCTTCCACATGAAGGACGGTGCAGACTCCAGCCTTTAGTACTTCTTTTTTATGGAGTAAGTCCCCTTTGTAAATCAGCACATCAATATCCTGTTCCACTGCTGTCAACGCAATATCAAAGTATTTGGACTCTGTCACAAACCGGAGTTCACAGCCATGGGCTCTGTCTGCCCGGAACCTTGCGTTTCTGTTTTCCGCCACTCCCAGAATTCGGCTCAAATCGCGGGGAAAGCGGCAAAGCTTCTTTCCTCCCATTCCTTCCACTACTTCCAAATGATCCACATTATGAAACTCGATACCATAGTCAATCATACAATTAACTTCCTTTCTCCTCCGTCTGCCTCCTTTACATGAATCATCATACTTCCGTTTAACACTTCAAACGACACAGTGTCCACTTTGCAGGCACCATCACTGCTGGTAATCACATGAGCAAACATGGCCTCCCCTCCAAAAGAACGCTCAATCCTGAAGTTAATATCTGATACCGAAGGATTATCTGGTCCTTTTGCGCTAAATACAGTCTGACCAAATCCATACCCGAATATATGAGTTGTCACTTCTCCATCCTGATAAGCAGTTACGATCAGATTGTCCGCTTTTGTCTTTCTAATGGAATGAAGATGTTTATACGGTTTGTTTTCAGAGAAGCCTTCTACTGGCTGTCCATTAAAAGCTGAAATGTTCTCTCCCGAAACATGCATGACCCAGTCAATGGCTAAATCAGGATCTGCCCCGGTTACCAGAAAGACTTCTGCAAAATAATTATCCGTCCAGGCAATTTTCCTTGTCATTTTAACAGATCTGTAATGTTCTTCCTTCCACTGAACAATGGTAAAGCTGTCCGGCATAGTATAAGGAGCGGTCCAGTCTGCTTCTGCTTCTGCATAAATCATCCCGTCCAGTTCCTCATACCGCTTTAAGACTGCGTTTACCGGTGCCTGATTTTCTTCCCCGATCATCACGGTGTTGTGAGACCCTGTATTTTTATAATAATCATAATGCATCAGAGCACCATATCCGGTGGTACCAAGGTCGGGAGAGATCCGTTTTCCATAAGCCAGATAACTGATGTCCAGCCGGTCGTAATGATCGTGCTCCCCGCCATAGCTGTCATGCTTAAACAGCAGATACCGTTGATTTGCACCTCTTAAAATGGTATTTCCACTGAGTCCTTCTTCGACATGATAATTTTCAAACGAATGGCTGCATGGGGTTATCTCATCCACTCCATAGATAAAAGCTTCCACATTATCCCGCTTCTCGTTTTTATATAATTCATTTAAAATATACAACAGTTTTTCCCCTCCGATCTCCCGATAGGCAAACTCATAGAGATAGAGACTGGAGGATGTATGTCCATAGTTTGTATCATTTAACATTGGAATCCGAAATCCTGGCTCTAAATAATCCACTAATAACTCCATCATGGCCCTGTAATTGGGATGACCGATATGGCTGTGGGGGGTATGCAGTGCAAACTTTTCATATGCGAAAAAACTGGTTAACGCGTAAAAATGGTAACCAAAGGCCCCTTCAAACCACATATGGTTCTTAAGCATTCCATGCTCCAGCTGATAAAGAAGACCATACGGCTCATAAACAGCAAATTTCACATAAGAATCCTTATGAAAAATCAACCCGATAATGGCTATGGCGGAATTAATAATTACCTCATGATTATGCAGCTGATTATGGCGGTGTTCCATGAGAAATTCAGCACCTGGAAGCAGCATGCCATCCCGAATAAAAGTTTGTTCTGCCTCCGTCATCACATCGGACATAAGATCGTAGGTCATGGCAAAGCTTCTAAGAAAATTGGCCTCATCCAGGGTCTGAGCACCAGATTTTCCAGGACCATTGTAAGGGATATCACCATGTACCTCATAATCTTTGTAATATTTGGAATATTCTGTCATAATGGAGATTGCCTTTTTTGCATAAGGCTCCTCTCTGGTAACGAGGTATAAGAGTCCCATTTTAAATGCAGCGGTGTAATTTCGGGAGTTTATGATTCCCCACCAGGTACTGTCATAAGGCTCCCCTGTAAATACCTGACCACAGGCCGGGCATTTATGGTGATGTCCATTCGTTCTGTTAAATTCCAGCTGAACCGAACATTTCGGACAGTAATAATAGAGAAACCAGTTTGCTATGCCGTTTTTGGGAACCAGAATCGGCTCTGCCATTACTTCCCTGACTTCCTCTTTTAACTGACTGATTGCTTCAGGCCAAAGCTCACCTTTTTTTTGCAGCTGTGTAACTTGTGCTTTTGTAAACTGTATCATGTAATCCCTCCCTTAATATAAGCGCTCTTCTTCTACTGCCTTTTTAAATTCGGTTGGCGTACAGCCGTAAAATTTCTTAAAACTGCTTGCAAAATACCTTTGATTCTCGTACCCACACTCTTCCGACACTTCCTGTATCTTTAAACTGGTCTTCTGAAGAAGCATTCCGGCATGCTCCATCCTTTTCCGTATCAGATACTCTCCAACCCCTTCCCCGGTATGCTGTTTGAAGATCTGACGCACATAGCTGGAACTAAAATGTACCTTGCCAGCGACCCACTCTAAATCTACCTTACTGTTTTTTATATTGTTTTCCAGTAACAGTTTCATCTGCTTTACCACTGCACTGGCCTTTGTTTCTTCTGAATAATCAGAGATCATCAGACAGCAGGTTTCTATATAGCTTTCCAGCATTTCCTTCATATCCATAAGGCTGCCATAATGAATTCTGTTCTGCATAGAGGCTGCAGGTTCCATAATCTCCCGGTCAAATCCGGCATGTTCCATATCATTCTGGATTGCGTAAATCAGTTCCTTTACAGACACACTGATGTAGTCATTTTTCTTGTTGGCCAAAGAAGCATAGCTTTTTATTAACCCTTTCAGTTGTAAAAGCGCTTCGTCTTTTTGTCCCATCCGTACGGAAAGGCGTATCTGATTTTTCCAGTCTCTGATTGACGAACTGCTGCCCTCCTCCTGTTTTCCGCGCTCTTCTTCATAGAATAAAATGGGATGTTCTGTATTAATCATCCCACGCCAGACCGCCATCGCTTCCTGATAAGAAGCACTCAGTCCCTTTCTGCTCTTGTGAGGACGGCCCATGGCAGAAGTAAGCTGGATCTGATAATACTTTTTCAGGCTGGTCTGTATCTTTTCCATACCTGCTTTTATCTTACCGGTAAAAGCTGCTTCCCCGTCTCCTGTCCCGCACCAGATTACAACCAGATGGACTCCATCAAAACTGACCGCATAAAGACTGATATCAGGGGGAAAATAACCTTCCCGTATCAGCAGCAGAAACTCTTCTACACTTTCCTGACTTTTAAAATCCCAGGTTCCACCTGCAAGGCGGAGTACGCCTGCCAGATAATAGTCTCCGGATAAATCCATACCAGGCTGATCATAGTCCGTTTCCCTGCACTCTCTTCCTTCCAGCAAATCCTTACATACTTTTTCCCTGTAGAGACCTTCTCTGATGACCGCCTGTTCCCGAAGCAGGCTCATATTCTGTTGGAGTGTTTTCTGACTGTCCAACTCGTTCATCATCTTATTCAAAACATCCTCCAGCTCCTGGGGCAGAAACGGTTTTAACAGATAATCCTTAACACCCAGAGAAATAGCCTGTCTGGCATAATCAAATTCATCGTATCCGCTGATTACAACATATTTACTTAAAAGTCTGGCTTTCTGCATCTCTTTAATCAGCTCCAATCCATTCATGAAAGGCATGGATATGTCTGTGATTAAAATATCCGGTTTTAAAAAAAGGGCTGATTTTAAAGCTTCTCTTCCATCTCCTGCTACTGCAACCACTTCTACAGCTAACGAAGAGCTGCGAATGTTTTTTACAAGTAAATCTCTTACATAATCCTCATCATCTACAATCATGACCCGATACATGAATCCATCTCCCCATCTGTGACTGGAAGTGTAAGCATTGCTTTGGTCCACTGACCTTCTACACTCTCAAATTGAAGTCCGTAATTCTCTCCATAAAATAAGCGGAGCCTTTCATTTACATTATAGATTCCATAGCCTTCTAAACGGTCTGTTCCCCCTTTTTTTAATGTTTCATTAAGAATCTTTAACTTATCCTCTGGAATTCCTGCTCCATTGTCCCATACAATCAGTTTTAATATTTTCTCTGCTTCTTCACCGCATTGTTCTTCATAAATCCGTATCAGCCCCGCCCCCTGCTTCTCTTTGATACCATGATAAATTGAATTCTCCGCCAGAGGCTGTAAAATCAGTTTGATTACTCTTAAATCCAGCCACTGCTCATCTACATCAATCTGGTAATTTAACTTTGAATGATAGCGGATTCTTTGAATATCCAGATAACTGGAGACATGTTCAATTTCTTCTCTTAAGGTGATAATTTCCGCTCCTTTACTCAGTGAAATACGAAAGAATTTCCCCAGGGAATTGGACAAAATACTGATTTCCTCTGCCCCCTGGTCGGCAGCCTGCCACGTTATGGCATTTAGCGTATTATAGAGGAAATGAGGATTTATCTGGGCCTGCAATGCCCTCAGTTCAGCCTTTCTCTTCTGTTTTTGTACTTCAGCTGCATGATCCCGCTCCCACTTTAATTCTTCGATTGTCTCATCCTGTTTTCTTACCAGGTTTTGGATCTCTCCGATCATATAGTTAAAACTCTTTGCCAGACTTCCCACTTCATCTTTATACGGATAAAAAAATCGCGTATTAAAATCTCCTTTTTCAACCAGGCTCATGCGCTTTTCCAGTTTTCTTAAAGAGTTGGTCAACTGATGGGATAGCAAAAGGATGGCAGTCACACCAACGAAAAAAATTACCCCCATGGTCTCTAAAATTACGTCTCTTAAACTCTGTAAACTGCCCAGCAGAGTTTCTCTTGATTTCAGCCCAAAGATCTGCCAGCCATTTTCGGAAAGTTGATTGCAAGTCACTAAATACATATTGCCTTCATACTCATAATCGCTGGTGATGACTGCTCCTTTTTCTCCCTCTTTCCGGGCCAGCTTCATCAGTTCTGCAGAGTCAATGCCTTCTGAGCCGATAATTGTATTTCCTTCCTGATCCAGAATAAGAATCTTATCAAAAAACTCATATTTTCCTGCTAATAAATGTTCCAGTTCCTTTGTCTTTAACTGAAGAATTAAATATAAGCTGCCCTTATATCCCTCCACACTAAATCTTCTCACACAGGGAATAATCTGATCCGTATCCTGAAAGATCTGGTCTGTTTGTGACGGGAACCACTGAATGGCTTTCCCCGGGCCTCCCATATAGGAACTGAAATACTCCGACTTTTTAAATTGAAACTGCCAGTTTCGCATTCGGATAAAATTGTCAAATTCCCGCTTGTCTGTATAAATATAGGAAGAATGCAGCAGATTCTCCCCTGTCTCCAAATCCTTTAAAAAAGAAGAAACGGTCCCCATGGTCTTAATCAGATTCAAATCATTGGGATTGTTTAAATAATCAGAAAAGCTAACTACAAAGGTATAATTGGTAAGCATACCCTGGGCTCTCTGTCTGATCACTCCAAGCCGCATATCAAGGGTATCCACAATCTGTGCAAGCACACTTTCCGCACTGACTCTGAAATTCTCTTCGATGTCATGAGACGTATACCGATAATAAGAAAACCCGCTGATTGCCGTTGTTAAAAAGAACATAATGCCAAATATCAGGATAATCTTGCTTCGAAACCGCAGGTTTTTATAAATTTTTTTCATCATCATTTCCCTTATTTTATCGCCTTTCCTGGTATGTGTTTTCAATACCATTCTATCATAACATCCGAAAGGCCGAATAGCCAGAACACAGGCTGTTCCGGCTATAAAATGTAAAGGCTAACCTTTTACCGCACCGGCTGTCAGCCCTGCAATAAACTGTTTATTAGAAAACATGTATACGATTAAGATTGGGATAATCGCTATGGAAGCACCTGCAAGCATAATATGCCACTCCGCCGCTGAATTCACGGAATACTTTAGCTGGACAACCGCAACAGTCAAAGTCTGAAGCTTTGGTATGGAAATTGTCATGATTAAACTGGTGATATAGTCATTCCACGCATTCCGGAAGGAGAATAACGCCACAACTGCAAGAATTGGCTTGCTTAATGGAAGAATGATGCGGGAATATACCCCGTAAATGCTGCATCCGTCTATAATCGCGGCTTCATCTAATTCCTTCGGGATTCCTTTGGTAAATCCCATAACCAGAAATACATTGGTGGCCTGGCCTCCGGTCAAAGCAATCACCAGCGCAAATATGGTTTTGTTGATTTTCAGTGCACGGAGCAGTTCATAAATGGGATAGAGCGTAACCGATCCAAGTGACACAAACATCATGGACATATAAAGTGCAAGCAGAATCTTTTTCCCTGCAAAGTTTTTTCTTGCCATAACAAACCCGGCAAGTGAAGTGGTGACCACTGCAAGAATCGTCACTGATACGCTGACCATTACGCTGTTTAACGTATATTTTGTAAAATCAGCCTGAATAAACGCTTTGTAATAGTTTTCAAAATGCCACGCACTGGGGAAGAAACCGCCTCCCTGGGTCAGTTCTGCATTTGTCTTAAACGATCCAAGAATGGTATAAATCACTGGATACAGTGTAAAAATAATCATAATCACCAAAAAGATCCATTTTGAAATTAACGCAGCCCAGGCTTTGTCAGACAGATGTACTTTATTCATTCTGATATTCTGTGCGTTTGCTTCTGTCATATTCCGCCTCCTTAATAAATATCATCCAGTTTCTTGGAAACCTTTAAGTATATCACCGTAACCACACCTGCAATAACGGCAGAAACCACGCTGACTGCCGCACCGTAGCCATACTGGGGGACTGTTGCTTCCGCGGCAGAAATCGGGAAGAAATACCGATAGCCGTAAAGAGACATGACCATGGTTGCATTATTGGGGCCGCCCTCGGTAAGTACCATAACATTGGTTATATCATGAAAAGCAGATGTAATTGCCAGCATCATAATGATCTTTAAAATCGGTCCCAGCATGGGAATGATGATATACCAGATAGTCTGTAGTTTTCCTGCTCCGTCGATTCTGGCACTTTCAATGGCATCCTCAGATACCTGCTGGATTCCTGCTATGAAATAAACCATATAGTTTCCTACACCGCCCCAGACGGCAGTCATAATGAGCGTCTTCATCGCGTGGTCTTTTCCAAGCCAGTTTATGGGACGGCTGATGATTCCTGATTCTAAAAGATATTTATTGATTTCACCATTATAAGAATTAAACAATAAGTAAAATACAAGACCCATGACGGCAGAACTCATGATCGTAGGCAGAAACATAATACTCTGGGTGACTCCATTTCCACGTTTCTGCTGATTTAAAAGAAATGCGAGGAAAAAGGCCAGAGGGATAATAAAAATAACTTTTCCAAATCCGTAAGTAAACGTATGAAGTACACTTTCCCAGTACACTTTATCCCGGAATACTCTTGCTAAATTAGCAAAACCTACAAATATCGGCACCCCTGTTCCATAGCCGCCATATTGATAGAATACATACTTTAACGTCCAAACAACCGGATACAGAGAACAGGCTGTAAAAAGAATCAGATTTGGCAGTAAAAACGAATATGTCTGCAGGTTGCGTTTTAAAGTCTTTTTTATTCTGGGATTCCTGCTTATCGTTTCTTTCATCTGTGTACTCCTTTCTTAACGAAAGAGGGGCTGCCTCTTTTTGAAGTGGCCCCTCTTTTCCATTACTTACTTATTTACTGCAATGTTGGATTCATCGGATCATAACCGGGAATCTTTACTTCATAGCCTGTGTTATTTTTTACAGCTTCCCGATAGGCCTTGTTATAACGATCTGTTAAATCCTTTAATGCAGCATCTACATCTGCATCTCCGTAGTAAATTGATTCACAGGTCTTAAACATATCCTCGCCTTCCACGACCATACCGGAAGCAAATGCTGAGTGAGGCGGTTTTGGAAGAAGTGCGTCAATATCGGTAATCAGAAGCCATTTTTTATTCTGGAAATCAATACTTGGTTTTGCTTTTGCAATGACACTTGGAAGAATGCTCACACCGTAACCGCCTTCATAGTAACCAACCAGATAATCTTCATTTGCGAAAATATCTTTGTATACTTTAAATGCCTTTTCAAGGTTTGGACTCTTCGCATTAAGAACATAGCCGCCGGTCCCGGTAAAGTACTGTTTTCCGGCTGCTTTACCTCCAACTGTGGGAATAGGAACACAATCCCATTTATCTGAATCCATAGGGAACTGATTCTGGTATACTCCTGGTTCTGCATGGCTGTATGACATGTACATACCAATTTTTCCTGCTGCAAACTGCGTTCTTAACGGATCGATGTCAAGGGACTCACAGCCTGGGAATGCACTGTCCTCAGAAAGCAGTTCTTTCCATAATTTGAGTGACTCTGCCCAGGGTGTGAAGTCATATTCTCCCTTAGCAAAGTCGTATCCGTAAACAAGACCTGTTTCACGTTCAAGTCCTACCATCAAGGACCGCAGTAAGCCGGAGCTTGCACTCTTCATATTCTCAGCAAACCCATAAATCCCTTCACCGGACAGCTTAGAAGTAATGAGTTTGGAATCTGCCACCATTTCTTCTAACGTTTTTGGCGGTTCTGCAATTCCCACGCGTGCAAATATCTCTTTATTATAGAAGAGACGGCAGGTCGTTCCATTGGTGGAAATAAAGTAAAGCTTTCCGTCCAGTTCATTATACCCCGGGAAGATAACATCCTTAAAATACGCCTTCATATCATCATCCATAAAGTCATAAAGATCTGCCCACTGACCTTCGTTAACGTATTTATCAAACATTTGCTCCTGCTGAACCATGATATCAGGCAGCTCACCGCTTTGTACCGCCATGTCAATCGCCTGAACGTAGTTGTCCGTATAGAGTTGATAATTTACCTGAATATTATCTGTATTGGTTTTGTTATACTCGTCAACCTTTTCCTGTACATAGGATGCATCATGGCGATCCTTCGACCAGATATTAATTATGGTTTTATCCCCGCTCGCCGCCTTCCCGTCAGACGCTGCCGCCGTTGTTTCCGCTGCCGCTGTCGTCTGTGCGTTTTTTGTTTCATTCGTTTCTGTTCCGCCAGAACAACCAGCCAGAGTGCCCGCTGTCATGAGTGCAACAAGCGTAATTGCTCCAATTTGTTTTAACCTCATAAGATGTTTTCCTCCCAATTCTTGTTTATGGGTCCATTATACGAAATAAACCGATGACCGTAAATGCAATATCCGCCTATCCCATGTTCGAAATCCGATGTTCCAGTTCATAGTCTGTACACATTTATATTTTTATTGATGTTCCTCAGAATACCAAAAATCCCAGTAATACAAGTTTCCTTGTAAATACTGGGATTCTTAAAATTCCTTATTTTATCTTATCTGAAATCCAGACTCATGTCTGACAGGTACTAAATCCGCCTCATAATGACTGATTACGATAAAACGGTCACCTTTTAATATATCAAACAAGTGATCAATTTTTTCCCGTTCCCCCTGGAGTTCCATCTCCACACGTCCATCATCCAAATTTCTCACCCAGCCTGCCAGTTTAAACTGATTGGCAAACTGCATGACCCGAAAGCGGAAACCCACACCCTGAACTCTGCCGCTGATATAAATATGCTGTCTGATAATTTCTATGCTCATGTATTCACCGCCTTATATGCATCTTGCGGAACCAGAATCAATGTTTCTTTAAGGAGTTTTTCAAAGGATTCCACTGGCATCGGTCTGGCAAATACATATCCCTGTACAATATTGCATCCTGCTGTTTTTAAGAATTCGACTGTTTCCGTATATTCCACCCCTTCTGCAATCGTTTTAATCTGAAGTTCCTTTGCCATATGAATGATATTGGATATTACAATGCGTTCTCTTCTGATATCACTGCTTTTTCTGAAAAACATTATATCCAGTTTGACAATATCAATTGATAGATTTTTTAAAAGGTTCAAAGAAGAGTAGCCTGCACCGAAGTCATCAAGGGAGCAGATAAATCCCTTTTCATGAAGTCTCGCCACCAGACTGTTAAAAACAATATCATCAGTAAGCATAACCGTTTCTGTAAATTCTAATTCCAGCAAACCGTCCGGAATCTCGTATTTCTCCTTAATACTTCCATAGTAATCCACAAAATCATCTCTGAGAAGCCCTACTTTTGAAACATTGACAGCAAGGTTAATAGGTTTACTTCCTGATTTTAAATATTGGTGAAACCACTGGCAGGACCTTTCAAACATATAACGATCCAGCATAATGATTTTTTCGTCCCGTTCCATGATGGGAATAAACTGACCGGGCAGTATGGTTCCTTTTCTGGGATTTTCCCATCTTACCAGCACTTCTCCCCCCACGATCTCATCATTCATCTGTATAGAGACCTTTGGCTGTATAAAAATCCGGAATTCCTGCCTTTCTATGGCACCTTCCATTTCCGCTTCCAGCTCCGATTCTTCTACAACCTTGTCCCACATTTCCTTATTGAAAATACCGAACTGGTTTCCTGGCAGATTTTTTATGTATTTTTGTGCAATGTTGGCTCGATTTACAATAGTATCTATGGATACGTTCCTGTCCTCTTCCTCCAGAAAATAAACTCCCATGCAAAGTTCCGTTGCGATTCTTTTATTATAAGACAATTCCTTCAGTCGAAACTCTTCAATCAGTTTTTGAAAGCAATTTTTCAATTCCACCCGCGTTTCATATTGATAGAGTCCTACAAAATTATCTGCCGACACTCTGCAGAACAGGGAATTCTGCCCCGAGCATTTTTGCAGCAGGCCTGCAATCTCTATTAAAATCCGGTCTCCTTCTTCATATCCAAGAACATCATTAATAAATTTAAATTTTTTGATATCACAATACCATACCGCACAACTCTTTAAGTCCGCAGTCCGCAGGATCCGTTCCGCTTCTTTTTTAAATGAGTGAAAGTTCCGGCTGCGGGTCAGGGAATCCGTATATGCGATGTTTACCAACGTCTTCTGATTTGCTGCTATTGTCCTGTATTGTTTGTAGAAAAACACAAAAAACAAACTCGAAGATATCAAAATCATAATCCCAAGTCCAACAGCTGTCTCCATATATCTGTCTTGAAGTCCTGATTCCGAAAAAACATTCAATAGATACCAGTCATTGTAATCCAGTGGAATTAAAACAGCAAGCTCATGATTATTCTCTAAAAAATTCAATTCCGATGATGTCTGCTGATTGTTGGTTATCATATCATAAATTTTATTTTTTATGTTATTCCAGTCAGCTGCATCACGATCACCGGCTGATGCCACTAAACATCCCCTGTTATCAAAAACAGCACAGATACCGTCTCCTGCCAGAGTCTGGGTATTCAGTATCTGTTTCAGCAAATCCCGGGCATTCCCTGTGTACAGGTATCCCAGGGGCTGGTTATTTTTCCCTATTATCAATACATTGAAATAGGAGTCTTCTCTGTCCAGTCTTGACCAGTCCAGCTTTTCGGAATACTCTATCTTCATTCCTTCCATCGAAAAATTCATCCGGTTAATAATTTCCGGAAGCTGCCTGGCATGATCAGAATCCATACCACGAAAGCCTGCAGCTATGGTTTGTAAAAGGTGTATGTCGCCTTCAATCCGGCTTTTGACCGTAAACTGATTCTGCCTTGCAGAGCTATAGTAATAGTCATTATTTTCTTTTTCATTTTTCTGTATCCTATAGATAAGAAAACTTAAACAGCAGATGATTAAAAACAGCCATAGGAGTACAGGAATCGCCAAATCAAATTTTCCAATCCTATTCTCATCCTTAGCATGCATAAAAGTCAGACTCCTTATAAAAATAAAAACTGACATCTGGTTCTTTTATGTTAATTATAGCTTTTTATGGTACGTTTGGCAATGATTACATAATCTAAGTTTTTTTTCATAAAAGGGTTGATTTTTCACATTCTATTTGTTATACTGTCATAGGTTCGGCACTCGCCGAAATTCCGGATTGCTTCCGTAGCGCAGTTGGTAGCGCAACGCATTCGTAATGCGTGGGTCGGGGGTTCGAGTCCCCCCGGAAGCTGTTGGAAAACCTCGTGTTTACGGGGTTTTTTTATGTATATTTTTATCTTTTAAACTTTTAATTCAGGCAGCCCGGCTATTGACGTAAGAAGTGAAATAATACCGGCTAATCCAGCTGTAGAAGTTACCATAACCCAGTTGACTTCTGACATAGCAGCTGTGGTTCCTATTGTAGCAATAGCGGTTTGTGCCATTGTTTTTATGGCTCTGATTCCTGCGGCTTTTATCCATCTTATCAGATATTCTTTATTCATTTCTTTTCCTCCTTATAAAATAGCATCTATAATATAAAATATGCCAGCTCCGACAATTTTATTAATGATTCTACATTTCCATACTGCCGGATTATTAAAAAAACCGACAATTAAGCCGGCTTCTTCTTGATATAATATCATGTATTCTTTTTTATATAAATTTTAAGTGCTTTTATAGCTAGAAATAAAGCATACATACACATTCCTATACCGAATAATCCTAAGAGTAAAAGAATTAAATTAAAAATAGTAAGAATCAACATTCTGACAGCCCTCCTTATAATACCGGGAAACCAAAGAAAAGCCCCGTATTAAACGAGGTTTTTCCGATTTGCATGTATGGATGGTTTAAAACTCTGATGTTTTATCCAAGAATAACCTCTTTCTTTTCCAGGATAGCAGTTGCTGCCGCACAGGCCGGGCAATCACAATAGATCGCTCCAGCAGATTTGATTTTCTTTGCATGTCCAGCGATATTCTTTGCAGTATCTGCTCCGAAAATACGAATTCCGTCATCAGATTCTGCGAAGCCGATTAACATGTCAATCGGTACAACATCCGCTTTCAGCTCATCCATAAATTTTTTCGTTTCCGCTGCTTCCTCTTGTGTCCCAACGGCATCCAACCAGCTCTGGGCTGCTGTTTTTGCCTCATTGCTGCAGGATGGTGCATTGATTAATTCGTGTGTTTTTTCAACTACATAATCTAATACTTTTTTATTCATATGGAATACCTCCTTCTTTATCTGGAAATTATTTACATTCTATCACAAAAAATGTGGTTTTACAATTGACCGATTACGCAGTGGGGCGAGCAAGGAATACGGCAATAAATACATTCTTATACTTGTTCTTCACCTTTCTTATTTTTTCTTCTCTTTACGGTAGAAATACCAGATACAATAGCTGCCAGACCCAGACTCAAGAGTAATCCTCCTTTAAGACTTGTATCGCCTGTCTTAGGTAATCTGCTAAGCCAGTTCCAAAATCCTTTTCCTTTATAACTGGTAATTCCAAAAGCATTTAAGCTTGATTGATATTTTGCAGTTATAATGCCTTTTTTCTTTCCGCTCTCTGGACTGTTAAACATTGTGAGTTCTCCTGTTACGGTTCCGTCGTCCGTTACATAAATAGTCAGGTAGGTATCAGTTTTTTTATATCCTACTGGAGCTTTTATTTCATGAACAGTGTATTGTCCAGAACTAATCGGATTAAATGATATGATACCGTTTTTATCTGTCATTCCTTTGAATACCGGCTCTCCAGCTTCATTTCTGATCTCCAGTTCAGCTCCAGCTAATCTTTTCATTGTTTCAACATCTGCCTTTTGAATTATCACTTCCGGAGAAAGGTAATTAATAACTGATACTGTACTGTTTTCTGATATCTCGCCATTTCTGATGGTAAAAGCGTAAGTATGATCTGTTTTAAGGTAACTGGGAGCCGGCTTAGTCTCTTTGTATGTATAGGTCCCATTTTCTGGCATATCAAATTTCGCGTATCCATCCTCCCCAGTATTCACAGTCAGGTATAAACTTCCGTTAGATTTGTAAATAGAAAATTCCACTCCTTTAATCCCCTGTCCTGTTGCTGCATCTGATTTGTAGAGATACATTTTATCCGAGCCTGGGTTTTGTTGCTTAGGATCGGTCATAGTGACCTCAAATAATCCGGGGCCTTTTGGTACAGTAAATGCTATATCAGCGGAAAGGAGGTATCCATTTGGAGCATTTATCTCATGGAGATAATAAGTTCTTTCTGCCACTAATTTTCCTGTGATATCTATAGTTTCATCTGTTGATACAAAGTCTGGAACAACTACGTTTTTTTGCTGATCCAATATCTGTAAAGTGGCTCCTCTTAAAATATGACCTGATGAATCCACTTTTCTTATACGGACTCTTGTTTCATCATTTCTCATTTCTATCTGGTCTACGCTTCCATCCTCGCTGACAATAAATGTAATATCTTCTGCATAGGTATAGCCATCTGCCGGCTTTTCTTCAATAAATCGGTATGTTTCTCCGGCTATTAGTTTTCCGATGATTTCATGGGGCTGCTCCCCGGACATCCACTCTTCTACCTTATTCCCTTCATGATCTATTACACTCAGACGATTTCCGGGGAGTTCTTCGCTCCCTGTGATTGCCTTTTTAGAGAGGATTACATGAGTCGGATCATCAATCATAACCACAGTATTTTTATTTCCATTTGTACTGACAGTAAAAGAAACATCTTCTTCATAGGCATACCCATCCGTTGGTTTCACTTCATGGAGCCAGTAATTTTTTTCAGCAATCAGCTGCCCTTTTAACACCTCAAACTCATTTCCTGTTGTAAAGATTAAATCTTCCCCGGCTGTGACACCATTTCCATCACGAACCGCTTTTGCAGCTGTTTTGTCCTCATTTAAAATCTGAAGCGTACATCCGGATAATGGACGTGCTGCTTCAGAAGGAGTACTCTCCGTCAGAGACTTGGCCAGTTTTTGAATTTCAACTTCCGTTTTTTGATCCTTCATAATGACGGTTATGGTTTCCGCTTCTTTTGGCACAGTAAATGTCACACTCTCACTGCAGGCATATCCGGCAGGAGGCTCCTCCTCCGAAAGTTCATAGGTTCTGCCAGCAATTAAAAGCCCTGTTAAAATAACTGGTTCTCCTGTTGGTGTAAACTCTTTGATCAATGTGCCAGTATCCTTTTCCCTGATAGAAAACCGCCCTCCGCTTAAAAGTTCTCCTGATTCTGCATCCGTTTTTAAAATACTCACTTCTGTTTTCTGATCCTCTATGATAATCGTCTCAGGAATTCCGCTGTCTTCTGCAGTAAATCTAATATCCTTCTCGTAAGCGTATCCATCTGGGGAACAGACCTCTTGAAAGATATATTCTTTCCCAGGCGTCACAAGTTTTGCTGGGATCTGTACCCTCTCTCCTTCCTTAGTAAATTTATAAATTATCTCATTTGTCTCTGCATCAATCAGCTGATAGCTGCCTTCGGGAAGCTCCTTACCAGTATCATGGTCAAGCTTGGAAAAAAACAGCTGCACCGTCCGGTCTTCCATATCAACGTTATCAACCATTCCTGAAGCGTTTACTTCAAATCGGTACGCACCGCTTATCAGGCTGTTCCCATTGCTGTAAGAGGTTGTCTCCATAAGTTTATAGCTTCCTCCGGCTGTCAGGATTTCCCGGATGGATTCATCATTCCGGTTGCTTTCAAATACTTTACTCTGAAAGTTTTTCAGGATTTCTCCGGTCATGATCTTCTCTCCCGGTTCATATCCATCTGCTTCAGCTTTTGTAATTTCATATTTGGTTCCATAAGGTAGACCGGAGAAGGTAATAAATCCATTTCCGGTAAGAGTAATATCCCCTTCCCCTTTGATTCTTCCAGTTTGGGAGCCAGTGAACGCCTGATAGCCAATTAAGATCGTTCCTGTCTGATCTGTGAATTTCACATGATAGGTAAATGCATCAGCCTGGCTCTTTCCTGTCCCAGTCAGTTTATTAATGATACTGATAGAGCCCTCCGGGACAATGGGGTTCCAGAGGTACGTAGTTTTTGTGACCGCTCCAGCTGTCATTATAAAGTTAGCTTTGGCTTCCGTTCCGTTTTCTCCGTTAACTACAGCTACCACATCCACGGTTCCACTTTCATGAGCAGTTATATTGGTAAGATTCCAGGTGACGTTTCCGTTTAATTCAACACCATAGGAGGTGGAGCGTAAATAATCAAGGCCCTCTTCAAGAACTGCTTTTACTTTTATATCTGCCGGATAACTGTATGGATTGGTATAGGAAATTGTGTATTTCATGACGCTTCCTGCCTTAACTGCACTGTGATCTGCCCCGACGCTGCTTGTCACTTCGGCAATGGGACTTTCTTTCGTGATTGGATTGGTTATGGTGTAATCGTGGGTATCATCACTGACGATCCAGTCTGCCAGTATATTTCCCTCAGAGTCAGTTAGTTCCTGTCTGGTCTCTAAATAAGTTCTGGAAGGCAACGAGTAGGTTCCCTGTTCATCAAGATAGATCCGTCTGGTTTCTTTCTCAGATTTTTCTGTCTGGCCGTCTGAATACCTGGTATACTCGGTAATCTCATATAAATGCCCATCCGCGATCCCGTCATTAGCAGACAAAGAGAGGCTGCTTCCTGTTCCGATCAAGGCTGGAAGCTCTGTCCCGGTATCTAAATCCTTTAAGATGAGGTAGGTTTTTACAGGAACTCTTCCGGTTATGGTAAGGGCTTCTATGGTGCCGTTCTCACTTGCCAGTTTTAAAACACTGAAATCATTGGATACATTTAGGATTCCTGTTCCTGCCTGATTTACAGTAAAAATCACCGGCGCTGAAAGAACGTATCCAGCTGGAGCATTTAACTCCTCCATGATATAAACCTGTCCTGCTGACAGCTTCTTTGTCAGGGTGAAACCGTTGGGTCCCGAAATGGTTGTTGCTATGGCTTCTCCGTCCTTTTCATATTCGCCATTCACCGCTACTGCCTTGTAAACAGCGATCACCGCTCCTTCCACTGCCATGCCAGTATCAAAGTTTGTTTTCTTGAAGTAAATATTTGTTGGATCATTCTCAATTTCACAGGTATAAAGTATTTCTTTTCCGTTCGCTTTCCCGTCAAATTGGAAATTTTTGATTTCCCCGGAAATCTGGTAAAAATCCGGTGGGGAGATTTCTTTTACCGTAAATGTATAGGCTTTTACAGTTCCATTGGTCTGGACTTCACCTACCGGAAGTCCGGTAAGATCTGCAACTCCATCTGACCCAGTGACCATGTACCAGGTTTTTCCGGTCTCTTTATTTGTCACCTCAAATCTTGCATGTTCCAATCCGTTTCCAGTATCGGAGGCTTTCTTTTTTATCTCCAGTTTCCCAGTGGCAGAGGTATTGATCACTTTATAAAATGGTATCTTTTCCGGACCTATGATGATCTTTTCCGGATCTGCTTTCTGCATATAGTCCGGTGCCTCTGTTTCCACGATGTAATAGGTTCCATAAGCGGTTTTATTAATCCTATGAGGTTTTAGATCTCCTACAGAAAGTCCTGCCGGAATGTCCCCATTAAACTGATCCTCTTTCGTATAGGTTCCATCCGATCCAGAAGTCCAGGTCTCAACCAGGTGTGCTTCATCTTCTAAAAGATTCCCGTCTGCATCCGAGCGGTATAGGGCAAGCGCTGCGCCGGTGACTGCATATTCTACCGTTCCATCTGTCACTACCTTTAAGACATTTATGTACTTTTCCTCATTTTCAAGGCTAAATCTCTGTACATCTCCGGTCTCTTTAAGGACGATTGCTTTCGGATCGGCTGCTTCAAACCCATCGGGGACTGTTTCTTCTACCAGAACGTAATTTCCAGTCTTTCCGTCTCCCGTTTCCGCATGGAAGGGCAGATAGTCAATCCGGTGCATTCCCTCTAAGGTGTCATAGCTTTTAATCCCCCCGTTTTCTTTATAGTTAAACTGATATTCAAAGATCAGAGGCAGCTGACCGTCTGTATCAAGGGAACCATTTTTCACGTTCCGGTAAATGGTGATCCGAATGGTTTTTCCTGTATCAGTTGTCCATGTTTCCACGATTCCCTCCCCTTTTCCTGCCTGAATGATTCCGGTAAGGGTTGCGGTTCGCTCTCCGCCCTTGGTGTACCAGGTAAAGGAAGTTAATTCCTGTCCTTTTTCTTTGTAGGCAGCTTCGAAATCCGTAATAAAGCCAGACTGGTTATCTGATAGTCCCAGAAGCGCTTTTAATCGTGCCATGACGTTGGAGCTGATTTCTGTTTCCTCCGTGTACTCCGTTAAGTCATTGGTGGTCCACTGATCTACCCGTTTTGTTTGGTCATACATCGGCTTTCCATTTTCCATTAATATAGTCCCATTGCTGTCTGTTTTCGCTTCATAAAGAGCAAGCCCGGCTGCGTGATCATTTAGCAGAGAAACCTTATTTCCTTTACTGTCCGTGTAGTACTTATAAATTTCCAGCTTTGTATGGTCATTTTTTAGATTAACCGTTTGGACTTCTCCTGTTGCTTTGATGGTTAATTCCATGGAGGAACGAACATATCCGTCTGCGGCCTCCAGCTCTTCTAAGATATAGTCACCGGCTGGGATTCCTTCAAAATATTTCGGGTTGCCATCCGTGATCCAATCGGCCGACACTGTAACCGGTTCATTCTCCGAGGTACGTTCCACGGTCCATTTTGCTGGTGTAGTCTCTGCTTTCACCAGATAATACCCTTTCGGGTAGGTGTCACTGTCCGTGGTATAGATCCGTTTTGCTTTATAAAGGATCAGACGGGCACCGGATACCTGGCTGTAACTGTAGGCTCCCTTTGGCTCCGTAACGGTTAGTCCTTCCTGGTAATCGCTAATTACGTTCAATGTCTGTTGGTTGGCTGCGTCGGTTTTGGAAATCTCTACCTTTATTTTTTCATCTTCCATTCCGGTTTTCTGAACATCCTTGGTTTCTGTCACGGTAATTCCCTCCGGAAGACCTTTGGTATATCCGGAAGGAGCCGTTACCTCCTCCATGATGTAAGTTCCTGGAATTACTCTCTTTAGCATATCCACCTGACCTACTGTCATATCTCTCTTAAACGGATCGTTTGGATACTTCTCTCCGCTTATCCAGGTGTTTTCCATCACCCAGGACTCACCCTGCCGGTGATAGAGTTTCTTATCATCCGTGGTGTTTTCTTCCTCTCCTACGTCCTTCATACCAGTCTGATTGTCAATGCTGTAGGAAGCATCGTTATAAGCGGAAAGAAGATCATCATATTTGTAGCGGACATAGTCTCCATCAATATCATAGACCGGATCTCCCTTTTTATAGGTCTGCCCGGATTTCTGGTAATACTCCGGCAGTCCATGGTCATTCAGGACTGGATTCATGCTTTTCGCCAGACTGCTTCCGTTATAGGTTCCTATGATATATTCCTGATCCGTATCAGCATGGATAGAAGCAATCCGAAACGTCTTTATCTTTTCTCTGGCAATAACCGCTCCACCCTGTGTCAGGGAGATATTCACCGGCCATACCAGAATCTTATTCCCTTCCTTTGTGTATGCCATGCCGGTAATCGGATTAACATATGCATCCCTGTTTCCATCGCTGTCAAGGTGGTACATGACCGTACCAGAGCTTAAGTTAAAGATTTTATCAGCGGAATTATATTTCACCGCCAGTAAATTCCCTCCGGTTAGCTCAAACGTTGGTCGTCCAGCTTTCAGGATAAAAATAGATTCCTGGTTTTTCACTAATACCTTATTTCCATTCCGGTCATAGCCATAGAGTTTCCCATCAGTACCAGTTTCAGTTGCTGTTAAGTTTCCAAGAGAGTAATAAAGAATATCGGTATCATTCCGGGCTATGGTTTCATAAGTCCATGTACCGTTTCCGGTTTCTCCTGCAAGACTTCCATCCGGATCTTGCCCGATAGGGCGGGGCACGCTGTCTTTTCTTAAAAACTCCACAGTTGTCCCGGCATAGCCTTTTAATACCTTTATGGATTGAACATTGTTATTTCGGTCTCTGGCCACTTCTACACCTTTGTATCCGTAATCTCCGCTGTTCCCACTCTCTGATATGGTTATAGCATCGTAAAGGGCCATCTTTGCCCCAGATACATAGCGGTTCTGATCATCATCGGTATCCAACGTTCTCTCTATCAAACCGTAACCGGCAAAAACACCATCTACATAAATCAGATTTACATCCTCCCCGGCGTCCTTTCTGGACTGAAGGTATTCAATGGTTCCTTTGTACCAGGCATAGCCTAAGTAAGTCCCGTTCATATAGGCGAACTCTAAATTTTCAGTTCCACATTTCTGTTTTAGTGCCAGCTCCGTTCCTTCTAACCTGGTATCTGTTTTATAGGTAACGGTATGATCAGAATCTTTAATCTTAGACACTTCAAGGCGAACCGGTGTATTTCCTATATAGATTCTGGCGGTATCTTCTACCTTAGTTCCAACCTGATTTTTGTCCTCATAGATGGCTGCAGCTACCCGGCTGTCCCGGTTTCCGTCAAGATAATAGGTTGTCTGATCCGAGTAGATTTCAATAGCTACCGGCTTGGATCTTACGTATCCGGCAGGAGGCTTGATCTCACACAGGACATAAGTTCCGGCTCCAAGAGGCTGTGGTGTTACCAAATAGCCTGTATTCTGATCCTGATAAGAAGTACTTGTTAAATCTCCTTCCCTTGCCTGTACCCCATCCCTGGTAGTCGTAAAAGCCTCAAACTGTCCGGTTCTTCTTCCCTGTTCATCTGAAAGGACTACCTGTTCTCCTTCTTCACAGACCGGGCTTCCGGCTGGAACCAGCCCGCTGTAGGACTCACCTGACTGAATAATATTGCTGGCTCCCATTGCCTCTAAAAATTCCTTAGAGCCTCCGATCCGGGTATCTGTTTCATAAAATTTCACCTTTCCGTCTGTGTTTTCCCCCTCTTCTCTGGAAGCGGCATAGAGAGCAAAGAACGCTCCATCATGGAGGATATTTTCTCCTGTTTCTGAGTCCAGTTTTTCAATTCGTAGCCGGCTTGTATAAAAGGTATTTTTAAACTTCCGGTAACCATAGCCCTGGTAACTGGAGCTGCCATCTCCATTGGGTGCTGTGTCGGTTGTTTCATCCGCTGGCTCTGCCACACTCCACGGTACCAGCATGGAAGCATATTTCCCGTCATAGGCTGTCTGAACTCCCTTCATGGACGTTCCGGATTCACTCGCTTCCTTATTTTCTGAAACCGATCCATAATGATAAATTTTTTCGATTCCGTCTGTCTCATAAGTGGTTCCGTTTGCTGTATGCTTTCCCGCATTTCCATTGTCGGCCAGATAATGACTGGAATCATTTCCTCCGGCTTCTGGCTGATCAACCAACGTGTTGTAATAATCCTTGACCGGATCAGTTTCGCCCTGGGTAATGGTAAAGTGTCCATTTCCAGAAGGATCACCGACAGACGATCCAGAAAGCTTATCAAGGTCTAATCCATAGGGATAGATTTCATAATTTCCCAGATAATTGTGTCCACGAATTACATACTTTCTTAAATCCTCTGATTCTCCCGGCCATTCCTCATTAAAGCGGATATGGTATTTGGCTGAAAGCTGTGAGGCGGTATCTGTCAATTTGTAATTGTAATAGCTGCTTAATACCTCTGGTGTCTGATCTGATCCGGACTTACCCCCCTCATAGACCGCAGGAAGTTGGATTTCCTTTGGAGCATCGGTTTTATAATGCTTGTTAAAAAGATCCCCCAAGTCTTTGTTAAAGGGCTGCTGTTCTACAGCTACGTAGGTACCATAAGGAAGATATTCAGAAATTCCGTAAGTATATCCAGAAGTAGAATCCTCTATATTTGCACTGAGTGTTGTAAAATCCTTGTCACTTCCTCCATCTGCTTCACTGTCCCAGGCAATGGAATAGATCTCATCAAAGTCATACGTGAAAAATGGTTTTAGATAGTTTTCTGCCTTTTTAATGGCTCCAGAAAGGGCTTTATCATAAATCTCATCGGAATACGATTCACTTCCTGCAGCACTTTCTGTTTCTCCTGTCTGATTTTCCTTTACCAGTTTCGCTACTTCATCATCTAAATACCAGGTGATGGCAAACTGGCGGACGTGATCGGAACGGAGGGCGTTATCTTTTGCGGTATCTGAAGTATTGATTTTATTTTCGATATCCGTATTGTTATGTACGGCGGGATACTCTTTTTCCCCACCAGCCATTCCAAAGAGGAGCTTTTTAATAAAAGCAAATGGTTTGAAAGAACTGCTATTATTCTCTGTCCGGTCCCATTGGTCTTCGTTGGCCACTTTTATCGCATCAAAGAACTTATCATAGCGATAACCGTCTTTTCCACTTTCAAGAATTGCCGTATAACCTGGGTTCTGATCTGCATTGATAAGATAATTGGTATAACTGTAAAGTTCCGTATTGGCTATGGCTGCATCGTTGGAATCCTTTGCTAACGGGCTTGTCTGATAATCAACTCTGGTATAAAGCTTCTGGACCTTTTCTGGAAACTTGTCCCGGTAGGTATTGATATCCACGGTGTTTCCATTCCAGTCCTGCCACGTCACGGTTCCGTCCTCTGCCCGGTAAAGCCGTTCCAAGTTTGATTTTAAGTAAGTCTTAAAGCGGAAGTTTTTTAAGTATGCTGCATTTTCTCCCTTACCGCCTCCACTTTCAGTGTAATGATCCTCATGGCCAGTTGCTGCATAGGTGTTATTGTCGTATGTCCCGCCTGCATTTATCTCTATGTCCTTCGTAATCTTTACCTTTTGCATGATGGGCCGTTCTACAACGGAAATGCTGTCGTTACGGGTTCCTCCATCTGCATACAGCTGATTCTTATCATAGCGGAGAGTAACCGCTTCGATATAGGTTCCCGCACTTGAAAGCTTTGGAGATACGGAAATATTTCCATAATAAAGGGCATATTCCTGGGGTGTGGTATAGGTTCCGGAAATCAGATCATAACTATAAGTGATCTTATAGTCTGTAGTCTCCGTCCCCTCACTCCCCTCAACATTGATGGTATAGCCCTTTCCGTCATACACGGCATCTACCGGCGTGTCCACGTCCTTTAAATCATATCCCGGTCTTACCTGGACTTCCTTTTCTACCAATACGGTCTTAATACTTCCATCGCTATTCCGGATTGATTCTCCTTTTGCATAGACCCAGTAGGTATGAGCAGGATTTTCTTTTACTGTAAGAGTAGTTAAATCCTCTGAATAAACTGCCTTTGTCTGTGACAACGCTCCGCTTTTTACTTTTGCGTAGGTGATAAATCCATTGGTGTTTTCGGTATAATCCTCCAGCTGATCCGGTTTGTATGGAACATAAAAATAACCAGAAACCGTTGTCCCATTTATTTCATACTGGATATCCATTTTTATATAAAGCAACTTTAATGCCTCATCGTATAAACTGTAGGTAATGGTGCTTCCCACACGGTAGGAATAACGGACCACCGCTTTCCCATCTATAATCTCCTCAACTCTCAGACAGTTGAATACGGAAAGTCCGGCATCTTCCATTCCTTTATAAAGGCTTTCTGCCTGTTCTTCAAAGCTATCTCCCTCCAGAGGAATGATCATCCAGGGCGATCCTTCATCCGGCTCCTTAAAGGAAGCCTTTTGTAAGACGGAATTCACATCCTCGGTTAAATCTCCGGTATCTTCCTTATCTGAAAAGGTAGGAATGGTATATCTTAAAGCATTGGAAGGGCGGACCGCTGTATAGTCATATTCCGGATCTGACACCTTGGTGGCAACAGCGGTTTCTCCGTTTGGCAAAGAAATGGTATCCCCAACGTTTGCATCCACATAGGAACCGTTAATGACAACCTTGGCTCCCTCTTCTTCTGCTATGGCATTTTCACTGGTATAAACATACTCCGTATGGGTTCCATTCGGATCTTCCACCACCTTGCTTTCTGTCCGGTAAAAGGAAGCTCCTTCAGGGATATTGTTTGCATAAATCTGATAACCATTTGTGGTACCACTGCTATTTACCGTAAAGGTGTTTGCTTTCTTTGCCCGGTTAATATCTAAGGTACTGGCAGAGACCGTTCCTTCAGCTGACGGGCTCCCTCCGCTTTGAAACGCTTCCCGGTTAGAAACAGAAGCATCTTTTCCATAAACGGATAGTTCGTAGCCCTCTGATCTGGTCAGTTCTTTTATGTAGTACTGGGTTCCATCCGCATTGACGATTAAGGGACGTCCGATCCAGCAGTTTCCGTTTAAGCTTTCATTGTTCTCAATTGGATAGAAATGGCTGCTCTCCCCGGTGTTGTCCCTTCCCTGATTGGAGGATAGCTTTTCATAACCGGATGCCGTTTCATTCCGACTGTCAGTTAAGGAAATGCTACTGCCATGTGAGGTATGGCCGATAAATCGTTCTGCATCGGATTCTTTTCCTACCGCAGCTGCCATTCCGGTATATAGGTTTCTGGGTGCTTGGTCTGCCCAGCTGTTGGCCGTCTTTTCAATGTTTCCGGTCTGGTAGTTAAACCTATAACCCGGTGCCTTGGTGATGGAAAGGAAACTGGCATCCCCATTCCGATCCGTTGTGGCTACTGATACTAAATCGTCTTTTTGAAATACCACACCGGAATGTCCGTCTGGATGGGGAATATCGGCTGCAGCAAACAGTCCGTAGACAGCCCCTTCTAAGGTTCCGTCTCCCTGTGCATCTCCGTAGGCATCATAGGAAGCGCTTTCCCCTGACTTTAAATCCATGTCCTTTTTATTAAAGTGAATATCTCCTTCCGTCCGGTGATCATAGACAGTGAAAGTCCAGTCTGTAATGGAGGAAGACAGCGGGAAAAGGCGGTCTGTGTCTGTTGATTCCGTCAGGGAATAAAGGGAACTTTCGCTTCCGGAATCCTCATCAGAAGAAGCGGTTAAGGAAAAAAGTGAGACTGCTTTTGATGCCACAAGCTTTATACCTTTTACTACTTTTTCCAAAAGTCCGGTTAACGTAACTTCCGCGTACACAGCCTTTGCCTGAGAATCGGTTGCAACCTTTGTCTTTACCGGAGCGGTTTCTAAGGCGGGGGCTTTTGTTTCGGCTTGTGTTTGAGCCTCAGTCTCCACTTCCGTTTCTACCTCTTTCGTGGATTCTGCTGTCGTTTCAGATTCCACAGTTGTTTCTGGAATTTCTTCCAATTCTGCTATACTTTCGGACTCTGTTGGCACTGTCGTTTCTTCTTTGGTTTCTGCTTGAGTCTCTGCTTGTGTCTCTGTTTCTGTTTCCGCTTCTGTCTCATTTTCTGTTTCTTCTATAATTTCAGACTGTATTTCCTCCGGTTCCTGAGGTTCAGATGCTTCGGTTTCCGGTTCACTCAATTCCTCCTGGTCGGAAACTTCTTCCTTTAAATCTGTTTCAGAGTCAAACAGGGTAAGTTCCTGATCCATTCCGTCTAAATGGTCCAGTGATCCAAAGCTGACAAACTGCGTACTTTCCTGAGACGGTGATGATTTTAAACGGATCGTACTGTCTGTTAAACTGTCACGTTCAAAATCAGGATCACTGCTACTGCCCTCGTGATCAAGTCCGGAAGATTCATAATCCTTATACTCACTTGACGTAACCGTTCTCCATTCTAACGGAATATCATCCGGGTGGCTTCCATGAAGGGAGTAACCGGGAGCCGGGAGAAGCTCTTTTGCGGAATAATGATACTTTAGAGAAATAAACTCTTTGTAAAACTCATCCCGGTCTTCTTCCAGAGCCTTTTTCTGAGTTTGTCCAGTGGGATCAATGGCATGGAAGAAACCACCTTCCTCTACCAGATCCTCACATTCTTTTACTCCTTCCAGCCAGTTGGCCCATGCGGTGTCGTGAAGATCCTGGTTTGCTTCCTCCGCAGCTCCTATTTCATCTGCATTGGTCTGTTCTCCAGTTTCCTCATCATACTCTGGTTCCGGTATTTCTTGGTATTCAATGACGGGGGCTGGATGACCACTGCAATAACCTTTTAAATAGGTGTAATTTCTAGCATCCGAATGGGCTGTCTTACTGTGAATATTTCCTCTGGAATCTACATAGTGAAGAACACCATCCGAATCCGTAATATGTTCATCTGCATTACAGGGATCGTTTTCAGGGTCGTCCCAGGTTTCAAACTGAGAACCGGAAGAATTTCCCTGATTGTAAAGGTTTGCTTCGGAAACGTTAAGCCTGGTATCCCCGCTGTAATTTAAAGAGATCCTTGCATCATCACTCCCCTGATCTTCTTTCCATGAAGCATCGGTTAAAGAACCTAAGTTTGAGGAATAATCGCCAGCTCTTCTTAATTCTAAATCTGTATCATCAAGCTGGGAGTCATCAAACTTTTCTAAAATGTCCCATTGGGTATTTGCAAGGGGCTTTCCTGTTTCGGAATCAAAGGTGTTAAGACCTACGTTATAACTGGCACCAAAGCCTTCCGTATGTTTAAAGCGCTGAACCTCTGCTTTACCAACAAAACCGACACGTACATGGACTTCTAAGTCTTTATCCATCTTGGCACCAAAATAAGTTTGAGATTGATCAAAAGCATACATTGAACCATCTGGATATCTTGAATCTTGAGTATAAAATTTAAACGTCGCAAGCTGCGCCGATCCCAAATCCTTGGCCAGCTCTGTTCCTACCTGTCCCGGATTTGGCCAATATAAGGTTGCGATTCCCTTTCCATCGTCTGGAACCTCACCAGACTTAGAAGTAAACACAAGTCCTGCATCGGTGGGACCGTTAAAGCTCCAGTCTCCATAAAGATCCTTTGCAGCCAAATGCTGATAATAATCCTTCACTGCATCATTAGAATATGGAATTGTGATTGTATAAGTTTCCAAAGCGTGATCCACCTTGGCATAGTAAACGGTTTCTTCTGTATCCACGTCAAACTGTTTTGTAATAGTCGCTGCTCCCCAGACATTACTGAACATCCACTCTGCACTATTGTTACAGCCTCTTGCCTTAAAATCATCTGGTATCTGAGTATTGGTTAACTGATTATAAACGGAAGAATCTCCCACTGCGTTTGGATTCATTTGCTTTAGCACAGACTTATAATCCGCACTTTTACGGAACAACTCTAAATCCGTTTTCCAGTCACCGGTAAATTCACAATTGTTTGCTGCAATCCAGTTAATAATGGCAGCAACAATGTATTTTGCTGTGCCGGTATTGGCATCGTTACAGGCAACAACACTGACGTTGCGTCCCATGTAGGTGGCATAAACAATCATAAGAAAGTTAAACTTTTTTAATTCTGGATTTTTTGCATTATCCCCAGTTGGAAATTCATCTGGCATGTTATTATCTTTAACGCTCCAAAAATTTTGTAAGAATGCCTGACTTCCAAGACCTATCCTGGAACTTTCCGTATGCATTGCTACACAATAGATGAAAGACTTGTCAAATTCGTCATAATCACTCTCACTGGATTGATCACTCTTTACCAGATACTGCTTTGCTCCTGCCGGAAAATTTCCTTCTGCTACGGCTGCCCCTAAGTGAAAGTCCTTAGTCTCATACATCAATCCTGTCGGAATATATCCTTTGCTATTATTTGCACTGTATCTACTGGAATTCCAGGATACCCACGCGGATGGTTCTATGGTTTGTGCGTAATCTGCAAAGGATATCATATTTTCCGGAAAGTAAGGTAAAAATGCCATCACCGTAAAGATTATCGCCATAAGACCGGCTGATTTTCTTTTTATATCAAATCTTTGTAACCGATTTTTCATTTTTTTCCTCTATTTGCAATAAAAAAAGACCACCGATTATGTGTTAACCGATAGTCTTTTATAAGTTTCTATTCTATTTCTATTTAAAAAAATGGGTTGGCTCTGTCATTTTTATGCTGTTCACTGGATTCTGGATCATAAACAAGATAACCTATTGCATAGTTTGAATAGCCATGCCAAGCAGTAAAATCAGTTGTCTTTTTTGTTTTCACCTTTCCATCAATCATTAACTGGCCAAGTTCATTGACCTGATATCCGTCTGGGGTAATGGTATTGGTATAAAGATAGCCATATTCATTAAAGCAGTAAGCATACTTTAGACCGTCCTGACTACCATCAGGGGCAGTCAATAACCAATTCCAACTACTTATTGTGCTATTTCGACTATTTCCATACCAATAGTTGCTAATTCCATTTTGATTGATAGATTTTGAGCCGTCTTGGTGCCAAGAAATATTCTCATATGGCAATGAATTTGCATATTTTAATTGTTCTTCTTGGGAACCGTATGAAGCCACATCACCGTTTGTCATTATAACAACTCCATCTACATTAGTAGACATACCGCCAGCAAATATTGCATTCATCATAAAATTCCCATGTAAGTCTTTTACATAATAAGTATAAGTATCTTTCTTTATAGCATTTCCTGAATAAAAACTAAAATCTTTATTTTCCCACTCATTCGTTGTATACCCGGCCGGAAGCTTATCCGGAGTCCAGATAATTTCTGCAAAAGCTGGTGTTGGTATCGTAATGGTAAATGCCAAGGATATTACTGCTCCTAACAATCTCTTTTTCATAATTTAGTCCTCCCTATGTATATGTAAAATTTGGTAATACTCCTACTTTTCTTTATAATACATTCTGAATAGAAATTTACAACAATGCATACATTAAAAGTTATACACCTTATAAATATCCCCTGGCTTCATGTTCAAATTATCAATTATTTTCACCTGCATGTTCTGACTTGGCATAAAACCATCCCCTGTATAATCAGGACAAGTAACTCCGTCCTCGGTAAATGCGATTTTATACAAATTAATTCTCTTTTTAACTTCGTCATCAGCATTATCAATATCAAAGAAAGGACCACTAGGTTCTTCATACAAATAGTGATTTCCTTGGGTTGCTCCACAATGTTCACAATGATTTGCGATATAACTATATCTCATAGTCTTTGAATAAGAATAATAATATCTAAAATGCTTCTTAAAAAAAACTCTAGCTGAGTATTATCAGTTTCATCATCCAATGTAAAAAAGTTTAAATACTTATTATTGTATCTGTATCCTATCAAGTTACCATTTTCGCCTTTTTTAATAGAAAAAAATTTTTGGAATGCTAATCCAACTACACTAGTTTCATTTTTACATTTATGACACTTACGAGGGGCTTCTACAATATACATATAATCACATATCAGATCGCACTGCTCATAAACTTCTGGAAACCAATCAAAGTATTTATAATAATCAAACTTATTTGTAACATACCATTGTTTCCTAATCTGATCCCATTTAGCTCCTAAAGCTTTTACCGAGTCCTTTTGCTCGTAAGGAACATTTAGATATAAAGCCATACTCTTTTCCCTTAAATCTCTAATTTGACATCTCTGCAAATTCGTGCTATTCTAAAGATACAAAAGGTAGCCAACTCCACAGAGTGGCTTCCAAAATTGACAATCTATTTTATAAAAATAATCACCAATGCTTGGTAGGCGGGGTGATTATTTTTTTGTACCTTTGTCATTGCTGTTCACGTATACAAGTATTGTAACGATTAGCGCTGCAATATTTATGATAACCAATTCCTCATATGTGCTCATACAATTACCACATCCTTTCGGAGATGGAAACCACCTGGCAGATTGACTACCGTAATAACTATAACATATTATGGAAAAATTTTCAAATTTTCGTTGAATTTGTTACTATAATTTATAAAGACAAACGTATTAATATCATTTTTTATTTGTTAATGAACGGAACTAAGTTCCGTTCATATCAGTTAATTATAATATCATGGTCTAGCTCGGTTCATCTTATTCAAGCGTATGGAAGGCATATAAACATCAATCAAAACCGCTCTTTCATTTTCATGTACTTCTACTTGTAATAGTGGCGTAGGATCTGGAATATCCTCCTCATCCTCCTCTAATCCATAAAGAACACAGCCAAGTAATTCCCTCGCTGAAAAAATAGCAGTCTCCTCATCATTACCACTGGTAGCACAATCCAAATCAGGAAATACTACTGCAATTTCCTTTCCTGGTTCATAAGTAAAAATAGCAGGATAAAAATAACGTTCTGTTTTTTTCATGGTAAAACGGTTCCTCTTTCTTTAAACCATGAACGGAACTATGTTCCGTTCACAATACTATGGGACTTTTAGGATAGATTTTGATAATGGGTACGGCATTGAATAATTTCAATCTTGCCACCATTAATACGATATACAAACCGATTTGCTTCATCAATTCTGCGACTCCAATATCCCTGCATATTTCCTTTTAATGGCTCCGGCTTACCAATACCAGAATACCCATTCCTATCGATATCCTGTATTAATAGATTGATACGCTTAAGGGTTTTTCTATCCTGGGTTTGCCAATATAGATAATCTTCCCAAGCCTCCTCATCCCATATTTTTTTCATTCGTCCACCTCAATGACATCATGAATTTTCCCTTCGCCTTTTTCCATTCTTTCTTTTGCTGCCAACAGATGAGCCTGGTTCTCTACTGAATAAAATGGATCTGCCTGTACCGTAAATGGTATGCCATTGGAACGAATCACCTGTTTCAAAAAAATATTAATTGCTGTGCTGGTATTCATACCAAGCTCTTCAAAAATCATTTCACACTGTTTTTTAAGTTCATCATCTACTCTAACATTAATACTGGCCATATCTCGCCCTCCTTTATATGTATTTACTATACCACTTTTGTATTGCAATTGCAATACATTGCATTACATTGCTTTGCAATACTATGTGCATTTAAATATAATCGGAGTTAATCATGCCCGGTTAGGATTTACTTTTAATGAGATGGTATACCACCTTTCTATGTATTGATCTCTATCTCTTCATCCATAAGTAAGTTCTAGTCTCCTTTTATGAGCGGAATTGAGTTCCGTTATTTCTCATTTATTAAGCATGAACGGAACTCAGTTCCGCTCATGCCACAAGTGTTCTAAATTCTTTTCTATCGGTTAAACATATTCGGATGTCAATGTACAAGTATCTTTCAATTTCTAAGTAACGGTGAACTTGGGTTTTCTTGATATTCTTTTTACATAATACTCAGGCACATCTACATACTCTCCAGTATTTAGTAAAACTCCAACCAATTTATCACTTGTCCCTATCACGATTCCGTATTTCATTTTATTTTCTAACGTCACCGATACCGGAATGTTTTTGTTTTTTTCTTTAATAGTTAATTTCATCCTCTTCACCTATGAATTAAAAGGAAGTCCTTCGTCTTCGACACCATCAGGGATATTCATAAAGCCATCATCAACAGCTCTGGAAGGATCTGGTCTGGAATTATCACCTGATGCATTCTTGCTATCCGCAAACTCCTGATCATCCACAATAACATCAAATGTATAAACTTTAACTCCTTCTTTATTGATGTAGCTTCCAGTTTGGATTCTTCCTGAAACTAATACTCTCATCCCTTAGCGAAAATACTTTTCTGTGAATTCTCCTGCTCTGTCAAATGCAGTACAATTAATGAAATCAGCTGTCTGTTCATTACCTTCCTGGTTCCTTCGACCTCTCCGATCAATAGCCAGTGTGTATTTTGCAACTGCCAGTGACTTCTCTCCCTGAGAATATCTTACTTCCGGATCACGGGTTAACCTTCCCATTAAAATCACACGATTAGCGAAGTGGATATGATTGTTATAAATTTATTAAAATTGAAAGCAGCTCAGCCTTATCATACTTATCAATATTTTTCATGATATCCACTGGCCTTTTTCATTCACTGTATACCCGTCCGGGGTCACCGTGTTCATAAGCAGCTTTCCTTTTGTCCCATCAGAAACCGGGTTAAAGTAGTACCAGATACCATCTATATTTTGCCAGCCACTAAGCATCTGGCCCTGCGTTCCATCAGAAGCTGCTTTTAAATAGTATGTAACTCCATCTGCATCTGTCTGCCAGCCCGTCACCATGAAGCCGTCTTTATCAAACCGGAACCAGGAAGCCTTTTCCTGATCTCCCGTTGCAAATGGGTTACTAATATATGCCCATTCATCGGTATAGGTCCTGTCGGAAGCAAAGATCCACTTCCCATTTCCAGTCTGGGTCCATGTGCCGGTGATGGCACCAGAGGGAGCTGCCGGTCCTTTGATATTTCCTGCAGCCGTTACTCCTACGGATCGGCTACCGCCTCCCCCGCCACCACCTCCTCCTCCGGAACTGCCTCCAGAAGTGGTGTTATCAATGACCTTTAAATTTAATATTATCTGTACCGGATCAGAAAGCTTTCCATCACTGCTTTCCACATAGACAAAAGCGTTTGAACTTCCTGAGTACTGTGATTTTCCCAGTATCTCATTAATCCAGCCAGCGATTATTTCCTGCTTTTCATTAATCACAACAGCCTTGACATTTCCTTCTGAATCTACAGAAAGGATTCCTGAATCAGAGGACCGCCACTGGATTTTCTTTTTCTCCCTATTTTCTGGATAAACAGAAGCAGAGAATTTCTTTGCTTCCATACCGCTCCAGGTGTAAGTAGGGTTGGTTCTTCTTCCTGTTTTGGTAAGGACCAGATCGAATGTCTCACTGTTTCGGTCTGCTTCCAGGCATTCTGCCTGGAATGTAAGTTTAACCAGACAGGTGGCCGCTTTCCTTCCGTCTTTTGTAGTGGCCGTAATCTCCACATTCTTTTCTTCACGGTAAGGAGCTTTGCGAAGAGCTTCATTGATCCAGGCAGCACCATCAACTGGAGTTACATTTCCCTGCTCATCAACGGATAACGCTTCCGGATCAGAGGAAGCCCAGATTACAGTCCGGTCATAGGGTTTATGTTCCGCTGACTCATCAAGATCTGGGAGAACCGTTGCAGATAGTTTCTTTGCAATAAATCCCTTCTTATCTGCAATTTGTGAATGAATATCTCCGGTCATTTGGAAGCCAAGCTCATAGGATAACTCTTTCTCATTCAGAGTAATTCCTTCCGGAACCACTCTGGTCTGGTCATCCGTTACAAAGTTGATATTTACCTGGCAGACAGCGGAAGCTTTATTCCCAAGCTTGTCTTTTCCATCAACTGTAATGACAACATCCCGGTTTCCGCTTCCTGATACTTTCGCATAGGGATCGTTGCTTTTGATTCCATTGTCGGTAGCTATGATGTTACGAATCCAGGCGGCATCCTTTATTGCAGAAACCGACGCTTCCCGGTATGCCTCATTATCCTGTGTTACTTGTACCACTGCCGGATCGGAACTGGTCCATACCACTTCATCCTTAGAGAAGAAGTCCGGGGTGAACGTTGCCGTTAAGGACTGGGGAGCTGTTACTGTAACCGTTTCCTGTGGATTGATCCGGTCCCCAGTCAGAGTTCTTCTCACGGTATAGGTAAGCGCCTGTTTATCAAGAACTGCTCCTTCCGTTGCAACTAAGGTATTGTCAATGATCTGGAACGTAACATTGATTCTGCTGTTGGCAGTACAGGGTTTCCCTTCAAAGGAAGTGGAAGGTCTTGTTTGCGCCGTTAAAACTGCAACTCCACCATTTTGGTGTCCAGCTCCATAAATCATATTGGGAATCTTGTACTGGTAGTTCTCATCTGCCTGTTTCTTTTCTGCCTCCGCTATAATGGTTTGAAAGAAGGAGGAGGAAAGAATAACTGATAGGCTCGCTGACTGTGAGGTGTATCCGTCAGTTTCCTCATCATTGTTTTTTGCAAGACCAATAAGTTGGGGATCGTCAATGCTCCATTTCACCCGGCTGTCCGCCACGTCATTGTTGGCATCAATCACAGCTTTAATATTTACTGGCTGTACCTCGGTTCCTTTTTCTAACACACCGTTGATATACCGGGCGATCAGCTTCCCTTCTTTGTTCTTAATCTCTGTCGTTATTACCGGGTTTTTTCGGTTTCCGGTTCTGGTCTGAACAACTGCAAAGGTATAACTTTCAGGATCTACCGTTACTGATACGGCCACCTTCTTATAGAGCGCAGAAACGGTTACATTTTCCTCCGGCATGGTAAATGCATAAGCATGGCTGCTGTCGGAATAGGTACTGCTCTTTTTGATTCCCTTACTATTTACATAGAAAGGAGAATCTTCAATCTGGAATTTTTCTGTATCTGTATTTTTCGGTGCCGTTGTTACCGTGACCGCTGAACCAGCTGCAATAGCTCCCCGGTTTTCTTTATTAAGGGGTTTGGAATACTGGGAATTTCCTCGTACTTCCAAGGTTGCAATATCATAAAAGTTCTGGCCGTTTGCTATAGTATCAATCTGATTGACATTTAAAAGATATCCTCTTACAGGTCTGCCCAGAGAATCAGGTGCAAAGTGATCCAGGGTATAATCCCCAGACTCTTCATCAAGAACTGTCAGGATACCGTTTTCCAGTTCTTCATAAAAGTACTGATCCGAAATGGTCTTTTGTACTCCACCCTGAACCAGTGTGTAATAAAGATCTCCTGTATGCCAGTAACCGATATGGGCAGCGTAGGTATAATCATTATCATCCATGATTTCTGAACCGCAGACATTGGCATTTATCTTACTCTCCGTATCAGCAAATAAAAATGCCACATCCTCTATGTAATTAAAGTTTGTTGCAGCCCCCTGTCTGGTTCCGATAAATGTTCCTTCCCTTGCCATGGAACCAAGCTGGGAGTTTCCAATGGTTCCCGCAAAACGGGCTACTTTTATTTTCCCGGCTGCATATTTACCTGTAATTCCTCCGATGGCAGTCGAGCGATAACCACCAATGGTTCCGCTTACATAGGTGTTAAATACATTTGAAGCGTTCTGATACCCTACAATACCGCCAATGTATCCGGTTCCCTGGATTCTTGCAGTAGTTCCTGTGCCAGTAGATACCTCGCAGTCAATGATAGAGGAATTGGAAGCAACCCCGGTAATCCCTCCGGTATAAATAACTTCATTTCCTCCTTTAGCATCAATCATGACCTTTTCACAGATAGCATTCTCAATCACAGTACTGCTGATCTCTCCCGCAATTCCTCCGGAAATACCAGTGGAACTGATATCTGCATTTTTTACCGTCACGTTACGAATCTCACTGTTTTCTGCATATCCCACAACCACACCGATCCGGTCATTTCCTTTTATGGAGCTGCTGTCCGGAATTATGATCAGGTCATGGATGTTTGCATTGGATACCGATCCAAAGAGTCCTACGTTGTTATAACCAGCAAAGGAAGTCAATTTTAAATTTTTGATGGTCTTTCCATTGCCATCAAAGAAACCATTAAATGTGTGGGTAACTTCCCCAGACTTTTCAGAAAAGTCCTGATAAAAGCCAATGGGAATCCAATCCACCCCCTGAAGATCAATATTCGCACCCAAGGCAAAGTAACATCCGGAATAATCTCCGGCATATTTGGCTCCCTCCGCCTCCGGTACCATCATTCCCATGGCCGTAAGCTCGGATAGTCCCATAAGCTGCTCCCGGTTTTTAATCAGGTATGGTTTTTCTTCTGTTCCCTCTCCCTGACTTCCGCTTAAGAATTCAAAGCTTGTTTTCCCTGACCAGGAATCCCAGATGTCTCCCAGGAAACTGGAAGAAGGAACTGAAGAAAGAAAGGAAGCTGCTAAAACTTTTTTTACATCCGTGAAAGTAGGTTCTACTACTTCAGATGGCGTAGCAATATCTGCCGGATCTGTTATCGGAATTTCAATCGGTTCCGGATCTGCAGGGGGGATCTCTTCCGCTTCCTCTTCTGTCAGATCTGCTTCGGGAGTCTCATCATTATTAACGGTTTCTTCCTCTATTCCATTATCTCGGCCCGCTTCAGAGGGCGTGGCTACTTTTGAACTGGAAACTTCTGTCCCTGATTCCGCATATACAGTCCAGGGCGGTACTGCGGTGATTGTCAGGGTGGCACACATTACATATGCCAGCCCTCTCACAAATTTTTTTCTCATTGTTCCTCCTATTTATTTTTCCAAACTCCATTTTCATCTACTCGATATCCATCTGGAGTAAACTCATCTTGATACATTGATCCATAAGGCTTACCTGGTTTTAATGGATCATATTTCCAACCATCAGGATTACTTCCACTAGGATTGCTTCCATAATAGGTTTGTGACTCATTTTGTTTTGTAAAGTAATACCACTTACTGTCAATGAGTTGCCATCCGGTAAGCATCTTAGTCGTACTGGGATCAAAGAAATAGCTCTTATCATCCATTGGCTCGTAATTCCAACCAGTTAATGCGGCCCCGAACCTATCCCCTGGTTCTTTTTTAAGCTTATACCAGGTCTTTTCTCCTTCCAGATACCAGTCGTAATTTAGTTTTCCTGCTTCATCAATATGGTACCAATCTTTCCCGTCACCAACCCATTCATCCCTTGCTGTCGTTCCATCCGGCTTTGTATAGGTAACATCATAAGGGTTGTCCGGATTTGCGGCGAATGTACCTCCGGTATCCGGTACGGTTGGTTTTGCAGTACTATCAATAATCGGTGTAATAGGAACAGTTATTTTCTCTTCCTCAACCCGGTTCTCTGGTTCCGGCTTTATCGGATCTGGTACAGCAGGTTTTGAAATAGTATCCCATTGTGCATAATAAGTGGTGTCTCCTAAAATTGGAGTTTCTTCTATTACTTTAGTTCCCCTGGTGGGGTCAGTGTACCAGCCCAAGAAAATATATCCCTCTGCATTAATGGCGGGAAGTTCTCCTATAACTTGACCATAAGTAATTAACTTATCCTCTGGATTTTTCTTTAAAGCCTCCAGATTTCCGTCATAATGAACCGTATACTCATTTACTTTCCATTGTGCATATACGTTCAGATCATTTGACGGCATAACATTTCCGCTATAGGAATAGCAATTTCCTTCTGTTTCTGCTGAGTACCAGCCATCAAAAGTATATCCGGGCCTACTTACGTTGTTCTTCCCCTCTAAAAGAATTTGATCAAAGGAACCTCCATAGGTTATGGTATATTCTTCCTCTGCATTGCTCCCATCTAAGCCCCCTCCATTCCCTTCAAGGATAAGCTTATAATTGTTTTTATTGTACTTAGCCACGATTGTCGTATCATCCATAATGTTGGTGTAGGGTTTATCCCAGCCTATAAAGGTATATCCTTGTCTTTCCGGGTCTGCTGGTGGTGTTGCATCTCCTCCGATAACAACTTCTAGATTGCCTAACACTCTTCCATCCCAGTCCTTATAAGTGACAAGACTAGCGTTTCGGCTCCAATGAGCATATGCCGTAACATCATCTGCAGGCATTTTATTTCCTGTATAGGCATATTTCTCTCCTCCGGTAGGTTTGGTGTACCAACCATCGAAAGTATGATATTTCCGCGTTGCATTATCTCTTCCATCACTCAAAGACTGATCAAAAGAATCTCCATAAACAAAATTCTTCTCCTCATCGTTTTTTCCATTTAGTGCCCCACCATTCGCATCAAGAGTTAACACATAGCTGTTTATTTTGTAAATAGGTTTTACAACTGTATGATCCCCTATTGATGTAGTATCTGTATCCCAACCCACAAAGGTATATCCGGGACGTGCCGGCGCAGCTGGAAGCGTTGCTGATTCTCCTACTCCCACCACCTGGGTACCGATGACATTTCCTTCCCAGTCCTTATATGTGACGGACACTGTCTTCTTTTCTTCATATTTTGCGTTAACCACGATATCTTCTCTTATGTCACTAAAATCAGTATCCCAGCCGATAAATTTAAACCCATTAGGTGTTGTTATATTTTTAGGTTCAGTGGCTGAACTACCAAATGGAACCTGTTGAGTTTCAATCACACCGTCTATGCCTTTGAAAGTAACTAAATGATTTTGAAGATTCCATTTAGGAAATATATAAGTTACTTTACCGCTGCCATCTGGTACCCAGGTACTCAGTTTTTCGCCATCATCTGTAACCCAACCGTCAAAAGTTGCATTAAAATTTCTACCGTGCTCTAATGGACTATTTTTCCAATATGTAGTTCCTTCTAGTGTAATTCCGTTTCTAGGTATTAAATCAAGGTTATATGATACACCTTTCTTCTTAACCATAATCCGTTTCATGTTCCAATAGCCAAATGGACCTTTAATTGGATAACCGTAAGGTCTATCCATAAACCTGTCATTCACAAATCTTAAATATTTATCACCGTTTATTCCGGAATACGGAAAATTAAGATCTTCTTCATATAGGGCAACGAGGACATCGTAATTATCAGGAACCCAAACTGCATAGAAAACTTGTGTTGTTAAATCTTTCTTTTTTATCTTGGTTCCTGAAGGGTAAAAAACATTGTAATTAACATGATAGGGATAATTATAATTTTGTGGACTAAATCGTATTGTTTTATTACCCTTGGTAGTACTACTAATATCCAGGTCATAATAAGATGCTCCCCTCATGTACCCAAGCAGCCGCTGCCCTTCTAACGTATAGTCTTTTAGTGTATAGTATTCATCACCGTCAGATACATCTACCCAATCTGTATACTTAATATTATCAGTTCCATTAGTTGGATCATCTGAATTGCAAAGATTATATATTATTTCAACTTGGTTAGCAGCGAACAAACTCACGCTAGGATCAATAGTGGGGCTCATATCGTAAATGCATCCTTCATTGTCTGCATAATACCACTGTTCTACCGAATCACGCACATTACTAATACTGCCGTAAAAGAAATAACCGAGCTCTTCGTTTAAGTCCCTTCCTTCGAGATCTTTTTTTAATATTCCGTTTACATACCATATGCTATAGGTACTGAAATCCCAGTTTGTGAAACCTTTTACTTCCTGCCTTTCATATAAGAAAATACTTTCATTATCTGAAAGTAAACGGTTTGAAAAGTCAGACCAGTTTGATTTTGTAGGGGATATGTTATCGTAAACATAAGGAGCCAAATTATAATATTCATCAACCAGATCTACTGAAATTGATAGCTCTATTTCGCTCTTATCATCTACCTCATACCAAAGAGGAAATTCCGCCTCGCCTTCTACATATCCATAATCTCGATACTGCATTTCTCCATATCTGTCTTCAAATTTCCAGAACTTTTTTCCTGCCTTTTTAACCTGGGAGTAATATTCTGGAATCTCCTCTGGCTCTATCTGGACAAATTTCACGGCCTCCGAAGGAGTTGCTTTATTCCCTGGGATTTCAGCCTCTGACTGGGTAGCCACCTCTGCCACATTTTTTTCTGCTTCAGATGGAGAAGCAAGCGCTCTCATTGCTTCTTCCATGCTTGATTTTGTCGTCATTTCATTGAGCGCAAAAGATGGTGGCGCATACCCTACCGTGGATATTGCAATAACAGCAGCAAGGCAAAAGCTTAAAATTCTCTTTACATTTCTTCTCATGTTACTTTCCCCCTTATCCCTGTGGAATCGTTATGGCCGGTCTGAACCCTATGCCTGTCTCTGATACATTAACTGGCTGTATATTCCCGTCTGTCAAACTGACTGCGTAAATTCCTTCACCAGACCATGAATCTGCCAGACCTCCATTTTGAGGAGTCCGCAGATAATAGCCTTTTGAATAAGCAGAGATCTGGGAATCCGGATTATTTGTTTCACTGCCACCGAATTTCCATAGATAATCCCGATACTTTAACGCTTCTTCCACGGACAGAATAAAGATCTTATCCTCCATAGACTGATACAACCGATCAAATCCCATTAAGCTGCTTTCATTCAGCTGCTCATACGTTGCTTTCCCGGTGGAACCTATGTATGATCTGGTAATGCCGATATAAGTATTATGAATAAACAGCGAATCGAAAACATTATTCAGCAGCCACTCACGGATCTTTGAGTACTTATAGTTATTGTTATCTCCAAAATTAAACTTTTCGGATACTCCCATGATGTCAGACCGGATCACACTATCACAAAGAAACAATGCAGCTTTTTGACTGTTCCCCATTGCATCCTCGTAATCCTCATCAATGCAGCGAAATAAATAGATCCGGTTTCCAACGGTCCTGGCCTGGATATCCCCCAGGCTGTAATGAACCACTTCTGGCGCCTCATCTGTCGGCTGGTAACAGATATCACAGGTGCCGTCATGATCTGTATCTGTATGTCCTGTTGCAGGTAATATCACTGTTTCTTCCTTTCCGCACTTTGCGCATCTCACGGTCTCATAACCGTTATTCATACAGGTAGGTTCCACTCGTTCAATCACTTCATAGCTGTGACTGCAATTACCTTCTTCATAGGTTTTCTCGAAACCCACTCTCATAACCGTGTAAGTATCGCCATCTATGACAAACTCTGCCCGAATCAGCTGGGATACGTTCTTAATATTTAAAATTCTCTGGCTGAGAATCATGGTTGCAGGAGTATGATTCTTTGCAATTAAGTACACCTCCTTGCGGTCTGATCCGTCTGCCATAGAAGCAAGGTTTAAAAGCCGTTCATTGCTTTCTTCCAGACTTTTTGTAATAAGCTGCTGATTTAATGGCTCTTCCCCAGTAATAGCAAGATCTGCTTTTCTCGCTGTATCCAGCCATTGACTCAGTCTGTTTCTTGCCTCCTGATCCGGATCATCTTCCTCTGGCAGCTTCTCGCCTTTTTTAAATTCCACATAATATTTCTGTGTTCCGGTTCCGCTCACAACCGTACTCCAGGGACTGGATACCAGAGAATGATAATAATACCGGTCCTTTCCAATAACTGTTTCCGGAAAGTCAATCGTAAGTTCCGTATATTCCTCACTCTGCCCGCTCTGGGATTTAAAAATTTTATTGCTGTGATTATTCTCTTCTACAAAGTATAGCTTCCATGAAACCTTTTTCGCTTCAGAAGGAGAAGCCGGCTTTGACTGCTCTGCATTAGAAGGGGTGGCCGGTTCCTTTTGTGGTTCCTCTGGATTTCCATACTGGGGTTTAGCGTTATTTTTTGAACCTGACCTGCTATGTCCAGATCCACCACCTCCTCCGGTACCTCCTCCTGAAAAATTTCCCGTAGATACTGTCTTTTTTGTTACTGCTGTCTGTATTCCTTTTCCAGCTTGATACTGCGCGATTCCATCTCCATTAATCCAGGCCCCGGAGCTGTTAACCCGAAACCCATCTGGGGTCCGCGTATTTTCATACATTGCCCCTTGCGGGTAATGAGAATCAGGATTTTCCGCCAGGTAATAGCAATACCCGTCTACCCAGTGCCATCCAGTCAGCATTGATCCTTTTGATCCATCCGATACCGGATTAAAGAAATACCATCTCCCGCCAATTTGCTGCCAGCCGGTTACCATGTACCCAAAATCATCGAAGTAGAACCAAGCGTTATCGATCAACTTCCAAGTACTATTTTCATAAGTCTGACCCCTTTCATAGCGCCAGTGGCCATTATTTTGAATCCATGCTCCATAGCTTGGAACAGGAACACTTCTTATCATTAAGAGAACAGTTAATAAAACAATTTTTTTCTTATTATTCATTGTAAATATTCATCACTCCTTCTTATTTGCCTCTTTTTCTGCCAAAGCAGCCCTTTTTCCTTGTGGCAGCACTCAGATTAACCTAATAACTGTTTAACAGCAGTTCTACATAGTCAGGCAAACTCACCTGTAAAAAAATCATTTTCTGATCATTCACACACCTCCCATCCTAAAATAAAATTCAAATTTCTCTGTGTCTAAAACAAATTTTTCAACTTTGCAGAGGAAAGACGTCTTTTTCCCATCTTTGCGTAAATTTCTAACAACGCTCCCTTCTCATCTATCTGCTCTGTATTGGTAAAATAAATTGTTATTGGTTCACCCTCTTGGTACAATTCTGGTTCCTGAAGTGACCAGAAATACAACTGTTAAAAAATACATTACATACCGTCATTAACGCCATACTGCTACCCTCCCTGGATTAAGTAATCATCCCCGCCATACACGGGCTATGGATCTAATTGGGTATAACGATGTAAATCTCACAAATGTACAGTTGTGGTTGGGACACCTAACATTCAGATCACAATGATAAATTATGGAAGGAGGGGAATTAAATGGCTGACTTAGAAAAATTAATCTATGAGTTGGAAATTACAGAAGAATAACACAGTAGCTTAAACAGACTGTGATGGTTTAAGCCAAGAAGTTAGATGTGTGGATTTATATGGCAAAGGAAAAATCAAGAAAGTATAAGAACATATGGGAATAAAAGTGCAATGAGACCCCATTGTGGCACATTCAACTGATCATACAGATCGCCTAAACCGTCCTATGATGAACATGCTCGACACTCTGGATTACGCAAGAGAAGAACTTAACGCTGAAATTGGAACAATATTTACTAAATGTAATTTGGGAATTGAGTTTGATGAAACGGGATACATAGAAGAACAGCATACGGCAGAACTAATTATAAATCCTATTATACCAGAACTTTCATAATTATCAAATACCAGGAGAAAAATTAATGAAAAATTAACAACTCAGAAAAAACAGCTGAAAGTCCAAGAATCAATATTGCCTTTGAAACTGATTAAATTGCAGTACTTCGTTTAGTAAAATTAGATAATAAATATAAAACACATCTAAATGATATGATGGAAGAATGGTATGCATCAGGTGAAAAAATCGTTCCTTATGCAATCGTAAGATATGACTATCGTGATTTTGAAAATTATATTAATTGTTTAGACAGCAACGTTGAAAAAGAAGGATATGTACCATATTCCACGTTATTTTGCCTGGATGAAGAAAGAAATTTGTTTGTTGGTGCCGTTAACATCAGACATTATCTAAATGAATCTCTGCTATTAAATGGTGGACATATCGGAGATGGTGTACGGCCTTCGGAAAGAAGAAAAGGAGTTGCAACCAAGATGATTGGACTTGCCCTGGAGGAGTGCAAAAAGATTGGATTAGATAAAGTTTTAATGGTATGTGATAAAAAGAACGTAGGTTCCGCAAAAAGTATAGTGAATAATGGCGGTGTCCTGGAGAATGAAATTTTGGTTGAGAGTTGTAAATGATATTATAAAAGTGTACCACTTCAACACTATTTGACACTGAATTAGTTTACCACCTTGAAATAAATTCCTGTAAGATTGAAAAGAACAAAAATCTTACAAGGAGATGAAAGAAAGGTGATTATTGAAGTGGATTTATACTCTCAAATCCGCACTCTCCATACGGAGGGTGAATCCCAGCGGTCTATTGCCAAACGTCTAGGCATTTCCAGACAGACCGTCAAAAAGTATTGCGAAGGCAATACACATCCAGATGTGCGCAAATCTTACACCCGCACAAACAACGTCATTACAGATGACATCACAAACTTTATCATTGCCTGCCTAAAGCAGGACATGGAAGAAAAGCTGTCCAAACAGCAGCATACTGCCAAACGAATCTATGACCGACTTGTTATAGAAAAAAGCTTTACTGGTTCCTACTCTACAGTTCGGGAGGTGGTACGAAATCTACGGGCAGAACAGCTTGTCCCTCCCCAGGCCGATATTCCATTGGAATACGATGTAGGCGATGCCATTCAAATCGACTGGGGTGAAGCCACCATCTATCTGGATGGTAAGAAAACAAAAATCAACTTCTTCTGCGGAAGGCTCTGTTACAGCTGCGACATATTTGTACAGGCATTTTATTCACAGAATCTGGAGTCCTTTCTGGAAGCCCAGCAGAGTATGTTTGATTATTTCAAGGGCATTCCTAAAAGGCTCATCTTTGACAATGCCAAGGTAGCTGTAAGTGAAGGTTTTGGTCTGCATGCCAGAGCTACGAAAGGGTATAGGTCCTTTGCCGCCCATTATGCTTTCCAGACAGATTTCTGTAACATTGCCAGTGGTAATGAAAAAGGTCTGGTGGAAAATCTGGTGGGTTATGCCCGCCGAAATTTCATGGTGCCGGTTCCAAGAGTCGCTAACCTTGCAGAGCTGAATGAACATCTTATCAAGGATTGTCTGAAATACCGGAACACTCACAAGGTAGATTCACGCTCCTGCAAAGTAAAGGAAGCTTATGAAAAAGAATGGTACTATTTAAAGCAGATCCCAGCTTACCGCTATGATACCAGCCGTATTGCTACTCCAACAGTTGGAGATTATTCAACCCTCCGGTTTGATAAGAATGATTACTCGGTTCCTGTCCGCTACCTGCGTAAGCAGATGACTGTAAAAGGCTATGCCAATGAGGTATGTATCTTCCATGAAGGAGAGCTGGTTGCAACCTTTTGCCGGCTCTATGGATCCGGTAAAATAGAATACCGGCTGGAGCATTACATTGACCTTCTGGAAAGAAAACCACGCGCTGTATTTCAGGCAAAGCCTGTCAGACGAAATGTGACCAAGGAACTGCTTGACTGGGGAAGACTTCTTCCGGGCGGCAATAAGGAGATGGTAAAGCTCCTGCGTCTATGCGTTGACTATGGCGAAGAAAGAATCCTCTCCATCAGGGAACAGCTTCCAAAAAACATCGTGCCATCCGTGGATATGATACGAAGCCAGCTCCATGAGAATCCAGAATCAAATATCGTATATCTAAGTAATGAAATTCCGGTTACTCAGACTGATCTCACCAAATATGATGAAAAATGTGGAGTGGCTATACGATGAAAGAATTACAGGCACAAACCATTGAAATGTATTCTAAACAGCTGCGGACACCGATGTTCAACAATTACGCCGATGTTATACGACAGTTAGATAAAAATCAGGGCTATGAGTATTTCCTCATACAGCTGATGAAACTGGAACTGGATTCCAGACAAGAAAGCACTCGCAAACGCAAAATAAAAGTAGCATCTTTCCCCTATATAAAGACCATGGATGAGCTGGATTTTTCCCGCTTTGAACACATGGACGAAGCATTTTTAAAAGAACTTTCCTCCTGCGGCTTTGTCACAAAGAAACAGAATATCGTAATGATAGGCAATCCAGGAACCGGCAAGACCCACCTGTCCATAGGACTTGGCGTGAAGGCCTGTATGCAGGGCATGAACGTAAAGTTCTATACAGCAGCTAATCTTTCCAATGAGCTCATTGAAGCTCAGGACAATCATCGGCTGGTTCGCTTGGAAAAACAGATATCCAAAGCTGATTTGTTAATTATTGACGAGCTGAGCTATCTGACCTTCAACCGGCATCAATCAGAGCTACTATTTAAAGTGGTGGCAGACCGTGCAGAACGGAAAAGTGTCATCGTTTCAACAAATCTACGGTTCTCCGAATGGACTACCATGTTTGAAAACCAGACCATGGTGACTGCATTAATTGACAGGCTTACTTTCCGGTCGCATGTATTAAATATGAATTCAGACAATCCTTACCGTGCAGAGCATGCTGCTGTGGTATCTGATGATGGAAAGGAGGAATCTGTTCATGAATAACCTATCATACAGCCAGCTGGAGATAAAATACCAAGAGGCGCTTGAAACCATTTTTGATCAGCAGATGGAGATCAAAGAACTGAAACAGGAAATCAATGATTACTGCCAGGCAATTGATGAATTGACAGATGTTGTTGGTACAATGTAATAACATATGGGGAATGCTCCAGGGTATTCCCCTTAATCAGAAGCAAAGTGGTAAACTTTTTCACTGTCAAATGGTAAACTTTTTCAGTGTCACGAGTGGTAAACTTTTTAAATGTCAAAATCATCGGATTGGTAAACTAATTCGGTATCAGCCTGGTAAACTTTCAAAAGGTCAGGTGGTAAATATTTTCATTGACATTCACAGAGAGTATTGTGGAACAAAGATATTGGATCAGTATTAACTAAATTACAATTAATTACGATATCATTTTATC